>JAKAJN010000133.1:6046-6746 GCA_021813725.1 bacterium | reverse complement strand
ACGAGCACGAGCCGTCCCTTGGGTGGACGCTGGGTCACCTCGAGCGAGATCTTCGCCTTGTACTTGCCGTACAGGTCAATGTCGTCCTCACCGAGGCCGAGGTCGGCCGCGACGTCGACGATGGGACGCAACTTCGCGCGCTGGGCGATCTCGATGTCCGTGGGAACGACGATATGTGGATCGTGAGGCATATGGAGGCAGGGCGGAGATTGGAGTGGGCGGAAAGCGACGGAAGACGGAGGACGGTAGACGGAAGATCTGGCGCTAGGATGGGAGGCGGAAACACCTACTGGCATTCTCGGTAACTACGGCGCCCATGCGCTCGACGCTGAGCCCGCGGATTTCGGCGAGGCGCGCGACGGTCTGGAGGACGAATGCGGGTTCGTTGCGCCTGCCCCGATAGGGGACGGGCGCGAGGTACGGCGCGTCGGACTCAACAAGCAGGCGGTCGGCGGGCGGCAGGCGCAACAGCGCGTCGTCGGCGAACTTCTTGAAGGTGATGATGCCGGCGAACGAGAGGTACCAGCCGGCGGCGAGCGCGACCTCGGCGAGCGCTGGAGGGCCGGCGAAACAGTGCATCACGCCCGAGACGCCGGCTTCGCCCGCCTCGCGCACCATCGCCGCCGTGTCGTCGGCCGCATCGCGCGAATGGACAACCACGGGGAGGTGCAGCTCGGCCGCGAGTGACAATTGCGCCGCG
>JAKAJN010000133.1:0-6036 GCA_021813725.1 bacterium | reverse complement strand
CGATCTGGTCGCGCGGCGAGTTGTCGTAGTGGTAGTCGAGGCCACACTCGCCGAGGGCCACGGCACCCACCGCGGCCTCGGCGCGAAGCGCCTCCACATCGCGGCGGGCATCGAAGGTCGCCGCGTCGTGCGGATGCACTCCCGCCGTGTGGAAGATGAAGCCGGCGTGGCGCGCGGCCACGCCTCGGGCGCGCACGGCCATCTCGGGCGACTCGCCGATGCAGACCAGCGCGCGCGCGCCCGCGGCGCGCGCCCGGGCGACGGCGTCTTCGCGATCGGCGTCGAACGCCGGATCCGCGAGATGACAGTGCGAATCCACAAAGGCCGGCATCGGGAGGAATCTAGGGGGAGGAACCGGGTGGTGCCCAGCGCAGCAGTCTTTACAGGGCCGTCGGCGGATCGCCGACAGAGAAACAACAGCGAGACAACAGCCAGACCACCGAGAAACACCAGAACAAGCAGGGGCGCCCCGGTTCCGGAGCGCCCCTGTCACTACTGCGTCGCACGTACGACTACGGCCGTGCGGCGACCGCGCGCGTGCCGCTGCGCGCCTCGTTCTTGCGCGGATACTTGTTCTCCACCCACATCAGAATCGGCGACGCCACGTAGATGGAGCTGAACGTGCCGGTGAAGATGCCGAACGACATCACCCAGGCGAACGGACGGATGACCTCGCCGGCCAAGATGAGCAGCGAGATCGTGGCCGCCAGCGTCGTGGCGTGCGTCAGAATCGACCGCGGCAGCGTCTCGTTGACCGAGAGGTTGAGCAGGTCGTAGAACGGCATCTTGCGGTTCTTGTGCAGGTTCTCGCGCACGCGGTCGAAGATGATGATGGTGTCGTTCAGCGAGTAGCCGATCACCGTCAGGATGGCCGCGATGACCGTCAGCGAGATCTCGAGGTGCAAGAGCTTGATGAACGCGATGGTCGTCAGGATGTCATGCGCGGTGGCGAGCACGGCCGACAGGCCGAAGCGCCACTCGAAACGCCACGCCAGGTAGGCGAGCGTCACGAGGAACGAAATCAGGATGGCAATGATCGCGCCACGCCGCAGTTCGCCGCCAACGCGGGGGCCCACGGACGACGCACCCAGCACCTTGAACTGGTTGTCACCGAAGGCGCGCTTGAGTGCGGTCTCGATCTGCAAGGCCACCTTCTCGGCGCCCGCCGCCTGCGCCGCCACCTGCTCGGCGCCCTGCGCGCGAATGGCGAAGTCGCGGTCGGAGCCATACGACGTGATCTCAGCCCCCTTGATGCCCGCCGCGTCGAGCGTCGCACGCAGCTTGGCGACATCCGGCGCCTTGTCGAAGGAGACCTGCATCAAGGTGCCGCCTGTGAACTCGATCGAGTACGGGAAGCCGCCCTGGAACAGCGCGGAGCCGACGCCGATCAGGATGAACGCGATCGTCAAGACGGCGGCGGTGCGCCACCACTTGATGAAATCGAAGTTGGTACCGTGGAGGATGCGCAGCATCAGATGCTCAGCGACTCGACGCCGCGGTTGCGGTTGAGCCAGACAAGGTAGAAGGTGCGGACGGAGAAGACGCAGGCGACCAGCGTCGCCACCAGACCGGCGATCAGCGTGACGGCGAAGCCCTTCACCGGACCGGTGCCGTACTGGTACAGCACCAGCGCGGTCAGCGCCGTGGAGACGTTCGTGTCGATGATGGCCGTCATCGCGTGCTTGAAGCCCTCTTCGATGGCGGTGCGCACGCTCTTGCCGTGGTCGAGCTCCTCGCGGATGCGCTCGAAGATCAGCACGTTGGCGTCGACCGCGATGCCGATGCCGAGCACGAAGCCGGCGAGGCCGGGAAGCGTGAGCGTGGCATGGAACCCGGCGAGCGCGGCGAGCGTGTACAGCACGTACAGCACCAGCCCGCCCACCGCCATCAGGCCGGAGAAGCGGTAGTACACCACCATGATGAGAATCACGACGACCACCGCGACGATCAGCGCCGTGATGCCCTTCTGAATCGAGTCCTGGCCCATCGAGGCGCCGATGGAACTCGTCTCGGCGACCTTCAGCGGCACCGGCAGAGCGCCGGCGCGCAGCACGAGCGCGAGGTCCTGCGCCGCCTGCAGCCCGGAGCCGCCCATCGTGATCTGGCCGCGTGTGCCGATGGCGCTCTGGATGACCGGCGCCGACATCACCTTGTCGTCAAGCACAATGGCCATGTAGTCGCGCACGTGCTTGCCCGTCTCGCTCTTGAAGCGGCGCCCGCCCTCATTGTTCAGCTGGAACTCGACGATCGTCCCTTCCCCCGGGACGGTGTTCGGCTTCGCGTCCGTGAGGTACTCCCCCGTGATGATCGGCCGCGCATCAAGCATGTAGAGCCCGCGATACGCCTTGGTGCCCACCGAGAGCGTGTCGGCGCCCCACTTGAGCTGCTTGCCCGGGGGCAGCGCGGCCTGGATGTCGGGGTGCTGGAGATACGTGTCAATCTCATCCCGATCCGATTCGGCCACGATGTACATCCCCGGATCGCCGCCCGGCGCCTTCGCCACCTTGGTAGCGAACGGTCCGTTGGACGCGGCGACGGTGTCGGCCTTCGTGCTGTCGCCGGCGGTCTTCTTGGCGCTGTCACCAACGGCGAAGAGGTTCGGCAACGCGGCCTTCTCGGCCGCCGGTGCGGTCCCGGTCTTCGCGGCGGCGACAATCCCCTTCTCCTTCAGGATGCCGTCGAGGCGCGCGACGCTCTTCTCGAACGCCTGCGTCTTGTCGGTGATCTGGAACTGCAGGAAGGCCGCCTTCTGCACGATGTCCGCGGCGCGTTCGCGATCGTCAATGCCCGGCAGCTCGACGATGATGCGGTCGTTGCCCACCTTCTGCACGATGGGCTCGGCGACGCCGAACTCGTCGATGCGGGTGCGCACGACCTTGAGCGCGCGATCGAGCGCCTCGCCCTTGTCGGTCACGGCCCCCTTCGACTCGTCCACCTCGAGCGCCAGGTGCATGCCGCCCTGAAGGTCGAGTCCAAGTTTCAACGGGAGGCGGGTGACGGTGTCGAGGACGGTGACGCCGTTGCGCTTCACGCGCTCCACCACGGTGCGCGGATAGAGCGCCCACGCCGACGCGACGATGAGCAGCGCGATGGTAATCAGCCGGTACTTCAGGTTGGTCATTGCCGGAAATGGCAAAGGGTTTATGCGAAACCTTGAAGAGTAGTCCGCAGACGCGGTCTAGTCAATCATCTTCCGTACTGACAACGAGTTGCCTTAGCCGTCCACCAGCAGCAATCGCGCCGCCTTCTCGTCGCGCGCCAGCTGTTCAATCAGGGCCTCCGGGCTCTCGAACGCGCGGGTCTCACGCAGACGCGCCACGAGGTCCACGCGCACGCGGCGACCGTACAGATCGGGCGCGGTGTCGAACAAATGGGCCTCGAGCGTGCGCACGGGATCGCCGAAGGTCGGCCGGCCGCCGAGGTTCATCATTCCCCCGAACGCGCCAAGCGGGGTGCAGACGCGCACCGCGTACACGCCATCCGGAGGGAGCAGCTTGCGCGGCGGAGGAAACGACAGGTTGATGGTTCGGAAGCCCAGCGTGCGCCCCCTGCCCTTGCCCTCGATCACGACACCGGAGACCCCGTAGTAGCGACCCAGCGCGCCAGCCGCACGCTCGAGGTCACCACCGGCAATCGCGCGTCGAATGGACGTGGACGAGATCGGCCGTCCGTCGGGCCCGAGCACCGGCGGCACCACTTCGACGCCGAAGCCGTTTGCCTCGCCGAGTTGGCGCAGCACCGTGGCGTCGCCGGACCGGCCGCGTCCAAAGCCGTGGTCGTATCCAATCAGAAGTTCGCGCATGCCGAAGCGCTCGCGCAGGACGGCATCCACGAAGGTGGGAGCGTCGTACTGGGCGAGCGATGGCGTGAACGGGAGCACGGCGAGGTAGTCGAGCTGACTTTCGGCCAGCACCTCGATCTTCTCGTCGCCCACGGTGAGCAGGTGGGGCGCATTGGCGGGGTTCACCACCTCGAGCGGATGCGGCTCGAAGGTCACGAGCACGCTACGCAGCCCGGTGGCCGCGGCGCGCGCGGCGAGTCGCTCGAGCACCAGGCGATGGCCGGCGTGCACGCCGTCGAAGGTGCCGACCGTCAGCACCGTCCCCGTCACGTCGGGCGGAAGCCCCGACTCGACGTGCCAGTCCATGCGCTCAGCCATCGCGCATCACCACCCGCGGCTGCCAGCGCTCGCCGCGTTCCGAGGGGCGGCGTTCGGCGAACGCCACGAGCACACCTTCGGCGCCGTCAGCTCCCGAGTCGAGCAGGGCCGCGTGCGCACCGGCGACGCGCGCCTCGACATCGATGCCGCGCACCACGCTGGCCACCTCGTCCGGCGTGAGTGCCTGGTGGGGATACCCCTCGAGCGCATCCACGGCCGGCGCGAGGACCACGGGATTGCCGTCGCGCATCCGCTCGAGCGGCACGGAGTGCGCGAGCGTGAACACGCCGGCGCGGTGGCGACGGAGCGCGGTGAGATGCGCGGCGCTCCCCGCAGCGCGCGCCAGGTCGCGCGCCAGCGACCGCACGTACGTGCCGCCGCCGCACGTGACTCGCATGCGACAGGCGGTGACGCGCTCGGGCTCGCCCTCGAAGCTCGAGAGCGCCACGGCGTCAATGCGCACGCGCGCCGGTTTCATTTCAGGAGCGCGCCCCTCGCGCGCCAGATCGTACGCACGTCGGCCGTCCACCCGCTTGGCCGAGTAGGCGGGTGGCACCTGCTCAATCTCGCCGAGCAGTGACGGCACGGCGGACTCGAGCGCGGCCCGCGACGGCAGCGCCGCCTCACGCACAACCACGCCGCCGAGATCCTCCGTGTCCGTCTCAGCCCCGAACCGCACGACGGCCTCGTATTCCTTGGGCTCGTCGTGCACCCATTGCAGCAGGCGCGTGGCACGCCCCACAAGAAGCACGAGCAGGCCGGTGGCAAAGGGATCCAGCGTGCCGCCGTGGCCGATGCGCTTCTCACCGAGGGCGCGCCGCGCCACGTTGACGACGTCGTGCGACGTCACCCCCGCCGGCTTGTCAACCAGCAAGAGACCGTCAGGCGTCGGACGGGGTGCCATCGCCTGGGGTGTCGGCCGGGCGAACGGAGGCGAGCAGGGTCTCGATGCGCGCCGCGCGCGCCACGCTTTCGTCGTATCGGAAGCTGATCTCCGGCGCGACGCGCAGGCGCAGCGCGCGGCCGACCCGCGCCCGCAGGTGCGAGGCCGTGCTCGCCAACCCCTCCAGCGCCGCCTCGCGGTTGGCCTCGCTGCCGAGGATGGAGACGAAGACGGTGGCGTGCCCCAAGTCGCGCGTCACGTCGACGCCCGTGACCGTCACCAGCGCCGCGCGGACGCGCGGATCCTTGACGTCCCCCGCAAGGAACGTCGCGACTTCCATTCGAACGCCTTCCGCCACCCGATCGGGGCGGCGCGTATCCCGCGGCGGCATCGGCAGCCCTCCCGCGCGCCTAGCCGGCCGTGGCCGGCTGCAGCGTGCGCGCCACGCTCTCCATCCGGTAGCACTCGAGCACGTCACCGATCTTGAGGTCGTTGAACCCCTCGACGCCGATGCCGCACTCGAAGCCCTCCTTCACTTCCTTCACGTCGTCCTTGAAGCGGCGCAGCGAGCCGATGTTGCCGGCGTAGACCTCCACGCCGTCGCGCACCACGCGCAGCTTCGCCTGGCGGTTGATGATGCCGTGGCGCACCGAGCAGCCCGCGATGACGCCCACCTTGGACACCTTGAAGAGTTCGCGCACCTGCGCTTCGCCCAGCACGGTCTCCTTCTCCTCGGGACGCAACAGGCCTTCGAGGGCCAGCTTCACGTCGGCCACGGCCTCGTAGATGATCTTGTAGAGCTTGATGTCCACGCCCTCGCGCTCGGCCGACTGGCGCGCCTTGTTGTCCGGGCGCACGTGGAAGCCGACGATGATGGCACCGGCGGCCTTGGCGAGCAGGATGTCGCTCTCGGTGATGGCGCCCACACTGCGCTGGACGACCTCCACCTGCACTTCGTCGTTGGACAGATTCTGCAGGGCGTCGGCGAGCGCTT
>JAKAJN010000132.1 GCA_021813725.1 bacterium | reverse complement strand
GCGGCGCACTGCAGGGCGTGCACGCCATTTTCGGCGCACACGTGGACCGGCGATTTGAGGTCGGGCAAGTGTGCGCCCAGGCCGGGCCACTCGCCGCCTCCACCGACACCTTCACGATCACGCTCACCGGCAACGGCGCGCACGGTGCGCGACCCCACGAATCGGCCGACCCGATTGTGGGACTCGCCGCGCTCGTCACGGCGCTGCAGACCATTGTCTCGCGTCGCCTGGATCCGGCCCAGCCCGGTGTGGTGACCGTCGGGATGGTGCAGGCGGGCTCCGCACCCAACATCATTCCCGAATCGGCGTCGTTGCAGGGCACGGTGCGCGCCACGACGCCGGCCGCGCGCGACCTGATTGTCGGCGAAGTGGATCGTCTCGCCTTCAGTGTGGCGGCTGCGTATCGCCTCGAGGCCGATGTGGCGTGGGGGCACCGCACGCCGCCGGTCATCAACTCACCCGACGGCGCCCGGTGGGCCGCTACCGCGACCCGCAGCGTGCTCGGCGCGGATGCCGTCGTTCCCTTTGGCACCACCAACATGGGCGGCGAGGACTTCGCCTTCTATCTCGAGCAGATGCCCGGTTGCTTCCTGCGCATCGGCGCTCGCGAGGAAGGCGGCGAGCGTATCGCGGCGCATTCCCCGCGCTTCCAGGCGGCCGAAGGGGCGGTGTTCATTGGCGCGGCAGTGCTGGCGGAGTGCGCGCGCGTGGCCAGCCAGGCGTGATACGATACGCGGTGGACCCGCACCATCCGTCGCCGGCGACGATGGCCGCCGCGGCCGAGGTGATCCGGCGCGGTGGCCTCGTCGCCTTTCCCACGGAGACCGTCTACGGCCTGGGCGCCGATGCGCTCAGCGAACGCGCCGTGCTTGGCATCTTCACCGCAAAAGGGCGCCCCTCGTACAATCCCATCATTGCCCACGTCGCGAGCATCGAGGACGCGATGTCACTGGTGACGCGCTGGCCCGATGGGGCGGCGCGGCTCGCGGCGCAGTACTGGCCGGGTCCGCTGACCTTCGTGCTGCCGCGCGCCGCGCATGTTCCGCTTGCGCTCACCGCCGGCCGCGATACCGTGGCCGTCCGGATGCCCGCGCATCCCGTGGCCCTCGCATTGATCGCGGCCGCCGGATGTCCGATTGCGGCGCCGAGTGCCAACCGGTTCACCGAGGTGAGCCCGACCACCGCCGACCACGTGGCCCGCTCACTCGGCGATCGCGTCGACCTGCTGCTCGACGGCGGTGCAACGCCGGTCGGTATTGAGAGCACGGTGGTGGACTTGTCATCCGACGCACCCGCGCTGCTGCGCCCGGGCACGCTGCATCGCGTGG
This sequence comes from bacterium, assembly GCA_021813725.1. GTDB lineage: Bacteria > Gemmatimonadota > Gemmatimonadetes > Gemmatimonadales > Gemmatimonadaceae > PNKL01. The sequence goes on along the minus strand of JAKAJN010000132.1, from coordinate 5,437 downwards.
ATCTCGAACGCGTCCTTGACGCACCGCTGCGTGATCCCGCGCCCGCGGCGAACGCGACGGAGGCACGTCCATCGCCAGGAATGCTTGACCGGCACTACGCCCCGAAGGCGCAACTGCTCCTGGTGCCGCCAGAACACGTGCCAGCATCGATTGCGAGCGCGGCGACGTCGGGCCGTCGCGTCGGGGCAGTGGTCATTGTCGCGAGCAGTCCCCGTGCGGCGCACGTGCAGCGTCTTCCCGCCGATCCGCCGGGCTATGCGCGCGCCCTGTACGCCGCCCTGCACGCTGCGGATGACGCGGACTGCGAGGTGATCTGCATCGAACAACCGCCCGACAGCGCCGAGTGGGCGGGCGTCAACGACCGCCTGCGACGCGCCGCGCACTCGTAAGGGCGCGCGAGAGCCGCGACGGCTGGCGCTTCACTTCCTTCGAGTGCTCGAGGTCGGCGAGAAACATTGCCTCCGCCTGCGCGCCGAACGCCCGGTCGCCGATGATCGCATCGAGTTCGTAGTTGATGGCGGCGCCCAGTGGATTGAAATCGGTGGAGCCGATGCGGGTGATCACGCCATCCATCACCGTGGACTTGGCATGCATCATCTCGCCCTGCCACTCCCAGATGCGCACGCCATTCTGCAGGAGCGACGGGAAGTAGCTCGCGGCGTAGCTGTTCACCCAGGCGTGGTCGTTGCGTCCGGGGACCAGCACCCGCACATCCACGCCGTCGCGGGCAGCGCCCTTGAGCGACTCGACGACGCCGAAGGCGGGAATGAAATACGCGGTGGCAATCCAGAGCCGCTCGCGCGCCGCGGAGGCCTGCACTTCAAGGGCGCGCGAGATGCGAAAGCGCCCGGGTTCTCCCTCGACGATGCCGATCAGCGACGGTGCGGCGTCGGCAAAGTCCATCCACGAGTTGCGCGCCGCGCGCACCATGCGCCGCTGTTGGCGGCGCGTCGGTCCGTGCCCGACGGCGCGCAGCCACATCGTGTCGAAGGCACGCTCCATCGCTTCGGCGGCTGGGCCGTGGATCTGCACGGCAGTGTCGCGCCATGGCCGGCGTTTGGGGCCGACCGAACCCATGCGCCACTCTTCGCCGATGCCGATGCCACCGGTGATCCCAATCTTGCCATCCGCCACGAGCACCTTGCGATGATCCCGCGGCAGAAGACCCAGCCACGCGCGAAATCCGAGCGGGCTGAAGATGCGCACCTCCACGCCCCCGGCGCGCAGCGTCCGCCAGACACGCCGTGGCGTGCCGCGTCCACCGATCCAGTCCACCAGCAAGCGCACCCGCACGCCGCGTTGCACTGCGTCGAGCAGGGCGCGCACAAAGCGCTGCCCCACCTCGTCGGCGCCGCGGAAGATGTAGCACTCGAGGTCGAGCGTGTACCGTGCCTGTTGCATCACGGCAAGCATGGCCTCGAACGCCGCTGCGCCATCGCGGAGCAGTTTCGCCTGGTTTCCCGCCGACACATCGGCTGCCGCCACCCGCCACAACCCCCGGGCGAAGCTGACGCCGGCGGAGGGGCCCGCCGGAGGCGGCCACTGGGGCTGACCGATGGGATCGGGAGGCGTTGGCATGGCCAGTGGAAGGTGCGGCCGAGTCTCGCGACACGGAAGCCGACGCGGCGCACCAAACCGCTGGCTCGAAGCGTGCACCGTGGGCATCTTTCTTGCCGCATCACGGTAGATGCATTGCCGCCCCCCGCCGAACCGCCGGCAGTCGCCCTGACGCGTGCGCCCTGCGCCACGCCAGTGCCTGTGGCTGCGTCCGGATTGAGGACTTTTCTGACAGGGACCGGCATCATGCACAAGGACGCCTCGCCGAAGGATCACCCGGCACTGCTGCAGACGCTGCCGGGGGATGACGTTCGGCAGATCATGTGGCGCTTCTCCGATCGCTTCGATTATCAAATGGTCGTCCAGGCCGCGCGCGCCGTGGCGCGCGGCCCGGTGGCTCGCGCGGTGGCAAAGGGCGCGCGCAATTCCCACGAGTGGACGGCCGACAAGGCGGCCCTGCTGACCGAGTTTGACGCCGCGGGAATCACGGCCGCCTCCATCGATCCGGAGTACGGCGGCTACCTCGAAGGGCCCAAGAACTTCGTGCTCGGCTTGCTGGCGTTCGAACTGGCGTGGGTGGATGCCGGGTCCGGCACATCGAGCATGGCCAACACCCTGGCGCTCGCTCCCATTCACGAACGCGGAACCCCGGAGCAGAAGCAGAAGTACATGGCCGCTTCGGTGCCGCCGCAGCCCGGCGAAGATCGCACCATCTGGCGCGGCGCCTTTGCGCTCACCGAGTCCATTCCGTACGTGGGGGTGGACACCGGCGTGCTCAGTGGCCGCGTGCGCGTCCATGAGTGGAAGGATGGCGAAGAGCCAATCCTGCAGGTGGACAAGCGCGGTCGGTTCATCACGAACATGGGGTCCGCCAACTTCGTCACGGCGGCCGTGGATTCCGGCGACCCGCGAATCAAGGGAAGCTGCATGATCATCCTCGAGGAGACCGACCCGGGGATCTTCGACCGCGGCATCCCGACGAAGAAGCTCGCGCATCAACTCTCGTCCACCCGCGACCCGGTCTTCAGTCTGCAGGTCCCGGCCAGCCGCATCATCGGCGGCTACTCGGTGAAGGACGGCGTGATTGTCCCGACGTACAGCCACGCCGACGTCATCGAAGCGGTCTTCACGCGCACACGTGCCACGCCGGCGCTGATGACCTCCGCCAAACTGCTCTCCGCGGTGGAGCCGGTCATTCGCTACCACCGCCGCCGCTTCCGTGGCGCCGCCGGAATCACCGAAGGGACGCCGCGTTTCGACATGGGGCTGCAGCAGAAGGAGGACGCCCTGCATCGCCTGCTCGACGTCTGGGCGGCCGGCGAAGCGGGTTCGTCGCTGGGCTTCGAGACGGCGCGCCTGCTCGACACATACGACGCCATCGAGAAGGCCAAGACGGCGGTGCTCTCGCAACAGGGCATCGCCGGCGGGCGCGCCGAACTCAAGGCGCTTCGCGCCCGCGAGACGGACGCCCTGGAACTGGTGACGCTGTCATTCAAGACGCAGCCGACCGCCGAGGAGGTGACACGCCTGGCCGCACTCGAGGCGGATCCGGTGGTGAAGTTCATCGTCACCGAGTCGCTGTCGAGCGTGCTGATTCCGTCGGCGAAACTCTGGAACACCGGGCACGGCGTGAACATGATGCGCGAGGCCGTCAGCATGATGGGCGGCTACGGCATCACCGAAGACTGTCCGGGCTTCCTCGGCACCAAGTGGATTGACGGTCAGCTCGAGGCCACCTACGAAGGCCCCGAAGTGGTGCAGCGCCGCCAGCTCTCCGTCACGATGTCGCGCCCGATCTTTGTGCGGCAATTCGAGGAATGGATTGTGCACCTGCGTGCCGTGGCGGCGCATGATCCTTCGCTGGGCGCCGGTACGCTCGCGGCCGCGATGGAACTGTGGCGCTGGTCGCGCGAGTATCTGTCCACCGCCAAGGATGCCTATGGCCGCGATCTGTATTCCAACCAGCGGCACGGCGTGACCTACCCACTCGCTGATGCGCTGGCGTGGCTGGTGGCGAGCTACCATCTCGTGCGCGACGTCCTCGAGCTGAAGGCCCGGGGCCCGGAGCATGTCGCACTCGCCGACGGCATCGACGGACTCGTCCAGTTCTACTCGGACCTGGCGCACATTCACTGCGCCACCGCGGCTGGCGAGGCGACGCGCATCTGCGCCGAGCTGGTGTTCGGGTATCGCGCCGAGCCGGCGGCGGGCACGGCGGTCCACGATGCGTTCGCCGACGTGGCGCCGTTCATCGCCCTGCGCACGCAAGTGGATGCTTCTCTCGCCGGTTCGAAGCTCGCCAAGGATCGCGCGGCGGAGTCGTTGACGCACGTGATGATCCCCGAAGTGCTGGATTATCCGGTCTGAACCGCGGAATTCAGTGATGAGCGCGATGCGCACCACCCTCGACACCGACATCGTCTGCGTGGGCTTCGGCCCCGCGACGGGTGGGTTTCTCACCACGCTCTCCCGCGCGATGGTGGACGGCTCCGGCGCCACGCGGCTCGAGAGCCGCGTGATGCCGGGCATGCCCCTGCAGGTGCTGTGCTACGAACGGGCTGATGACATTTCCTTCGGCGTCTCCGGCGTCGTGTCGAAGGCGCGCAGTCTTCGGGCCTCGTTTTCCGCCGAGGAGCTGGCGACTGTGCCGATGGCGGTGCCCGTCGCGCACGAGGAGGTGTTGTACCTGCAGGATCCCATTGGCGCGAGCCGGCGTTCGACGGGGGTTCAGGCGCTCGACGCGTTCCTTGGTGCGTTAAAGGGCGCGCTGCCGTGGAGCGACCACGCCGTCGCACTGCCGTGGATCCCGCCGTTCCTGCAGAAGCACGACGGCATGATCTTCTCGCTCGGCCAGCTGAATCAATGGGTCGGCAACCAGGTGATGGGTTCGGGGCTCGTGCAGATCTGGCCCGGCATGCCGGTGCAGGAGCCGCTCTTCGACGGCGATCGAGTGATCGGCGTCCGTCTGGTGGATCAGGGCGTCGAGAAGAACGGCGCGCCGACCGGTGCGTTCATGCCGGGCATGGACGTGCACGCCGCGCTCACGGTAGTCGGCGACGGACCGGTCGGTCCCGTCGGGCAGCACCTCAATCGGCGATTCGGCTTTCCCAAGGGGCATCACCAGCGCGAATGGGCCATCGGAATGAAGGCCGTGGTGGAACTGGCGCCCGATTGCGAACTCGAAGCTGGCGCGGTGCTGCACACCTTCGGCTACCCGGAACCGGAGATCTTCGGGTTCCTCTACGTGCATCCCGACCGCATGGCCTCGGCGGGCATCTTCATTCCGTCGTGGTTCGACAATCCGGCGCGCACGGCGTACCGCTACTTGCAGCACTGGATGACGCATCCGCGCCTGTGGAAGCATCTGCGCGGCAGTACCCTGCGGTCGTGGGGAGCCAAAACGCTGCAGGAAGCGGGACGCCGGGGCGAACCGCATCTTGTGGGCGACGGCTTTGCGCGCATCGGCGAAGGGTCGGGGAGCACGAATGTGCTTACCGGGTCCGGTGTCGACGAGGCGTGGGCCACGGGGGTACAGCTCGCCGAAGCCGTGATCGAACTCGCGGAGGCGGGCAAGCCGTTCTCTCAGGAAAACCTCGCGGCCACGTACGTGTCGCGCAGACGCGCGAGCTGGATTGAGGAGGAAGCGAAGATCGCCGAACGGTCGCGCGACGGCTTCAACGCCGGCTTCCTGCGTGGCCTCATCGGCATGGGCGTCACGGGAATGACGCGCGGCCTGCTCAATCTGCCGGGGCAGTCACGCCCGGCGCACGACCGGCTGCCGTCACTCGAGACGTACTTCGGCGATCGCCTCACTGCCGCCGAGATTCGCGACGTGCGACAGCAGTCGCTGGCGGCAGGAACGCCGGTGCACGACGCGCTG
>JAKAJN010000131.1 GCA_021813725.1 bacterium | reverse complement strand
TGGGGGGCAGGCCTCCTGTCGCGCCCCCCTCACCGTACTCCTCCCCTCTCACCAAGCCCCCGCACCCCGCCCCCCGAGTAGTTTTGGCTTATGCTCAGCCCCAAGTACAAACCTTGGCACCTCGTGCCGTTCGCCATCAAGTACGCGCGGCTGCGGTTTGCCCGTCGCCCCGTCCTCGTGAACTTCGAGGTGACCATGCGGTGCAACGCGGCGTGCGGCGGGTGTGACTACTGGAAGACGCCGTCGTCTGTGCGGTCCTCTGAAGTGTCGTCGTTCGTCGAAGCCGCGCGCCGATTCGACCCGATGATGATCACCTTCACCGGCGGCGAGCCGACGCTGCGCCGCGACCTCGAGGAGATCGTCGCCGAAGTCGCGCGCGCCGTGCCGTACTGCTACATCTCGCTGCTCACGCACGGCGGCATGCTCACGGTGGAGCGTGCCGAACGGCTCTGGCAGGCGGGACTCGACCAGTTGAGCATCTCGCTCGACTACCTCGACGATCGGCACGATGTCCAGCGCGGCATTCCGGGCCTGGCGGCGAAGATCCTGGCGCTCGTCCCGGAGCTGCGCGCGCGCGGAATGGCGGTGCGATTCAACACCGTGATCCGCGACGACAATCTCGACGACATCATGCCGATCGTGCGGCACGCCCGGACGGTCGGCGCCGGCGTGAACCTGTCCGTCTACACGGACATGAAGAACGGGAGCCGGGACCATCTCATTCGCGCCGACCAGCAGGCGCCGGTGCAGCAGCTCGTGGACGCGCTGCTCGCGTTCAAGCGTCGCCACCGCGGCGTGATCACGAACTCCGATTGGTACCTGCAGCAGTTGCCGCGCTATCTGCGCAACGAGATGCCGGAGCCGTGCCGTTCGGGCGAGACGACGATCCACATTGATCCGCACGGCCTCGTACGGCGCTGTCCGGATTTTCCGGCCGACAAGCCGTGGCGCGAATACGACGGCTACAAGCCCATTGCCTGCAATGCCTGCTACTACGCCTGTCGTGGCGAGGCGCAGGCGCCGCTCACGCTCTCGCGATTTCAGGATCTCATCGCCTAGCGCGGGTCGGTCTCGCGGCTCGCGTCGCGCCGTCTGGCCGCGGTAGGTTTGTGAGGCAATCGCTCCTCGTGTTCGTCGATCGTGATCCCGCATCGCCCTCCGGGTTCCCAATCCTGAATCGCCGCGCAATGCCACTCCTCTTCGATAACGTTCGCCAACTCGTCACCGCCGCCGGCCCCGCACGCGCGCGGCGCGGGCGCGAGTTGCAGGACCTCGAGGTGCTCACCGACGCCGCGCTTGTGGTGCAGGACGGGCGGATCGCCGCGGTTGGGCCGCGCGAGGCGATCTGCGCCGCGCACCCGGGCGCGGACGTCGTGGATTGCGGCGGACGCGTCCTGATGCCCGGACTCGTGGACTCGCACACCCACAGCATCTTTGGACAGCCGCGCCACGAAGAGCAGGAGCTGCGTGCCGCGGGTGTGGGTTACATGGAGATCGCCCGTCGCGGCGGGGGCATTCACAGCTCGGTGCGCGACCTCCGCGCGCGCTCTGAAGACCAGCTCTATGCGCTCGCGCTGCCGCGGGTGCGCCGTCTGATGGCACACGGCACGACCACGCTCGAGGTGAAATCGGGGTACGGCCTGACGCTCGAGGACGAGCTCAAGTCGCTGCGCGTGATCCGCCGCCTGCAGGACGCGCTCCCCGTGCGCCTGGTCCCCACCTTCCTCGGCGCGCACGAAATTCCGCTCGAGTACCGCACCGCGCCGCGCTCGCGCGAGGAGTACATCGCGCTCCTCGTGGAGGAGATGCTCCCGCGCGTTTCGGCCGAACGCCTCGCGGACTTCGCCGACGTCTTTTGCGAGCCCGGCGTCTACTCCGCCGACGAGGCGCGCACCATTCTTGGGGCGGCGCGAACCTACGGGCTGCAGCTCAAGCTGCACGCCGACGAGTTGGAAACGGCGGGCGCCGCGGAACTGGCGGCGGAACTCGGGGCGACGAGTGCCGATCACCTGGCAGCCGTGTCCGAGCACGGCGTCAAGGCGCTCGCTGGCGCGGGCACCGTTGCGACGCTGCTCCCCGGAACCATGCTCTTCCTCGGCCGGCCGCAACAGGCCCCGGCGCGCGCGCTCATCGAGGCCGGTGCCGCCGTTGCCCTGGCGTCAGACTTCAATCCGGGGACGTCACCCACCGTGAACTTTCCCCTCGTCCTTACCCTCGCGGTGAGCCAGCTGCGGATGAGCGTGGCGGAAGTCATTCTCGCGGCGACGGTCAATGGCGCGGCGGCCGTGGGACTGGCGGCCGAAACCGGGCAGCTCTCGCCCGGGTTTGCCGCCGATCTTGCGCTCTTCGACATTGAGGACGTGCGCGAACTGCCGTACTGGTATGGCGACCATCGCTGCCACGCCACGTGGGCCCGGGGGAAGCCGGCGTTCCAGGCGACACGCGCGATCGCTTAGCACGCAAAAAGGGGCTGCGGCACGCGCCGGGCCTCGTCACCCGGCCGCACGCGACCCCGTTGGCATCCTCCCCTGCAGGGGCGTACCTTTCCAAGCGGATAATTCCGCTATCTAAGGTTGTTTCTTCGGTCTGGTTCGTGCGCGCACCCCTATGGCTGACATTGCCAAGCTGAAAAAGAAGGCCGCCGACTTCGAGGTCGCGAAGAAGTTCGACAAGGCGATCGCCGCGTACCGCGAGATCCTTGACGTCTACGACGCCGGCGGCGAGTCCGACATCGAGGTCGCCCTCTACAATCGCGTGGGCGACCTCCTGATGCGCCAAAGCGAGACGGCCGAGGCCGTCACGCTCTACGAGCGGGCGGTGGATCTGTACGCCGAGGGCGGCTTCTTCAACAACGCCATTGCGCTGTGCAACAAGGTGTTGCGCACTTCGCCGGGGCGCGCGTCGGTCTACTACAAGCTGGGCAAGATCTCCGCCGCCAAGGGGTTCAACGGCGATGCGAAGAAGAACTTCCTCGAATACGCCGACCGGATGCAAAAGGCCGGCAACAAGGACGAGGCGTTCCGCTCACTGAAGGAGTTCGCGGATCTCTGTCCGGACCAGGACGACATTCGGCTGATGCTCGCCGATCAGTTGCTCAAGGCGGATCGCAAGGACGAAGCCATCGAGCAGCTCTCGAGCCTGCTCGAGCTCTACCAGCACTCGGGGCGCACGGCCGAGGCCGACGCGACCCAGGAGCGCATTCGTGCCATCGACCCGACGGCGACACCACGCGCCGCCACGCGGCGATCGGTCGAGACGAAGGCCGCCGCCACGGACGACCTGATCTTCATCGACCTCGATGCGCCGACGCCGCCGCGCAAGACGCGGCTGTCAACCGTCGTCCCGGTCGCCAAGTCTCCGGAGCCGCCGCCATCCGTTGAGGCGGTGGTCGTCGAGCCACCGCCGGCGGAGATTGCCGAGACTCCCGCGCTCGAGGGGATCGAGACCACCGCGCTCGAGGGGATCGAGACGACGGCGCTCGACGCAGGCGTTCCACCCCGCGCCACGGGCGCACTGCTCGGCCTCGAGACGACTTCGCTCGTCCCCGAGTCCGCCGATGAAGCGGCGCCGATGACGGCTGGGGAGTTCGCTGAGCTCGACCTGTCCGAGGTCGCGGAGGTCAAGGCGCCGTCACGGGAGTCCGCGCGCGACCTCGCTCTGCCCGGTGACCTGCCGATCATTGACACGACGATGGGCATCGAGCCCGCCGTCGCAGCGCCGATGGACATCCCGCTGCTCGATCTGGCCGAGGAGCCGGCGGCGACCACGCCTACCCCCGTGGCCGACATCGAGCTTCCGATGCTCGACATCGAGGAGCCGTCGGCGGCGGGCGCCCCCGCGGCGGCAGAAGACCTGGGCTTCATCGACCTCGACGCCGCCCCCACGGAGGCGACGGCGGCTCCCGAAGTCGAGGAGCCCACGGGCTTCGGCGAGGTCGACACGGAGTTCGTTGAAGCGCCGACGCCACCGGTGCGACGGACCACCGCGATGGCGATCCCGATGCTCGCGTCGAGCGTCGAGGACCTGCGCGATCAGGTGGCGAAGGAGCCCGAGAACTGGATTCTCCGCCGCCAGCTCGCGGAAGCGATGCTCGACGAGGGCCAGCGCGACGAAGGGCTCGCGATGTTGGAAGAGGCGATGGCCGGCTTCGAGCGTGCGAACAAGATCAGCGAAGCGCGTTCGGTGGCGGACGAGATCGTCCGCCTGAACCCGATGGGCGTCCGTTTCCACCAGAAGCGTGTCGAATACGCGTTCCGCGACGACGACAAGGTGGGGTTGGCGCAGGCCTATCTGGATCTTGCCGACGCACTCTTTCGCGAGGGCCAGGCGGACAAGTCGCGCGCCGTCTACCAGCGTGTGCTGGAAATCGCGCCCGATGATGTACGCGCGACGGCCGCGCTCGCCTCGCTCGGCGCGCCGACGCCGCCCAGCACACCGGCGGTGGAAAAGAAGCCGGCTGCGGCTCCGCCGGCGGGTAAGCGCTACACGGGGATGATCACCGCCATTCCTGAGCCGCCGCCCACCGTCGAGCAACCCGCGGCCCAGGGCGCCGACGACTTCGTGTCGCTCGGCGATTGGCTGCGCGAGGACGAGGAGCCCAAGTCCACGCGCATGGTCGTGGAGGAGAAGGAGCCGACAGGCGACGAGGATGCCGACTTCCAGGACATGCTGCGCAAGTTCAAGCAAGGCGTGGCGCAGAACGTCGAGGAAGAGGATCACGAGTCGCACTACGATCTCGGCGTCGCCTACAAGGAGATGGGACTGCTCGACGAGGCCATCGCCGAGTTCCAGAAGGCGCTGCGTGGCGCGCAGATGCGCGTGCGCACGTACGAGGCGCTGGGGCAGTGCTTCCTGGAGAAGACCCAGCTTCCCGTCGCGCTGACCATCCTGCAGCGCGCGCTGGCCGAGCCGGGGGTCGGCGACGACCAGCTCGTGGGCGTGCTCTATCTCCTCGGCTACGTCTCGGAGGGGCTCAAGAAGCCGGCCGATGCGAAGGCGTATTACGAGCGCGTCTTCGCGGTGGACATTCAGTTCCGTGACGTGGGCGAGCGCCTGCGAAGCGTCGAGGCGGCGATTTCGTGACCGCGGTGCCGCCCCCCCCTCGCATGTCGCTCGCGCCGGCCCTGCTCGACATCCAGGCGTGCATCCGCTCCCAGCTCGACAGGGTTCCGGCGGAGATGTGGCGCATCGTGCGCGCCGACGCGCCGATCATCGAGTCGGTCAACGCACACCTCACCGGGATGAAGGGCAAGATGTTTCGCCCCACGGTGCTGTTGTTGGCGTCGCGCGTCGACGGAGCGCCGGATGAGCGGGGCGTGCGGATGGCCGCGGTGACGGAGCTCATTCACCTGGCGAGCGTCGTCCACGACGACTCGGTGGATCATTCGCCGCTCCGGCGCGGAATGCCGACCATCAACGCGCTCTTCTCGCACCAGGTGGCCGTCATCGCCGGCGATTACCTCTACTCGCGCGCGCTCGCCGAGCTCGTCGCGGTCGGCGATCTGGAATTGCTGCGTGTGCTTACTGGCGCATCGAACGCGATGACCCTTGGGGAACTCCGCCAGCTCGCGTCGTACGACGCCCTGCAGTTCTCGGAGCAGGACTACTGGATGCTGGTGCAGGCCAAGACGGCCTCGCTCCTCGGCGCCGCGGCCGAGGCCGGCGCGCTCTGCGGCGCGCCACGCTTCCGGCGCCAGTTGGCCCGGTTCGGCCACCTGCTCGGCATGGCGTTCCAGGTGGCGGACGACCTGCTCGACTACACCGAGAGCGAGTCGGTGACGGGCAAGCCGAGCGGCAATGACCTCAAGGAGCACAAGGTGACGCTTCCGCTGATTGCCGCGCTCCCGCGCCTGTCGCAGGCGCAGCGCGCGCGCGTCGAGGCGGTCTTTGCCGCGTCCGTGCCGGCGGAAGACCAGATCGCCGATGTGGTGGCCATTGTACACGAGTGCGGCGGCATCGACGTCGCGCGGCGGAAGGGCGAAGAGTTCGCGGCCGAGGCGGAATCGGCCTTGGTGGACGTCCCGGCGTCGGAGGCGCGGCAGGCCCTCATTGACGCCCTGGCCTACGTCATGGACCGGAGGTCGTGATGGCGCCATCTGGATCATCCAAGCATCGGCCCGGGTATCATGCCATCGTGCTGTCCATCGGATTCGTCGTGGGCGGCTTCCTGACGGCCTTTGCCCGCATGTGGTTGCCGAGCGGGGCGGTGAAGGAGTTCCTGACGACGGGGTTCACCCCGTCCGTCGGCCCGCTGACTATCAACCTGCTAATCGTTACTATTGGATTGGGGCCCATCGCGCTCGACGTGTCGTTGCTGAGTCTCGTCGGGGTGCTGGTCGCCTATCTCATCGCGCGTTCGCTCTTCTAGGAGGCAACATGTTCGGACTCGGCCCGGGCGAAATGCTTATGGCCCTCGTGGCTATTCTTCTGCTGTTCGGAGCGAAGCGGATCCCGGAGATCGCCGGTTCGTTCGGCAAGGGGATTCGGGAGTTCAAGAAGAACATGAGTGACGTGCAAAAGGAGATCGAGGCGCCGGAGTCGCGCCCCGTCGACCGGTTGCCCTCGCAGAGCGACCGCGTCGAGCGCAGCGAGGACGACCGGCCGGAGCCGAAGAAGTTGATTTAGGGTCAGAGAAGAAGCAGAGAGAAAGCAGAGGGGCCCGGGCGATTTCACCGAGCCCCTCTGCTTTTTCTCTGCTTCTTCTCTGCTTTCTCTCTGCTTTCTCTCTGCTTTCTCTCTACTCCCCTACGTCGACTGCCGCCGCAGTGACGCCTGAATCTTCTTCCGCCGATCCTCGATCTTCGCATCCTTGCGGAGCGCGCCGACAAAGGCCTGGAC
>JAKAJN010000024.1 GCA_021813725.1 bacterium | reverse complement strand
CGCCAGTGGCATCAGTTCCACTGACGTGACGCCGAGTGTCGTGAGGTGCGAAAGGACGGCGGGATGTGCGAGCGCCGCGCACGTGCCGCGGATGGCCGGCGGCACGTCGGGGTGACGCTTGGTGAAACCGCGGACGTGCAGTTCGTAAATGAAGGTATCACGCCACGGCACGTGTGGCCGAGGACCGGTGGCCGGGGCGACCGCCGGCACGGCGACCCCCTTGGGTACCACCGCCGCGCTGTCGTCGTCATTGCGGGTGCCGTCCCCGTGCTCGCCCAGCATCGCCGGGTGAAACCGCACCGGTCCATCGAGCGCGCACGCGTACGGATCGATGAGCAGCTTCGACGGATTGAACCGATGCCCCTCGTGCGGTGCGTACGGCCCGTGCGCGCGCAGGCCGTAGCGAGCGTCGGCGCTGAGGCCTTCGACAAAGGCGTGGAAGACCTCGCCGGTCTTCGCCGGCAGGGTGATGCGCGTCTCCCGATCCTGCGCATCGAACAGGCAGAGTTCGATGCGCTCGGCGTGCGCGGAATAGACGGCAATGTTCGCGCCGTCGGGACCCAGCGTCAGTCCCAGCGGCTCCGGCACCCCGGCGCGCACGTTGGGCATCGGCTACCCGGCGCGCTCGGCGACGAGCGCGCGGAAGAGGGCGGCGTACTGCTCCGCCGGGCGCTGCCACGAGACGTCCGTCTTCATGCCGCGGCGCTGGACTTGCTGCCAGGCGCGCGTGTCACGTCGCAGGAGGGCCGCGCGTTCGAGCGCAAAGCCCAGCGCATCGACGGATCCCGGCGCAAAGACGAAGCCGGTGCCGGCATCCGCGGCCAGCGCCATCGTGTTGGCATCCACCACGGTGTCCGCCAGGCCACCCGCGCGCGCCACCAACGGGACGGCCCCGTAGCGCAGCGCGCAGAGCTGGGTGAGCCCGCACGGCTCGAACCGCGACGGCACCAACAGCACGTCGACACTCCCTTGAATCTGGTGCGCCAACGACTCGTCGTACCCGATCGTCACCGCAATCCGTTCCGGCTCCGCGGCGGCTTCCTGCGCCAGCTGGTTCTCGAGCTCATAGTCGCCGGCGCCGATGAGGGCGAGTTGGCCACCGAGCGCGCGCAGGGCGGGAAGCACCGAGGGAAGCAGATCCATCCCCTTCTGCCAGGTCAGCCGGCTGACGACGCCGACGAGGAGTGCGTCGGGGTCGGGCGCGAGGCCGATGCGCGCCTGCAGGGCGGCGCGATTGGCGGCGCGGCGTGCGAGGCGCCGCGCGTCGTACGGCGACACGAGATGCGGGTCGGTGGCCGGATTCCACACCACGGTATCCACGCCGTTCAGGATGCCGGAGAGCGCGTTCGCGCGGTGGCGCAACAGGCCATCGAGCCCCATGCCGTGCTCGACCGAGCGAATCTCCGCCGCGTAGGTGGGCGAGACCGTCGTGATGCGATCGGCGAGGGCAAGCCCGCCCTTGAGATAGCCGATGTGCCCGTAGTACTCCACGCCGTCGGCGCTGAAGGCGTGCGGCGGCAGGCCGATGTCCGCCAGCAGATCCCGAGGGAACTTGCCCTGGAAGGCGAGATTGTGGACGGTCATCACCGTGCCAGGTCGCGGGCCGCCGCGATAGTGCAGCAGGGCGATCGCGATGGCCGCCTGCCAATCGTGCGCGTGGAGGACGTCGGGGACGAACCCCGGCACGGCCCCCTGCGAGAGGTCGGCGGCGACGGTGCCGAGCGCGGCGAATCGTTGCGCGTTGTCCGGCCAGTCAGCGCCGTCCGGCGCCACATACGGGTTGCCGCCGCGCGCGAACAGGTGCGGGGCGTCGAGCACGAGCAGGTCGAGGCCGCCGGCCTGGCCGGCGAGCAGATGCGCGGGCGCGCCGTGCAGGTAGTCGTACGAGCGCACGATCGTGCGCTCGCGCAACGCCTCCACCACTCTGGCGTACCCGGGGATGAGCGTGACGGTCTCAATTCCCTCGCGCGCGAGCGCTTCGGGAAGCGCGCCTACGACGTCGCCCAGTCCGCCAGTCTTGACCAGCGGAAACGCCTCCGACGCGACCGAAAGGACCCGCAGCGCCGTCATGCGTCGAGCCGGTCGATCATCGCCTGCGTGATGAGGCAGATGCCGCGATCCGTGCGACGGAACCGTGCCGCGTCGAGCACCGGATCCTCGCCGACGACGAGGCCATCGGGAATTCGCACGCCGTGGTCGAGGATCACATTGCGCAATCGCGCGTAGCGCCCGATGTCGGTTTCGGGGAGGATCACCGCGTCCTCCACCTGTGCGTATGAGTGCACGTGCGCGCTCGTGAAGAGCAGGGAACGCCGCACCGACGCGCCGGACACGATGCACCCGCCCGACACGAGCGACGAGATGGCGGTGCCGCGCCGGTCGTGTTCATCGAATACGAATTTGGCGGGCGGCGAAATCTCCGCGTACGACCAGATGGGCCAGTCGCGGTCGAAGACGTCGAGCGACGGGACGACGTCCGTGAGGTCGATGTTCGCGTCGAAGTAGGCGTCCACCGTGCCGACATCGCGCCAGTAGACCTCGGCTTCGGATCGCGAGCGCACGCACGACGTCGTGAAGCGGTGCGCCTGCGCGAAGCCGTGCTTCACGAGCCACGGGATGATGTCGCGACCGAAGTCGCGCGACGACTGCGGATCGGCGGCGTCGCGCCGCAGCTGCTCGTTGAGGAAGGTGCGCTTGAAGACGTAAATGCCCATGCTGGCCAGCGCGAAGCCGGGTCGGTCGGGCATCGCCGGCGGGTGGGCCGGCTTCTCGAAGAAATCGATGATCCGGTCCGTCGCGTCCACGTGCATGACACCGAGGCCGCTGGCAAACTCGAGCGGCGTCTCCACGCACGCCACGGTGACGTCGGCCCCCGAGTTCACGTGCTGCACCAGCATGCGCTCATAGTCCATCTTGTACACGTGGTCGCCGGCGAGGATCATGATGTACTCGGGGGCGTAGCCGTCGATGATGTCGATGTTCTGGAACACGGCGTCGGCGGTGCCGCGGTACCATTCCACTTCCGAGACGCGCTGGCTCGCCGGGAGGATGTCGAAGCTCTCGTTGCGCTCGGGGCGCAGGAAGTTCCAGCCGCGCTGCATGTGGCGGATCAGACTGTGCGCCTTGTACTGCGTGGCGACGGCGATGCGGCGAATGCCGCTGTTCAGCGCGTTTGAGAGCGTGAAGTCGATGATGCGCGACTTGCCGCCAAAGTAGACCGCCGGCTTGGCACGCCGGTCGGTCAGCTCCATCAGCCGCGCGCCGCGGCCGCCCGCGAGCACGTACGCCATCGTCGAGCGGGCGATCGGGGTGGAGAAGGTGGCAAGGGGCATCGTGCTCCCGGAAAGAGTGGCGGCGCCGGCTACGCGCCGGCGTGGGCGAGCCAGAGTGTGCCGAGCGGCGGCAGGGTGATGACCGCGGACTGCGGATGGCCGTGCGCCGGCACCGGTTCCGTGTCGACGCCGCCCGCATTGCCGACGTTCGATCCGCCAAACGCCGTCGCGTCACTGTTGAGAATCTCACGCCAACGCCCGGCGTGCGGGAGCCCCAGGCGATAGCGCAGGCGCGGCACGGGGGTGAAGTTGGCCACCGCCACCACCGGCGGCGCATCCGCTGCGCCGAAGCGCGCCCAGGCGAAGATCGAGTGCGCCGCGTCGTCCACGACGAGCCAGCGGAACCCCTCCCCCTCGCAGTCACGCTCGTGCAGCGCCCGTTCGCTCCGATACAGCCGGTTGCAGTCGCGCACGAGCGCCTGCACCGCCTGATGCGGCGCTTGCTCGAGCAGGTCCCAGTCGAGCGAGCGGTCGTGGTTCCACTCGCGTCCCTGCGCGAACTCCTGTCCCATGAACAGCAGTTTCTTGCCCGGATAGGCCCACATGAGCGCGTAATAGGCGCGCAGGGCCGCGAACCGCTGCCACGCGTCACCCGGCATCTTGTCGAGCAGCGAACGCTTGCCGTGCACCACTTCGTCGTGCGAGAGCGGCAGCACGAAGTTCTCGCTGAAGGCGTACAGCAGGCCGAACGTCATCTTGTCGTGGTGCCACCGACGATGCACCGGATCCTCGCCCATGTACTGCAGGGTGTCGTGCATCCACCCCATGTTCCACTTGAATCCGAACCCGAGTCCGCCCGCATACGCGGGGTGGGAGACGCCGGGCCACGCCGTGGACTCCTCGGCGATGGTCATCGCGCCAGGGTGGCGTGCGTAGACGGTGGCATTGAGCCGCCGCAGGAAGTCCACGGCCTCCAGGTTCTCGCGTCCCCCGTGCTTGTTGGGGAGCCACTCGCCGTCCTTGCGCGAGTAGTCGAGATACAGCATGGATGCCACGGCATCCACGCGCAGGCCGTCAATGTGGAACCGGTCAAGCCAGTACAGGGCATTGGCGATGAGGTAGTTCACCACCTCGCGACGGCCGAAGTTGAAGATTGCCGTGTTCCAGTCGGGATGAAAACCGAGCCGCGGGTCTTCGTGTTCGTAGAGTGCCGTGCCGTCAAAGCGCGCGAGGCCGTGCGGGTCCACGGGGAAGTGCGCCGGAACCCAGTCGACGATGACGCCGAGTCCCGCGCCGTGACAGCGGTCCACGAAGCGCGCGAAGGCGGCCGGGTCGCCAAAGCGAGACGTCGGCGCGAACAGCCCGATGGGCTGGTACCCCCACGACGCATCGAGTGGATGCTCGGTGACGGGGAGGAGCTCGATGTGTGTGAAGCCCATCTCGGCGGCGTACGGCACCAGCGTCTTGGCGAGGTCGTCGTAGCTCAGCCATTCGCCGTGGTAGCCGCGGCGCCACGACCCGAGGTGCACCTCATAAATGGAGAGCGGCGTGCGCCGACGCTCGCCGCGCTCCCGCGCGCTCATCCACGCCTGGTCCGTCCACGTGAATCGGTCGGTGCGGCGCACAATCGAGGCGGTGGATGGCCGCAACTCGGCACCGAAGCCAACCGGATCCGACTTGAGCGGCAGCAGCTCGCCATCGGCACCGACGATCTCGTACTTGTAGAGCGTCCCCTCGCCGATCGCGGGAACGAAGATCTCCCACACGCCGGTCCCGAATCGCAGGCGCATCACGTGGCGTCGGCCATCCCAGCGATTGAAGTCGCCGACCACCGCGACGCGTCGTGCGTTCGGCGCCCAGACGGCGAAATGCACGCCGTTCGTCCCTTCGTGCTCGAGCGGATGCGCGCCGAGCCGGTCGTACAGGCTGGCGTGCGTCCCTTCGCCCATCAACCAGTCGTCCATCGGGCCAAGCACCGGGCCGTAGGCGTAGGCATCGTCAACGATCCACCGGTCGCGGCCGCGATGCGCGCGCAGCACGTACCGCATGCGCCGCGCGATGCGTCCGGAGAACAGGCCCGCGGCATGACGGCGCGAGAGTGTGCCCACCGTGCGGCCGTTGCGTGCCACGACCTCGACGCGCTCGGCGCCCGGGATGAAGGCGCGCACCCGCACGCCGTCGGCTTCGTCGTGGATGCCCAGCAGCGCGAACGGATCGGCGTGGCGCCCCGAGACGAGCGCCTCGACGACGTCGCGCGTCAGCGCCGCGTCGGCCGGCGGCTCAGGTCTTTTCCGGCCCGGCATCCCAGATCTGGTGCGCGTACTCGAGGATGGCGCGATCGGCCGAGAACCAGGACATGCGCGCCGTGTTGAGGATCGCCTTGCGCCACCAGGCGGACTGGTCGCGGTACAAGTCGGCGATGGTGTGCTGGGTTGCCCGGTACGCCTCGAAATCCGCGCACACCATGAAGTAGTCGTGATGGCGCAGGCCGTCCACGAGCGCGCGGTACCGCGAGGGATCGTCGGGGGAGAAGATGCCGGAGGCCAGGTCTTCGAGCACCTGGGTGAGCGCGGGCGAGGCCCCGATGACCTCGGTCATGTCGAGGCCACCGCGGCGCCGCGCCGCCACCGCATCGGCCAGCAGGCCGAAGATGAACATGTTCTCGTCGCCGACATGCTCGCGAATCTCGATGTTGGCGCCGTCCAGCGTTCCAACGGTCAGCGCCCCGTTGAGCGCGAGTTTCATGTTCCCCGTTCCCGACGCCTCCATGCCGGCCGTCGAGATCTGCTCCGACAAGTCGGCCGCCGGAATGATGGCCTCGGCGAGACTGACGTTGTAGTTCGGGAGGAAGACGACCTTCAACCGGTCGCGCACCACCGGATCGCGATTGACCATCCGGGCCACGTCGCCGGCCAGCTTGATGATGAGCTTGGCCTGCTGGTAGCCCGGCGCTGCCTTGCCGGCGAAGATCTTGACGCGCGGCACCCACGCGGTCGTCGGGTGCGCGCGCATTTCATTGAAGAGCGCGATGGTCTCGAGCAGATTGAGCAGTTGGCGCTTGTACTCGTGGATGCGCTTGATGTGGACGTCGAAGATCGCATCCGGATTGAGCGACACCTTCAACTTCTCGGCAACGAGCCGTCCCAGCGCCACCTTGTTGGCGCGGCGAATCGCCGCGAACCGCTCGCGGAACGCCGCGTCCTCGGCGTATGGCTCGAGCTCGCGCAGCCGGTCCTCGTCATCCAGCACGGTGGGGCCGACGGCGCGGATGATCAGGTCGGTGAGCGCCGGGTTGGCCTGGTAGAGCCAGCGCCGGACCGTGATGCCATTGGTCTTGTTGACAATGCGCCCCGGATACAAGCCCTCGAAGTCGCGGAACACGGTGGTGCGCATCAACTCGGTGTGCAGCGCCGAGACGCCGTTGACGTGCTGGGACCCGAGGAAGGCCAGGTTCCCCATTCGCACGCTGCGCCCGCCGTTCTCCTCAATGAGGCTGACGGAGGCGAGCACGGCCGTGTCGGTGCAGCCGCGCGTGCGCAGTTCGTCGAGGTGCAGTGCGTTGATCAGGTAGATGATCTGCATGTGCCGCGGAAGCAGTCCTTCCATCAGCGGCACTGACCACTTTTCGAGCGCCTCGGGGAGCAGGGTGTGATTGGTGTAGTTGAACACCGACCGCGTAATGTCCCAGGCGAGTTCCCACGTGATCTCGTGCTCGTCCACCAGCAGGCGCATCAACTCCGGGATGGCGATCACCGGATGCGTGTCATTGAGCTGGATCGCGACGTGGTCGGGGAGCGAGAGCAGGTCGCCGTGCTGCGACTGGTGGCGTCGCAGGATGTCCTGCAGCGAAGCCGAGGCGAAGAAGATTTCCTGCCGCAGGCGCAGTTCCTGCCCGGCGGCGGTGTGGTCGGCAGGGTACAGCACGCGCGAGACGGCCTCGAGGCGCACGCGTTCGGCGAGCGCGCCCACGTGGTCGCCGCGATTGAAATCCTCGAGTGAAATCGGGTCGGCGGCACGCGCCGACCAGAGGCGGAGCGTGTTCACGTGGGCGCCGCGCCATCCGGTGATCGGCGTGTCGTATGCCACCGCACGCACGCTGTCGGCCGGATTCCAGATCGAACGGGTCGAGCCGTCTTCGCGTTGCACCACCTCGACATGCCCGCCGAAGCCGATGCTGTAAGTCACCTCGGGGCGTTCGAACTCCCACGGATTCCCCGACGAAAGCCAGTCCTCGGGCAGTTCCACTTGCCAGCCGTCGGTGAGCGCCTGGCGGAAGATGCCGTGGTCGTAGCGAATGCCGTAGCCGTACGCCGGGATCCGCATGGTGGACATCGACTCGAGATAGCAGGCGGCGAGCCGCCCGAGGCCGCCGTTGCCGAGTCCGGGGTCCGACTCGCGCTTGCGCAGGCGGTCGAGGTCCACGCCGAGGTCGGCCAGCGCCTGCCGCGCGGTGTCGGTCAGGCCGAGGTTGCCCAAGGCCTCGAACAGTTGCCGGCCGATGAGGAACTCGAGCGAGAAATAGTAGACCCGCTTGCTGCCGTCGCGGTACGTCCGGCGCGTCGAGTCCATCCAATGCCGGGTGACATAGTCGCGAACGGCGAGCGCCGTAGCCACGAACCAGTCATGCTCGAGTGCGTGACTCTGATCCTTGCCGACGTGATACGTCAGTTTCTCGATTACCCGGGCGCGAAAGGTCGCGATGGCGTCATCGGCGGCCGGCCCCGTGGCGGGCGGGAAGCGCATTTCCTTGGTTGACCGCATCGTTCCATTCCGGAGACACTCAAAGTTAGCGAACGGCGCGCGGTGCCGTAGGACGGACCGGGCGATAGATTAGGGCACCTCCGAAAGCCCCCCACTCCCGGAGACCCAAGTGTTGGAGATTCCCGAGTCCCTCAAGGCCGCCCTCGACGGCCTGCGCGCGCTGGGCGGCGATGGCCTGGCCCGTCAAATGGCCAGCGTCTTCGTGGAGCATTCGGCCGGCCGCGTGGCGGCGTTGCAGGGCGCCCTCGACGCCGGAGACGCGTCGGGTGCTGCCGAGGCGGCCCATACGCTGAAAGGCAGCTCGCGACAGCTGGGCCTGACCGCGCTGGCCGACGTCTGCCTCGAGGTCGAGCAAGCCTGCAAGCGGGGCGACGTGGCAACGGCCAGAACGTTCGCGGCCGCCGTGCACGAGCAGTACACGGCGGCCGCGGCGCTGCTGCGACTCGCTACGGCTTGACCGGCACGGTCGTGCGTCGCGTCGAGTCGCCCGACTGGACCGGCGGTGGCGGCGGTGGCGCGGCCCCCGCGAACAGATCGCCGAGTCCGGTGGCCTGCGCCACCTTCATCGCCTGGCCCAGCGCCTGCGCGGCACCGGCGCGGTCGCCCAGCTGAGTGAGCGCTTCGGAGAGCACGTAATCCGTCGAGATGTAGAGGTACGGAATGCCAACCGATGCGCGGTCCACCCACTTGTTCTTCCGCACGATGGAGCCAGTGGCGCGGAACTCCGACGCGAGCGATTTCATGCGGCCGACATCCACCCATCCCTCGCCCTCGATCTTCACGAGACCGGGTCCGCCCGTGATCGAATCGGTGAGCAGCTTGCGCGAGAGCCCTTGCGTCAGCACGTAATTGCCGAGCCCCAGCTCGAACGGATACCCGCCGGCAGTGCGGCTGAAGAAGACGGGCCGCCGGCCATCCTGGATCATCTTCAGCACGAAGATGTCGGCGCGGGCGAGGAATCGCGGCTGAATGACGGCGCGGATATTGCCGGCCACGAAGAGCTGCGGCTGGCGCAGCTCGTCGCCGAGCGGCACGGCATCGGCCTGCTCGAGCGTCATGTCCATCGGCGGACCAGACGGCTTGGACCACGAATGGCCGCGGTATGCCGACGGCCCCTTGAGCGAATCGTACGCGAAGACCGGGCGACGCAGGAGCTGCCTGGTGTACCAGTCGGTATTGAGCAGCGAAGTGTTGGCCACCACGACGTCCTTGCGCACGCCGAGCACTTCCTGGGCATACCAGAGCGGGAACGTGTCGTTGTCGCCGACCGTCACCAGGACGCCGTACGGTTCGACGCTGTTCAGCAGGTCAATGGCAAAGTCACCCGTGTCGGTGTCGTTGTGCCGTGACGACGCCTGCCAGTTGCCGAAGAGTGGCACGATGGCGAGCATCAGCACCGGCGAGGTCAGCGCCCATCCACGCCCCGTCGGCAGTTCGATGCTCTCGCTGCCGATCTGCACCTTGCGGCTGCCGACGAGCGCGGCGAACGACTCCCACACGAACGTCAGGCCGAGCGCGGCCCAGACCGACCAGGCGGAGAAGCTCCAGAGGTAGAAGTAATCGCGGTCGCGCACCTCTCGCTGCACGGAATCCCCAAGCTCCGGGTCCTGCGAATACCCGTACTTGAAGTTCATGTAGTAGATGAGGAGCAGCGTCACCGTAAACATCAGCGGCCCGAAGAACGCGAAACTTCGAGGGTCGCGTCGGTAGTGCACCCATCCGCCGAGGATGCCAAGGACGAGGAAGACCGCCGCGAGTGATCCCTGCAGGCCCGGGCGCACGCCGTCGTAGTCGCGCAGCCACTGCCAGCGGAAATACAGCCACCACATGCCGATCTGCGCACTGAACGGCGCCTGACGCTCCTCGAGCGACGGCTTGCCGTACTGGCCGCGGTTGAAGTTGTACATGAAGGCGTCGTACGTCCCCTTGGAGAAGGTGCACGACATCTTGAGGCCATCGCGGCAGGCGGTGGGCTCGCCCTCGTTCACCGCGGGGAAGTGCGCGGCGCGGATGGGCTGCGTCAGGAACGGCGTGCCGCCGAGGATGATCGCGCCAACCGCGGCGAGGAGGAGCTTCCAGCGCAGGATGGTACGCGGCCGACGAATCAAGACCGCCAGGCCAACCGCGGGGGCCGCGAGCATCCCGGCCATGTGGTTGGCGTAGCCGAGCCCGCAGACGTAGGCGATGAGGACAAGCAGACGGTCGGCAGAAACGCCGTCTGGATCATCGCACCACCGCACCGTCAGCCAGGCGGTGATGGCCATGCCGGCCAGCGAAATGGTGTAGACCTTCTCGTTCACCACCGACTGCGACCAGACGGTGAAGGCCGTCGCGCCGATCAGCACGGCAAGCGCGCCGCCGACGATGCGCTGCCAGCGCTGCTCGAACCAGCCGACGAGCACACGCTCGGTGATGAGGAACCACATCGCCGCGGCAATGGAACTCGAAATGGCCGCGAGGAGGTTGATCCGCATCGCGACCGTGGGCGCCACGGGGAGGATGGAGAAGACGCGCCCGATGAGCACGAAGAACGGGTTCCCCGGCGGGTGCGGAATCCCGAGGGTGTACGCGGCCGCGATGTACTCGCTCGTGTCCCACATCGCCGTCTCCGGCGAGAGCGTGACGACGTAGAGCAGGAAGACCAGCACACCGGCGATGCCGGCGGCGAGATACGACGGGCGCGAGTCGAGTTCGTTGCTGAGGGCGGGCGTCGCCATGGAGGTCAGATCGAGGGAAGCGAGCGGGACAACCTATAAGTATATGAGGCAGTTCGGGGGACAGGGAGCATTCCGGAGTGCAGGGGCACGCGCGCCTGTCCCTGTACCCGCCGCGCCGCCGACTAGTGCCGAAACATCCGCTGCCCCGTCACCACCATCGCAATGCCGTGCTCATCGGCCGCCGCAATGACTTCGGCGTCCCGCACCGAGCCCCCGGGCTGGACGATGGCGGTCACGCCGGCCGAGGCGACCTGGTCAATGCTGTCGCGGAAGGGGAAGAACGCGTCCGAGCCGAGCGCCGCGCCCGCTGTGGCGTGGCCGCACCCCTTCGCCTTGTGCGCGGCGAGGAAGGCGGCGTCCACGCGCGACATCTGTCCCGCGCCGATCCCGATGGTTGCGCCGTCGCGGGCGAGCACAATCGCATTCGACTTGACGCTTGCCACGGCCCGCCAGGCGAAGAGCAGATCGCGGTACTCCGTCGCGGTGGGTGCGCGTTTCGTCACGACGATCCACGAGCGGTCGTCAATGACGCTCGGCGCCTTCTCCTGCACCAGTACCCCGCCGCGCACCCGCTTCACATCCAGCGCGCCCGCGCGTTCGGTGGCACGCCCCTCCAGCACTCGCAGGTTCTTCTTCGCGCCGAGGATCTCCACCGCTTCCGGGGTGAAGGACGGCGCCACGATGCACTCCACGAAGAGCGAGGCGATGGCCTGCGCCGCCGCCGCGTCCACCGGCACAGTGAACGCAATGATCGAACCGAACGCCGAGACCGGATCGCAGGCGAGCGCCTTCTGGTAGGCGTCGAGTGCCGTCGCGCCGGTGGCCAGGCCGCACGGCGTGGTGTGCTTCACGATGGCGCACGCCGTCTCGCCGGCGAACGGGTCGATGGCGAGCAGGGCGCCCTCGAGGTCAAGGAAATTGTTGAAGCTCAGTTCCTTGCCGCCCTTCTGCACGAGCGCCGAGAGTCCGGTGCCAGGGGCATCCACGTAGAACGCCGCCTTCTGGTGCGGATTCTCGCCGTAGCGGAGTGACTGGGCGCGCTCAAACGCCATCGTCAGGCGGGGCGGGAACCGGTCGCCGGCCTGCTGGGCGAACCAGCCGGCGATCGCGCTGTCGTAGGCCGACGTGTGCGCGTAGACCTTGCCAGCGAGTTCCCGTCGCAAGGCGAGCTGGTCGCCGCCGTCGTCGAGCGCGCTGAGCACGCGGCCGTAGTCGGCCGGATCCACCACGACCGTGACCGCGGCGAAGTTCTTCGCCGCGGACCGCAGCATGGACGGACCGCCGATGTCAATCTGCTCGATGACATCGTCGGGTGCGACATTCGGCTTGGCCGCAGTCTCGCGGAACGGGTAGAGGTTCACCACGACGACGTCAATCGGCGCGATGCCGTGCTCGGCGATGACGGCCATGTGTTCGGGGAGATCCCGGCGGGCGAGCAGTCCGCCATGCACGACGGGGTGCAGCGTCTTCACTCGTCCGTCGAGCATCTCGGGAAAACCAGTCACCTCGGAGATGTCGCGCACCGCGAGCCCGGCCTCGCGGAGGGTCCGAGCGGTGCCGCCGGTGGAGACGAGTCCGAAGCCGCGGTCCGCGAGTCCGCGGGCGAAGTCCACGACACCGGACTTGTCGGAGACGCTCAGTAAGGCGAGAGGCATAATGCAAGCCGAATGATTAAGGAGATGAAACTCGGAAGACGATTGAGGACTGCGATTCAGGAACTCGATGCGCGACGATTGCTATTCGTCGGGCACGAATGGGTGTCGCGGGCCTTCGACGGCAAAGCGAGGAAACGCGTACGGGAGGGAGCCATGCACGTGGCCATCGTCGTCGAGGCGCACGTCACCGCGTGCGACCGCCTCGACGCACCACGGATACAGCCGATGCTCGACGGCCAGCACGCGCTGGGCAAGCGTCTCCACCGTGTCGTCTGGGCGCACCGGCACGGGCCACTGCGCGACGATTGCGCCGCGATCGAACTGCTCATTCACGAAATGCACGGTCGCACCCGAGAGGCGCACGCCGGCGGCGAGCACCGCCTCGTGCACGCGATGCCCGTACATGCCGTGGCCACCAAAGGCGGGAAGCAGGGCGGGATGAATGTTCAGCATTCGCCCGGACCACCGTCGCACGACCGGCTCCGGGACAAGTCGCAGGTACCCGGCAAGCACGACGAGGTCGCAGCGATGCTCGTCCAACAACCGCTCCAACGCGTCGTCCGGCGCGGAACGCGGTAGATGCGCGGCGACAACTCCCCGCGCGCGCGCCCGCTCGAGGGCGTAGCCATCTGCCCGGTCCGACACGACCAGCGTCACCGCGGCGGGCGCTGCGGCGCCGAGTGCGGCCAGATGGTCCAGGATGGCTTGCAGGTTGCTCCCGCCGCCCGAGGCCAGCACCGCGATGCGCCGCATCTCAGAGTTCCGGGATGTGGGAAAGGCCGAGCGCGAGCGCGGCCGCCTCGGTGAGCGAGGACACGACCTCGAAGCCCGCCGCCTGCGCCGCTTCGACATCCTCGCGCGGCGTTGAGGCCGACGTCACCAGCATGCCGCGACCGCCATAGCGCTGGGCGGGGAGCACGTCGCGCAGCTTGTCGCCGATGAAGAACGAAGCGGCGGCGTCGAGCTGGTGCTCGACAATGGCCTGCTCGAACATCCCGATGTCCGGCTTGCGGCATTCGCACGGCCCGGTGATCTCCGGCAGGTGCGGGCAATGGTAGTGGTCGTCCACGAACGCACTGCGTTCCTCGAGGAGGTCGTCGAGCCGCTCCCGTTGGCGTCGGTAGTCATCTTCGGTGAGCAGGCCGCGTGCGATTCCCGACTGATTGGAGGCGACAATCACCGGTACGAGCGAATAGTTGAACGCCCGAACGGCATTGGCGACATCCGGCAGCAGCTCGAGTTGCGCGGCGTCCTTGAGATAGTGCCGGTCCACGATGAGCGTGCCGTCGCGGTCCAGGAAGACTGCACGTCGCCGCAGCGTGCGGCTGGTGCGGCGTTGCGCGGGCGTCTCGGGGAGCCCGACGTTCTCCTCGTGGCCTCCGGCCTGGGTCATATCGTCGCGTCCATCACGGCGGTCACCAGCCGGTGGTCATTCGCCGGCGCAATCGCGCGCAGGTCGAGCCGGAGCGCGCCGTCCGCGATTCGGCCAACTACCGGCAGCGATCCGGCGCGCAGCGCGCGCTCCACCCGCACCGCATCGCCGTCGAGCACCACGGCGCACGACGGAATACGCGCCGATGGGAAGGCGCCGCCACCGACCGTCGCCTCGACCGCTTCAACGCGCGCGCGCACGCCGCCGGCGACGAGCTGCGATGCCACGGCCTCGGCGCGGGCGCGCACGGCCGCCTGCGGCGCGGTCAGCATGGCCAGCGCGGGAATCTCCTGCACCGCGCGCTCGGGCTCGCGGTACAGGAGCAGCGTGGCGTGCAGCGCGGCGAGCGTCAGCTTGTCCACGCGCAAGGCGCGCGCCAGCGGATTGCTCCGCAGCGCGTCCACGCGCGCGGCGTCGCCCAGGATGATGCCGGCCTGCGGTCCGCCGAGGAGTTTGTCGCCGCTCATCACCACGAGCGACGCGCCGGACGCAACGGCGTCGCGCGCGGTCGGCTCGCCCGGCAGTCCCCACGGGGCAAGGTCGAGCATCAGGCCGCTGCCGAAATCGTAGATCAACGGGACGCCCGCAGTCGCGGCGATGCCGGCGAGGTCGCGGGGCGACACCGCGGCAACGAAGCCGTCGAGCGTGAAGTTGCTGCGATGCACCGACACGATGGCGCCCGTCTGCGGCGAACAGGCCCGCCGGTAGTCATCGGCGTGTGTGCGGTTGGTGGTGCCCACCTCCACCATCTGCGCACCGCTGCGCGCCATGATGTCGGGAATGCGGAACGAGCCGCCAATCTCCACCAGCTCGCCGCGCGAGACAATCGCCTCGCGCCCGTTCGCCAGCGTGTTGAGCGCCAGCACCAGCGCCGCCGCGCAGTTGTTCACGACCAGCGCGTCCTCGGCGCCGGTGAGTTCGCGCAGCAGCGCCGCGCAATGCACGTGGCGCGATCCGCGTGCGCCGGCATCGAGGTCGTACTCGAGCGACGAGAAGCCGCGCGCCACCTCGGCGATGGCGGCGAGTGCCACTTCTGCCAGCGGTGCGCGGCCGAGGTTGGTATGCAGCACGACTCCCGTGGCATTGAGCACGGGCTGCAGGGTGGGCCGTTCGTGCGCCGCGAGGCGCGCGGCAATCGCCGCCTGCCATGCCGCATCGGTGGCCGGCGCGCGCTCGGGCTCGGCGCGTGCGTCGGCCAGCACCTGGCGTACGGCGTCCGCGACCACGGCGCGCGGTGCGTGCTCGGCGAGCGCACGAACCCCCTCCTGCTCGAGGAGAACGTGCACCGAGGGCAGCGCGCGCCGTGCGTCGTTCATTGTGGCGGTGGCTTGACGGCGGAGCCGGCCGGCGGGGTGGTCGCCGGTGCCGGCGGCTTGGTCGCCGGTTCGTCTCCCGGCTTGCGTTCCGCCGGCTTGGCGCGCGTGAAGGTCCGTTCACTCGAACGCTTGGTCCCTGACGCGCTGATCACGTCCCGCACGGCGATGCGATACGTGCCTGGTGCGAGCGGCGCGCGGAGCACCGCAACGTAATCGGCGGTAATCGCGTCGCGCCGTGCCACCGGCAACACCAGCTTGGGCAGTGTGTCTCGCGCCGCACGACGTGCCTCGAGCCGAGCGCGCTCAATGGAATCTCGCGTCGCGATCATCTTCAGCGAATCGGCGCGCACGCGCGCGGCACGCCCCGCGGCGCTGGTGTCGGCGCGCTGGGCCGAGTCGCGGGCCGCTGACTCGCGGGCGTGGCTGAGCGAATCATACGCAGCGGCGCGCATCACCGAGATGACTTCCACGTTGCTCGAGTCGGCCGCCTTCAGCGACACTTGCAGCACCGTGAACACCGGGGCCAAGGCCAGCGGTCGGTCGAAGGACAGCCGCAGCGTCAGCGAGTCCTTGACGTCGGCGCCGACGACGCGCGCGCCGAGGGTGTCGTGTGTGAAGGCGTAGAGGTCCGCGGCCAGCGAATCGTTCACGGCTACGGTTACCGAGTCCCACAGTTCGCGTGGCTCGAGACGGTCATTGGCGTTGGCGTCGAGAATTGCGCGAAGCGTGTAGGTGCCGGGGGGAAGCAGCGGAAGCGTGTAGCGACCCGTCGTGTCCGTGCGCGCGATCCAGCGAAAGGTCGTGTCATTGCCGACGCGTGCGTCGATGATGGCGCCGGGTGCCGGCTTCAGCGTCGTCCAGTCGAAGACGGCGCCCCGCACCACGCCGCGCGGCACGGCGTTCCCCGTGCTGAACACGTACGTGCGCGCCTTGGTCGTGAAGTTGCCACTCAGGTCGCTCAAGCCCGGCATCAGGGTGAGCGAATAGGCCGTGTTCGGGCGAAAGTCCTTGCGCGGCCGCACCGTGATTTCGTCGCGATGCCAGCTTACCCGCGCCGGTCCGTCGGATGGCGACAGCACGACCACGGCCCCCAACTCGGCGCCGCCGCGCGGACGTTCACTGATCACTTCATTGAAGCGCACCGTCACGCTGCGCCTCCGCACATTCAGCGCACCCGAGTCCGGCGTGACCTTCACGACGACGGGCGGGTTGCGGTCCTCCGGTCCACCGGGCGGCATTCCGGGCGAGGCGCACCCCACCGCCGTCGCCACGGCAAGCACCGCGGTGGCCAAGAGGCGCTGACGCACGGTCACGCGCCGCCCATCGCCTTGATCTTGGCGCGCAGCAGCCCGGTGCGCGCGCCCCACTCCGCTTCCTTCGCGCGCTCGGCCTCGACGACGTTCGCGGGCGCCTTGCTCACGAAGCCGGGATTTGCGAGGCGGCCGCGCAGTCCGGCGAGCTGCTTTTCAAGCTGAGCGAGCTCACCCTCCAGCTTTCCGCGTTCCTTCGCCACGTCGACGATCCCCTCGAGCGGAATGACCACCTCGAGGCCGCCGCCGAGCAGCGCGTGCGCCGCGGCGCCGGCGGGGGCTGCGCCGCCCACGAGCGATGCCCGGCACATCCGCTGCACGAATGCCGCTTCGGCGAGCGCGATGGCGGTCGCCGCGTCGTTTCCGGCGAGGTGCGCCGTCAGCGACTGCGTCGGCGGCAGGGCGTAGTCGTTGCGAATCTGCCGGACCGCCGTGATGACGTCCTTCACCACCTCGAACTCATGCGCGAGTTCGCTGCGCGCCGGGGCCTGCGGCCATGCAGCCCGCACCAGCCACGCCCCCGCTTGGCGCCCCGGCAGTCGCTGCCAAAGCGTCTCCGTGATGAACGGCATGATGGGATGGAGCAAACGCAGCCCCTGGTCGAAGCAGTGCACGAGCAGGGCGCGCGCGATCTCGCGGTCGTCGCCCGGTTCCGCCAGGCGATGCTTGCTCGACTCCACGTACCAGTCGGCGAGGTCGTTCCACAGGAAGCGGCGAGCCGCCTCGGCATACGCATCGAGTCGCAGCCCCGCCTGCCGCTGCGCCTCCGGCCACCGACCGTCGGGCGGACGCACCGGGCCCAGTGCCGCGTTGCATTCGCGCACGGCGTCGGCGAGCCGATTCACGATCCAATGGTCGGCGCTGCGGAACTTGTCGCGATCCAACGCGTCGAGCGGGCGCACCGCATCCTGCCCAACCTGCATCAGCAGGAAGCGGCCAATGTTCCAGAGCTTGGTGGCAAAGTTGCGTCCGGGGGCGAACGATTTCTCCAGGTCGTCCGGGTCGAGCAGCACGTCCACGCCGAGGCCCATTCCGGCGATCATCGTCCAGCGCAGGGCATCGGCGCCGAACTTCTCCACGACCTCCAGCGGGTCAATGCCGTTGCCGAGCGACTTCGACATCTTGCGGTGCTGCATGTCGCGCACCGTGCCGTGCAGATAGACCGTGTGGAACGGCGCCTTCCCGGTGAACTCGTACCCGGCCATGATCATGCGCGCGACCCAGAAGAACAGGATCTCGGGGGCGGTCACGAGCACGTCGGTGGGATAGAACCCCTTCAGGTCGTTGCCATCGGCCTTGTCGGGCCAGCCGAGCGTACTGATGGGCCATAGCCACGACGAGAACCAGGTGTCGAGCACATCTTCGTCCTGCGACCACGCGCCGCCGCAGGTGGGGCAGGGCCCCGTGGGATCCGTGCGCAACGCCGCCTCGTGTCCGCGCTCGCAGCGCCAGACGGGAATGCGGTGCCCCCACCAGAGCTGGCGGGAGATGTTCCAGTCGCGGATGCCTTCCATCCAGTTGACGTACACCGCCTCCCAGCGCTCCGGCACGATGCGCACCGTGCCGTTGCGCACCGCCTCGAGCGCTGGTTTGGCCAGCGGCGCCATCTTCACAAACCACTGGTCGCTGAGCCGCGGCTCCACGACGGTGTGGCAGCGATAGCAGTGGCGCACCGCGTGGTGATGCTGGTCGATCTTCTCGAGGAATCCCTGCGCCTCGAGCATCTTCACGATCTTCTTGCGCCCGTCGAAGCGCTCCACGCCGCGCAAGGCCAGCGGCACGCGCCCATCAGCGTCCTTGACCTCGCCGAGCACACCGTCGGGCGTGATCACCACCGGCATCGCGAGTCCGAGCCGCTTGCCGGCCTCAAAGTCGTTGGGGTCGTGCGCCGGCGTGATCTTCACCATGCCGGTGCCGAACTCCTTGTCCACGAACGTGTCGGCGACAATCGGGATGCGTACGTTCGAGATGGGCAGCAGCAGCTCGGTGCCGATGAGGGCCTGGTAGCGCGCGTCGTCGGGATGCACCGCGACGGCGACGTCGCCGAGCATCGTCTCCGGGCGCGTCGTGGCCACCGTGATGAAGCGCGTCGGGTCGTCGGCGAACGGATAGCGCACGTGGTACAGCTTGCCGTGCGTATCCTTGAACTCCGCTTCCTCGTCGGAGAGCGACGTGAGACAGCGCGGGCACCAGTGGATGACGCGGTAGCCGCGGTAGATGAGCCCCTTCTCGTAGAGCCGCACGAACGCCTCGCGCACGGCGCGCGACAGCTCAGGCGAGAGCGTGTATGCCGTACGGCGCCAGTCGGCAGACGCGCCGATGGCGCGCAGCTGCTGCAGGATGACGCCGCCCGTTTCGCGGACGAAGTCGGCCGTGCGTGCCACGAACGGCTCGCGCCCCAGGTCGAAGCGTGTCTTGCCTTCCTGGGCGATCAGTTTCTCGACGACATTCTGCGTGGCGATGCCGGCGTGGTCGGTGCCGGGAAGCCAGAGCGTCTCGTCGCCGGCCATGCGGCGCCAGCGCACGATGACGTCCTGCACCGTGTTGTTGAGCCCGTGCCCCACGTGCAGCACGGCCGTGACATTGGGTGGCGGAATGACGATGGTGAACGGGTCGCGCGTGCCCCCCGTGCGCGTCGTCCGTTCGGCGTGCGCGTGAAACAACCCCGCCGCCTCCCAGGCTTCGTACAGGGCGCGCTCGGTCGCACCCGCGTCGTATTGCGCGGGAATGTCGGAGAAGGACGGATCGGACATATCACTTTAAAGATACGGGCGCACGCGTATATAACGGTAGGCGGCGTTCGCGGACGGCTTTTGGTGCCAATCGCGGAAGTCGTTGCGTGCCATCAGCTATCCAACCCTCGCCGCGACCCCCTGAAACCTGCTAACTTGAAAATTCCCCAGTCGCACCGCGTGGCCCGTTTTCTGCCTGTTGTCTCCCTGTTTTCTCTCTGTTTTTTCTCTGCTTTTTCTCTGCTTTTTCTCTGCTTTTTCTCTGTTTTCTCTCTGTTTTCTCTCTGCCTCTATGCCCCTGCTCCTGACTCTCCCCGACGGCTCCACCCGCGAGGTGGCCCCCGGCACCCTGCCCAGGGATGTCGTCGCCTCCATCGGCCCGCGCCTGCTGCAAGCGGCGATCGCCGTCACGGTGGACGGTGAGGTGCAGGACCTCCAGACGCCGCTACGCAAGGGCGGGGCATTCACGGTGATCACGGAGAAGGATCCGCGCTCGCTCGACGTCCTGCGCCACTCCGGGGCGCACATTCTCGCCACGGCGGTGCGCCGCCTGCGTCCGGAGGCGAAGATCGGCTTTGGCCCGGCCATCGACGACGGTTTCTATTACGACTTCGAAGTGGACAAGCCGTTCACGCCCGAGGACCTCGAGGCGTTCGAGGCCGAGATGCGCAAAGTGGCGGGCGAGAAACTGCCGTTCGTGCGCGCCGAGGTGAACCAGATCGAAGCCAAGGCCGTCTTCTCCGACGATCCCCTGAAGCTCGAGCGCCTCGCCGACTTCGAGGGGACCGACGAAGTCATCTCCACGTACACCGACGGCGGCTTCACCGACCTCTGTCGCGGCCCGCACGTCCCTGACACGTCGTACCTGAAGCACTTCAAGCTGTTGCACACCGCGGGCGCGTACTGGCGTGGCGACGAGAAGCGTCAGATGCTGCAGCGCATCTATGCCACGGCCTTCTTCAAGAAGGACGAGCTGGACGCGCACCTGCACCGGATCGAGGAGGCGAAACGCCGCGACCACCGCGTGGTAGGGCGTGCACTCGACCTCTTCCAGTTCTTCCCCGTCTCGCCGGGGGCCGCGTTCTGGACGCCGCGCGGCACGACGCTCTACAACGCCGTCGAGCAATTCGTGCGCGAGCGCCAGCAGGAGCACTTCCTCGAAGTGAAGACGCCGCTGCTGTACACCAAGAAGCTGTGGGAACAATCGGGGCACTGGGGCAAGTACAAGGAGAACATGTTCCTTGTGCTGAACAGCGAGACGAACGAGCACGATATGTCGCTGAAGCCGATGAACTGCCCGTCGCACCACCTGTTCTACACCGCGCACAAGCACTCGTACCGCGAGCTGCCCATCCGGTACGTCACGTTCGACGT
Source organism: bacterium (assembly GCA_021813725.1). Taxonomy (GTDB): domain Bacteria; phylum Gemmatimonadota; class Gemmatimonadetes; order Gemmatimonadales; family Gemmatimonadaceae; genus PNKL01. Next base: position 10,416 of record JAKAJN010000024.1, on the reverse strand, counting down.
GCTGCACCGCAATGAGGTGTCCGGCGCGCTCTCCGGGCTTACCCGGGTGCGTCAGTTCGCGCAGGACGACTGCCACGTCTACCTGCGCGAAGACCAGATTGCCGACGAAGTGAAGTTCCTGATGGACTTCATCCTCGGGTACTACGACGCCTTCGGCCTCTCGGCGACCCTGCGTTTCGCCACGCGGCCGCCGGTGCGCATTGGCAGCGACGAGCTGTGGGATCGCGCCGAGGCGGCACTGAAGGCCGCGCTCGAGGCGACCGGGCGTCCATACGAGTTGAAGCCGGGTGACGGCGCGTTCTACGGTCCCAAGATTGACTTCGACGTCACCGATTCGATCGGCCGCCAGTGGCAGCTCGGCACCATCCAGCTCGACTACAACGCGCCGGAGCGGTTCGACCTGGAGTACGTGGGCGAGGACAACGCGTCGCATCGCCCGGTGGTGATCCATCGCGCGGTCAGCGGATCGTTCGAGCGCTTCCTTGCGATCCTGATCGAACATTTCGCCGGCGCCTTCCCGGTCTGGCTCGCCCCGGAGCAGGTGCGCGTGCTGCCGATTTCCGATGAGCTGGCCAGTGTGGCGCAGGAGGTCACGACGCGGCTGCGCGCGGCGGGCATTCGCGCCCAGCTCGCCACCGACGAGTCGCTGAACTACCGTATCCGGCAGGCCGAAGTGCTCAAGGTGCCGTACATGGCGGTCATCGGAAGGCGCGAAGCCGAGGCGGGAACGGTCGCCGTGCGCGTGCGCGGCGAGGGGAAGAAGCAGGAGGTCATCAGCGTGGACTCCTTCATTGAACGCGTGCGCGGCGAGATCGCCTCGCGCGCCCTGACGCCGGCCAGCGGGGGCACGTCCGCGTGACCTACCTGCTCGCCGGCCGCACGGCCTGGCGCCTTGCGGTGCTGCTCCTCGTCGTGGCGCGGATGGCCCGGGCGCAGGCGCGGCCGGGCGAGACGGACCAGACTGGCATTCCCGCGGAGGGGACGCCCGCCATCCGCTACGAGCGCGTGGCGGGCGAGATCGTCGGCGGCACGTACGCTGGCGTGCTCGGCTACTTCGCCGGCCGCGGCGTGGGCACGATTGCGACGACGATGATGCGTGCGGACAACGACCGGCTGCGCGAGCACATCGTCAATGCCGTGGGCATCACCGGCGCGGCCTTCGCGATTGGCGGCACGGTCTACGCCATCGGCAACATCGGCGCCGAGACGGGGAGCTTCCCGAACACGATGGCCGGCGTGACGATCGGCGTCGGCGCGAGCCTGCTGATGTCGAGGCTCCTGTTCAAGGGGCGGATGCCGGCGCACGAGAGCACGTCGCGCGGCAAGTGGCTGATGGCGGCGCTCGATGCCTCGCTGCCGGCGATCGGCGGGACGATCGCGTTCAACGCGTCGAGAAGGTGGCAGCGGTAGCTCGACCCCACGATAGGCGGCAACATGCGCTGGCAAGGCGGACGGCAAGGCGGAAACGTGGAGGACCGGCGCGGGCTCAGCGGTCGCGCGGCCGGCGGTGGTATCGGCGTTGTCGTGCTCGCGCTGATCGGATACTTCGTGTTCGGCATCTCACCGGACACGACGCAGCAGGTCGCGAGCCAACTGGGCGGGGTGGGCGCCTCCGTTGAGGGCAAGACTGGCACGCCGGCCGACGAGGCCGGGCGCTTCGTGGACGTCATCGGCGCCAACATCAATGACGTGTGGACGGCGAAGCTCAAGGGGTACACGCCTCCCAAGGTCGTGATCTATGAGCAGGGCACGCCGACCGGCTGCGGATTCGGCCAGGCGGCGATGGGGCCGTTCTACTGCCCCGCCGACGCCACGGTGTACGTGGACCTCGGCTTCTGGACCGAGATGGAGACGAAACTTGGCGCCTCGGGCGCCGACTTCGCGCGCGCCTACGTCATCGCGCACGAATTCGGCCACCACGTGCAGTCGCTCACGGGTGCCGCCCAGAAAGTGGCGCAAGCACGAGAGGTCGGTGAGGCAGAGGGGAATCGAGCCTCCGTCGCGCTGGAACTGCAGGCCGATTGCTACGCCGGCGTGTGGGCGGCCGGCGCGTCTGCCGTGTCCGGGGGCAAGGTCGCCCTCGAATCCGGCGACCTCGAGGAAGGGTTGAAGACCGCGAACGCCATCGGCGACGACCGGCTCCAGCAGCGCAGCACCGGCCAGGTGATGCCGGAGAAGTTCACCCACGGCTCCTCGGCGCAACGGATGGAGTGGCTGCAACGCGGCTACCGCTCGGGCGATCCCGCGCAGTGCGGGACGTTCGCGGCGCGCTGAGGGCAGTCGCGGACAGCGAGAGGAGCGATGCGCCCGCCACCCTGCACGGGCGAAATGGCTTGCAGTCTGTCCTTGGTGGACCCATCGTAGAGAGTCCTTGCTGGCCCGTCGCGACGACGAAACGGTACGACCCCCTCCGGTCCTCGAATGATCCGGCTTCGGCTCCTCGGCGGTGCGGGACTCGAAACATCCGATGGACAACCGGCACCACAAGTGCTGGTGCAGCCCAAGCGTTTCGCGCTGCTGGCCTACCTGGCGCTCGAATCCCGGCGGGCGTTGCTGCGGCGGGATGCCGTGCTCGCAATGTTCTGGGAGGAGCGCGCCGAGGCGGCGGCGCGCAGTTCACTCAGCCAGGCTCTCAGCTTCCTCCGGCGAGCACTGGGCTCGGGTGTCATCATCACGCGCGGCGACGACGAGTTGGGGGTCAACGCCGCCGAGCTCCAGTGCGATGCGGCGCTGCTTGACGAGGCCGTCGCGAACGGCGATTGCGCGGCCGCACTCGAGTTGTGCACCGGCGACCTTCTCCCCTCCTTCCACATCGACGGCGCGCCCGCGTTCGACGCGTGGCTCGAGGGCGAACGGCACCGGCTGAATGCTGGCGCGCACGACTGTGCCTTGAGGTTGTCGGATGCCGCCATGACTGCGGCCGACTTTCCGCGCGCCCTCAGGTTTGCACGCGATGCGCTGCGCCTCGGGCCATTCGAGGAACCCGCGTTGCGCCGCGTCCTGGCGGCGCTCGAAGCGCTCGGCGAACGTACGCAAGCGGTGCAGGAGTACGAGCGGTTCGTCGCGCGCCTGCGGGCCGAGCTTGAAGTGTCGCCGTCTCCCGATCTGCTGTCGCGCATCGATCGGATTCGGCATCCGGTGTCAGGCGAGCCAGCACTCGTGACTCTTGCCGGACTTCCGGGCTCGGAGAGCGCCGCAGCCTCCGAGGCGCCACCGGGCGCGCTCGCCGAAATCAACACGACTCCGATGAGCGCGCTGGACAGCGGACCCGGTGGCGTCGTGGCGCGCCGGAAGCGTCCATGGATCCGACGCGCCGGGTGGCTCGTGGCAGCGGCAACGCTTCTGGGCGGTGCGGTTCACGGCTTGATCTCGTGGAGAGACCCGCCGTCCCCTCTCGATGCGGCGACGCGCGGTTCCGTCGATGTCGCGGCGGCGCCGTCCAGCGCGGTGCTGACCGCCAGGGACACGCACCCTCCCGACGGCCCCGCGTTCATGCCCGCGCCCGGCGCACCGGAACCGGCACCGGAACCGGCGCATCACCGGGTGGCTGTCATCCCGTTCGAGAACCTTACGGGCCAGGCGGACCTGACGTACGTGGGCAACTTGGCTGCCGAGGAGATACTCGCCGGCGTGCTGCAAGCGGGTCATACGGGCGTCGACCGGAATGCGGTCCGCGTGCTGCTCAACGCGCCCGGGCGCACTCCCGCCGACTTGGTGCGCAGGCTCGCGGAGCGCCGTGGCGCGACCATCGTCGTCAACGGCAGCTACAGCCTGGAGCGAGACTCCCTGCGCATCCGTGCGCGCGTCATCGACGCGGCGACTGAACGCACGCTGTTCGTGATTGAGCCCGAACGTGGCTCGCGTACCGATCCCCTGGTCGCCCTCACGCCGCTGCGCGAGCGCATTCTGGGTGGCCTGCTGACCAGCGCCGAGGCCCGCCAGATCACCGTCGCGCTCCGGCCGCCCTTCGCGGAGGCGTACCGGGAGTATGCAAAGGTCTTGCGCAACGTGCCGTGCGCCGAGGCCAAGCCGGCGCTCGAGCGCGCCATCGCCATCGACTCCACGTTCGTCGATCCGTACGAAGCGCTTTTTGACTGCATCGCGTTCGACTACTTCAATGGGTACGTGCTCGAAAGGCGGGCCCTTACCGCGCGCCTTGCCCGGGTTCGAGGGCAACTCTCCGCCTACGATCAGCTGCGACTGGGGTTTATGGTGGGCACGGCGTACGGCGACGACGCGGCGGCCCTGAGCAGCGCCCGTGAACTCTATCAGCTGACGCACTCGCCAAAGTGGGCGTACGAAACAGGCCGCCTCGCGACAAAGCTCATGCGTCCGTGGCTCGCCATCGAGTACCTCACCAAGTCGGATTCGTCGTACTTCGAGCGTGGAGCTTCGGGAGAGTTCCGCGCCTTGGCGATCGCGTATCACTTGGCCGGCGAGTATGAACGTGCATTGCGCACGGTCGAACGCGGGCGCAAAGCAGCGCCCACGGAAATCTGGGGCGAGGAGTTCATGATCGCCTACGGTGCTCTGCACCAACCGCAACGCGTGCTGGCTTATGCCGACTCGACGCTTAGTCGAATGTCGACCCTCGGGCCGCTGGAGGTCTGGGTAAACCCATTCCTTCGTCCCGCGCTCGACCTTAAACGACACGGTGATTTCAGTACGGCGCGAGCGCTCGTGGATCGGTACATCGCCGCCGTGCGAGCGGCCGCGGAGGCGAAGGACCAGCCGCAATTTCGCGCAGTGGCGCTCGCCTTCGGCTTCAACCTGCTTGGTGACACCGACTCGACGAAGTTCTACGTGTTGCGGTCCGGGTCATTCTTCCTCCCCCCCAGAGCGACCGTAACGTCGGCTGTGCAACGCGCTATCTGGCTCATGCGCGCGGGTGACTCAACTGTAGCTCGGGCGCTCGCCGATTCACTGCTCACGGATTCTTCAACCCAGATGCTCAATGGAGCCCGCGAGTACCATCGCGCCGCCTTGCTGGCCGAACTCGGCCAGCGCGATGAGGCGGTGCGCCTGCTGAGGCAGGCGAGCACGCTGGGGGCGATGCATTGGGGCTGGACTTATGTCGACATCCTCAAGCGGCTTCACGGCTATCCGCCCTTCGAAGACCTCATCAGGCCGCGCCGCTAGAGCGGCCACGGTCCGCCACACCGGGCCGCGACGGCGTCAAGGGCTCGTCAACTTGCACAATAACGGCTGAGGTCAGGCTCAGGTCAGGGCCTGATCCGCGTTGCGTCAACGCCTCCTCCTATGGTGGTCCGTGACAGCGCGGGCAGCCGCCGGCGGCCGGCGGATGCCCAATCTCGATCCGGCCGCCTGACGGAGGGTGCATCAATGCAACGCTTGCACACGCGGAGAGAATCGCTGAAGGGGCTGGCCTGCGTAACTTGCTTGGCAATTGTGTTGCAAGGCTGTGCGACGGGGCAGGGCGCGCCGCCGCCGGTCCGCCGGAATGCTTCCAGCCTGCGCCCATACGCCACGGCCCCAAGTCCGTCCGTCATCACCGAAGGCGAATTGCGCGACGTCCGCGTGGCGACGCTCGAAGATGCGGTGCGGCGGCTTCGGCCCGAGTTCTTCCGCGTGCGCGCGGCCGGCGTCCTCGGGCGGATCGAAGCGGCCCCCGATGTCTACGTCGACGGCCGCTACTATGGAGGCCTGCGGTCGATGGCGGCATTCCGGCCGTGGGAGATCGTCGAGGTCCGCATGTTGTCGCCCAACGAATCGGCGGTGCGCTTCGGGACGTCGCATCCAGCCGGCGCCATCGCCGTGCAGACACGATGATCCAACGTCTCGCGATCGACGAGGCCGCTGCCGATGGCGAAGCGGCCGCGGCCTCGGCGAGCGCGGCCACCCTTGCGGCGGCCGTGGCCACGTTCGAGATGGCGCAGCGGAATCGCGTGGCGACGGGCGAGCTGTTGCGCGCGGTCCTTCAAGGACGAGCCGCCGGGGGCTTGACGCTCGCGCCGACGCTTCCCGATGCCGATACCGTGCTGCACGAAATTCGCGCGGGCCGGGAAGCGGGGCCGGTACCGCTCCTCGGCGCCCTCTACCAGCGCGAATCGGCGATGGAACGGGAGTGCATGCGGGAGATGGGGCGGCTCGTGACCGCACATCCGGTGTGGCCGTGGTTGGAACGCGTGCGCGGCGTTGGGCCAACGCTCGCGGCGCGACTGCTGGCCCGTCTGCGCATCGAGCGCGCCGCGAGTCCGTCGTCATTCTGGAGCTTCTGTGGGTTGGCCACCGTTGAGGGCGTCAGCTACCGCTGCGACGAATGCGGCGCGGAACTCACGCGTCCGCGTGTCCGCGCTGCGCCGCGGCGACACGTGGCTCCGTCGGGTCACCCGTGCACCGGCGCGTTGATTGATGCGCAACATCCCGTGCGTGTGGCGATGCGCTTTCCACAGCACGGCGAGCACCGGAGTTTCGACGTGACCGCGCGCACACTCTGTCACCTGATTGGCACGTCGTTCTTGCGGCGCGGCGGTCGGTACCGCGAGACGTACGACGCGCATCGCCTCCGTCACGAAGCGTTGCATCCGTCGTACTCTCGCATGCATCACCACCTGTCGGCGATGCGTGCCATGGAAAAGCTCTTTCTGGCCCACCTCTGGCTAGTCTGGGCGGAGTCTGTGGGCCGGCCCTGTCGATTGCCCTTTGGCGTCGCACGCCGGGGGCGTGCCGGCGTCCTGATCGGCCCGCAGGAGATGATAGAGTGAAGGCGGGAGCCGTCGTGGCCGGGTTGTGAGCCATATGGATTGAGCAGCCCAGTCAACCGGAGCGAGAGTTACTGACCGGCCCGGCGGCGTCCCCCGCTTCGCGGCGCATGGAAGCAGGCGAGAGGCGATCTGGCACTCGTTGCGATAAGTTCAACGCAACGACGACGCGCTGTTCTTCCGTCTCCCGTCTTCCGTCTCCTCTCGATGCCCACACCCGTCATCCTCTCCGCCGCCCGCACGCCCATCGGGCGTTTTCTCGGCTCGCTCGCCCCGCTCTCCGCGCCGGAACTCGGCGCCATCGCCATCAAGGCGGCCATCGAACGCGCCAAGGTCGACCCCGCCGACATTGGCGAAGTGATCATGGGGAACGTCCTGCAGGCCGGCGTCGGCCAAGCACCGGCACGCCAGGCCCTGATCAAGGCCGGCATTCCCGCCGCCGTCCCCGCCTACACCGTCAACAAGGTGTGCGGCTCCGGCCTGCAGGCGGTGATGCTCGCCGCGCAGGCGATCCGCGCGGGAGACGAACAGTTGCTGGTCGCCGGCGGGCAGGAGTCGATGTCCAGCGCGCCGCACCTCGTCACCGGCATGCGCAACGGCATCAAGTTTGGCGCGCAGACCATGCAGGACGCGCTCATCAAGGACGGGCTCTGGTGTGCGTTCTACAACCGGCACATGGGCGGGCACGCCGAGTATACGGCGAAGAAGGCCGGCATCACGCGGCAGCGGCAGGATGAGTTCGCCTATCAGTCGCACATGAAGGCGGTCGCGGCCATCGAGGGCGGCCGGTTCGCGGCGGAGATCGCGCGCGTGGAGATCGCGGGGAAGAAGGGCGCGACGATCGTCGACACCGACGAAAGCCCGCGCAAGGACACGACGCTGGAGGCGCTCGCCAAGCTGCGCCCGGCCTTTCCGACCGATGCGCCGAAGGACATGAAGTCCGAGGACCTCACTGTTACGGCAGGTAACGCACCGGGTCTCAACGACGGCGGGTCGGCGCTGGTCATCGCGAGCGAGGAATACGCCAAGGCGCACGGCGTCCCCATCCTCGCCCGCATCACGGGCTATGCGTCGGGAGGCGGCGATCCGCAGGACCTGTTCTTCGCGCCGATTCTCGCCGTGCAGAACCTGATGAAGAAGACCGGCGCGAAGATCGGCGACTACGACCTCATCGAGGCCAACGAGGCGTTTGCGGCCCAGGCGCTCGCCGATGGTGACGGGCTGGGGTGGGACTGGAACAAGGTGAACGTCAACGGCGGCGCGATCGCCCTTGGCCACCCGATCGGCGCGAGCGGTGCGCGCATCCTCACCACGCTGCTCTACGCGCTGCAGGCCCGCGCGCTGCGCACGGGCCTCGCGACGCTCTGCCTCGGCGGTGGCAACGCCGTGGCACTCTCGGTCGAGCGGGTCTGAACCGATGAACACCACGCGCCCCGGCGATGCGGAATTCCGCGCGACGGGGCGCGTTTCGGCGTACGATCCCCCGCCGGACGGCGTGCCGCGCGGCGGTGCCGCCACCGCGGGGCGCCTCGTGGCGTTCGCCGGACTCTCGCTCGTCGCGCTCTTTGTCGTGCCGGCCGTCGTCTACCCGTTCATTCAATTCGGCAGCGCCGTCACGGGGACGCGTCTCATCGGCTTCGGCGTCATGGCCTGCCTGTCGATGCTCCTCGCGACGGCGCTCAGCGTGCGGCTCTTTCGCGAGCGTTGGAGCGCGGCGACGCGGCTGAGCACCGACGCGCTGGGTCGCTGGCCCATCGTCGGCGGCTTCGCCGCCGGTTGGTTCGCCATCGCGATTCCGGCGGGTCTGCTCATCTGGCTGGGCGTACTGCACGTCGTCCCGGCGGCGCCCGGCAGCTGGGAGCAAGGCGCACTGCTCGCGCTCGCCATACTCGCCCCAGCGGCACTCACCGAGGAGCTCGGGCTGCGCGGGTATGCCTTCACGCTGCTGCAGCGCGCGTGGGGACCGGGCGCGGCGATCGCCGTGTCGTCGGTGTTGTTCGGCTTGTTGCACCTCTTCAACCCCGGCGTCACGCCGTGGTCGATGGCGATGGTGGCGCTGGCCGGCGTCTTCCTCGCGGTCGTGCGCCTGGCGTTCGATTCGCTCTGGGCCGCCTGGCTGGCGCACCTCGCGTACAACTTCGTCCAGGTGGCTGTCTTTCACTCGCCGGTGAGCGGGCTTGCGATTCCGCAGCCCAACTACCGCACCGTTGCCGCGGGGGCGGATTGGCTCACCGGCGGCCAATGGGGACCGGAAGCGGGCGCAGCGGCCGCCGTGGGAATGCTCGGCGTTACTTTTCTACTGGCCATTCACGCCCGGTGGATCGCAGTCCACCGGCGCGGGTGGCGATTTGACATCGAATGGCGGCCGTCGCGCCGCAGGGAGTCATAGCAATGTCCGACCGCATCGCGGTGATCGGCGCTGGGCAGATGGGCAACGGCATCGCGCACGTCTGCGCCGTGGCGGGGCACGACGTCACGCTGATTGACGTCAATCAGGGCGCGCTCGACAAGGCCAAGGCGACGATCGAGAAGAATCTCGATCGCCAGGTGAAGAAGGGGGCACTCGAGGAAAGCGCAAAGACCGCCGCGTTGGCGCGCATCACGACCGCGACGTCAATGGATGCCATCGCGAACGCGGCCTTCGTCATCGAGGCCGCCACGGAGAATGTCGAGCTCAAGCACAAGATCTTCGCCGACATCGATCGGCTGGCGCCGGCCGGCGCGATCCTCGCGACGAACACCAGTTCCATCTCGATCACCGAAATCGCCGGACGCGTGAAGCGCCCCGAGGCGGTCATCGGCATGCACTTCATGAATCCCGTGCCGGTCATGCAGCTCGTCGAGGTCATTCGCGGCCTCGCGACCAGCGATGACACCGCGGCGCGCACCGTAGCGCTCGCCAAGGGCGTGGGCAAGACCCCGGTGGAGGTGAACGACTATCCTGGCTTCGTCGCCAACCGCATCCTGATGCCGATGATCAACGAGGCCGTCTACTGCGTGATGGAAGGGGTGGGGACGCCGGCGGCGATTGACGAAGTGATGAAGCTGGGCATGAACCACCCGATGGGCCCGCTGACGCTCGCCGACTTCATCGGCCTCGACACCTGCCTCGCCATCCTCGAAGTGATGCACAAGGGGCTCGGCGACCCGAAGTACCGGCCGTGTCCGTTGCTCCGAAAGTACGTTGCGCAGGGGTGGGTGGGGCGGAAGAGCGGACGGGGATTCTATACGTACTGACAGTGGACGGTAGACGGTGGACGGTAGACGGTGGATACCATCACCGCGTCCGCCGTGCTGCGATCGACCGTCTACCGTCTACCGTCCACCGTCCACCGTCAGTCAGCCCCAACCAAGTCTCTCGATGACTCCCCTGCTACACCTTTCTGAGACCCAGCGCGCGGTGATCTCCACCGCGCGCGAGTTCTGCGCCGCCGAGGTGACGCCGTATGCGGCCCAGTGGGACCGCGACGCGCATTTCGACCCGACGCTGGTGCGCAAGCTCGGCGAGCTGGGCTTCCTCGGGATGATGCTCCCCGACGCGTACGACGGGCTCGCCCTCGACACGGTGACGTATCTGCTGGCGCTCGAGGAGATTTCGGCGGCTGACGCGTCAGTCGGCGTCCTGATGAGCGTTCACAACTCGCTGCCGACGCAGATGATCTTGAAGTACGGGAGCGACGGGCAGAAGGCGGAG
>JAKAJN010000023.1 GCA_021813725.1 bacterium | reverse complement strand
CCAGGTCGCTGAGTCGCAGGCGCCAACGGGCGTCGGGATGACGGCGAAACGTTCCCGTCCCGGTGCACGGGGCATCCACGAGGACCGCGTCCACGGCGCCAATCGCCGGCTCCCGCGCGTCAAACGCCGCGGGCGCGACATTCGAGAGTTCGAGTCGATTGATCGTCGCCGTCAGGCGGCCGAGTCGCGCGACCGACAGATCGGCGCTGATCACCAGCGCCGCCGTGCGCGACAGCTCCACGCTCTTGCCGCCGGGCGCACTGCACAGGTCGACCACGGTCTGACCGGCCGGAACGGCCGCGTAGCGCGTGACGAGCGTCGCAGCCGGATCCTGCACGAAACAGCATCCCTTGCCGAAGGGGGCGAGTTCGGTCAGGTTGACCGGCCCCACGAGCCGGATGGAATCGTCCACAAGCGGTGCGTCAGCGACCTGCACCCCCGCTGTCTCAAGCATGGCCTCAACCTGCTCCCGAACAAGTCCCCAAGGCCGCACGATGAGCGGGGCCTCGCGGTTGTTCGCCTCCAGCAGGTCGCGCGTCTGTTCTGGTCCCCATCGCGCCACCCAGCGTGCCACCAACCATCGCGGATGCGAGAACTCTGTGGCCAGCGCGTCAATGGGATCTGTGGGGAGGTCGGCGCCGAGCGAGGACCGTTCGCGGTCGAGACGGCGCAGGACGGCGTTGACGAGCTTGCTGGCCCCCAGCCCGTGGCGTTGCTTCGCCAGTTCGACCGTCTGCGCGATCGCGGCGTAGGCCGGCACGCTCCCCATCTCGAGTAGCTGGTAGGCGCCCAGCCGGAGCAGGTCAGCGAGGTCGCCGTCGAGTCGCGCGAGCCCGCCGCGCACCCGCGACATCAGGGCGTGGTCAATCCAGCCGCGGCGGCGGAGCATGCCATAGACCAGTTCCTGGGTCCAACGGCGATCGCGCGGCTCAAGGGCGGTGCTCCGACGATCCATCGCGGCGGCCAACAGGACGCCCGACCTTAGGTCCGCGCAGACATCGGCGGCGGCTCGGCGGGACTCCGTTACCGGGGAACTGATGGAAGCCGGTGGATGGCTGCGGTGGGTCACGGGGAGAGGCGGCGAACGGGAGATCCTGTATAATAGCAGGGGGGGAGGCCGGAAACCTCGGGGACAGCGTTACCTCGTGACCGTCCGGCCCGTCCATAGGAAGCAGCGAACTGGCACCGCGATCGGGGCCCGTTTGCCGCGCGCCTATCGGATTACGATATTCGTCTCCCCCGTCCTTCTCAGCACGGAGTGCGAATGCACGGCCGCACGCTTGTCACCACTGGAACCATCGCTTCGCTCGCCATCCTCGCCCTGATCGGCGGGTGTGGTGAGGCGACCACGGGTCCCACTTCGGTGAAGCCGCAGGACTTCGCTGCCAGCCTGAAACTGCTCTCCGGCAACACGCAATCGGGTTCGGTCGGTGCCGCGCTTGCCGAGGTGCTCACGGTCAAGGTTGTGGACGCTGGCGGCCAGCCCGTTGCCGGCGCCACGGTGCTGTGGCAGGTCCGGGATGGCGGGGGCACCATCAATCCGCCGGCTTCGACATCGTCCACCACCGGCCTCGCGTCGGTGACGTGGACTCTGGGCACCACGCTCGGCGCCAACAAGGCGGTGGCGATCCTGCAAGGGAACTACGTGCTCGATTCCGCGGTCTTTACCGCGACGGCGGGCGTCGGCCCCGCGTCGCGCCTCACGGTCGTGGCGGGCAACGCGCAGACGGGTCGCGTCGCGAGCGCCTTGCCGACGAAACTGCAGGTCAACGTCAAGGATCAGTTTGGGTACGCGGTCTCGGGCAAGACGGTCACCTGGCTCGCCGCGAACTTCAGCGGCTCGGTGGCCGCTGTGTCCGACACCACCGATGCCTCCGGCAACGCGAGTGCCACTTGGACCCTCGGTACCACGGCGATGGTGCAGTCGGCGACCGCGACGGTTGCTGGCGTTGGCGCCCCGTTGGCGTTTACGGCAACGGCAACGCCGGACACCTCGCGCGTCATCACGGTCACGGCGGGAAGCGGACAGTCCGCATCGGCCGGCGCGACGCTCAGCACGGCGCTGCAGGTCGCGGTGCAGGATCGCTTCGGCAACGTGATTGCCGGCGAGCCGGTGATTTTCAACGATTCGCTGAGCGCCGGCGGTTCGGTCAGCCCCGTGACGGTGAATACCGACGCCGCGGGGCGGGCGAGCAGCTCGTGGACGTTGGGTAACCACTTGGGAGCGCAGGTGGCGCGGGCCCGCGTCAGCGCCACTGTGAAGGCGACGTTTACCGCCACGGCGACGGCGCAGTTCGCTCAGGTCTATGCGGGCAACTACTTCACCTGCGGTGTGACGACGGGCGATCGCGCGTTCTGCTGGGGCTTTGGTGAGGATGGACAGCGCGGAATTCCGGTGGCCAAGACGGTCAATCAACCCGGTGCCGCGGTCACGACGGCCGACACGCTCGTGGGACCGTTCCAGTCGTGGCGCCAGATCGGCGCCGGCTCGAGCTACGTGTGCGGTATCAGCATCGCGCGCCAGCTGTACTGCTGGGGCCGTCTGGCAACTGCCGTGCAGAACAACGTCCCCGTGCTGCATACGTTCCCGGCGAACGTGCTCGCGTTCACCGCGGTGAGCACGTCGGAGACGCACAGTTGCGTCGTTACCACGGAAGGGCAGATCGGCTGCACGGGCTCCAACCAGTTCGGTCAGCTTGGTGACGGGACGCGCGCCGATCAGACGAGCGACTACATGGTCGTCACCACCGTCGCACCGGATGCGCGTCTGCAGTGGTCCGCGGTGGTGACCGGCGGCTCGCACAGCTGCGGCTTCCCGCGGTTCAATCCGGCGACGGCCGTGGACTCACTCAACACGCTTCGCCCGTGGTGCTGGGGCGCGAACGGTTCGGGGCAGCTGGGGAACCGCACGTTCTCCATCGATTCGACCATTCCGCGCGGCATCGACATGACGGGGCTGACGCAGGTGTGGGACACGACGAGTCTCGTGGCTGGCGTGGCGCACACCTGCGCGCTGACGCGCGAGGCGACCGCCGGCGCGGGCGGTGCCGCCTTCTGCTGGGGAGCGAACGGGTACGGCCAGCTCGGTGCCGGCTCGGCGGCGGTTCGCTCGTCGGCGCCCATGGCCGTGACCCTGCCTACGGGCGTAACTGGGTTCACGAAACTGTTCGCCGGCGAGTATCACACCTGCGGCATTGCGAACACCGGCGTTGCGTACTGCTGGGGCCGCAATACCTCGGGTCAGCTTGGCGATGGCACGACCACCAACGCGAACGCGCCGGTTGCGGTCGCGGGCGGGCTCGCCTTCCGGTCGCTCGCAACGGGTGAACTTCACACCTGTGGCGTTGTCGGCACCGCCACGTCGGGCGGCACGCAGGCGAGCGCCGGCGTCATCTTCTGCTGGGGCGACAACGAGTACGGCCAGCTCGGTATCGGAACCACCGGATCGAACGGCGTGCCCGTGCTGACGCCACAGAAGGTGGCAGGACAGCCGTAGCGGCAACTGATGACATCGAAGCCGGAATGCGATCTCGGATCGCGAGACCGGATTAGACCAACGACAGAGGGGCGTCCAAGCGGACGCCCCTCTGTCGCATCGTCGATCGCAATCCTGAATCGGAATCCTCAGTCGGAATCCTGAGTCCAACTCCGCGATCAGCTCCAGCCATCACCGCGAGCCACACCTCTCCCTTGCGCCCAGTCCAGCGCCGCCATGCGGCGCTTGCCTGCCGGGTGCACCTCGCGAATGGCCACGGCCCCAGCACCGCAGGCGACGATCATTCCCATCTCGTCCGTCTCGAGCACGGTGCCGGCCGCGTCGGAGCGATCGCTGATCGCCCGGGCGCCGAAGAGCCGTACCTCGACGTCCCGCACCGTGCTCCACGCCCCCGGCTTGGGGTCGTAGGCGCGAATGCGACGTGCCACAATCTCCGCCGGCAGCGCCCAGTCGATGCGTGCGTCCTCACGCTCAATCTTCTTCGCGTACGTGGCCCGCGTGTCATCCTGTGGTTGCTCCGTGGCCTCGCCGAGCTCGAGCAACGCCAGGGCCTCGATGAGCGCCGTGGCGCCCAGCTCGGACAGCCGGAGGGTGAGTTCGCCACCGGTCTCGTCCGGCTCGATCGGCGTGGGGAGTGCGTGGATGACGGGTCCGGCGTCGAGCGCCGGCACCATCCGCATGATGCTCACGCCCGTCTCGCCCAGGCCCTCGGCGATCGCCGCCTGAATCGGCGCCGCGCCGCGCAGGGCAGGGAGGAGCGAGGCGTGGATGTTGAGCGTGCCCAGCGTGGGCAGGTCAATCACCTCGCGCGGCAGGATGTGTCCGTAAGCCACCACCACCGAGAGATCGGGTGCCAGCTCTCGCAGCGACTGCACGAAATCCTCCCCCCGCGGCCGTTCAGGTTGCAGCACCACGAGGCCCTCGTCCATCGCCACCTGCTTGACTGGCGAGGGGTCGAGCTGCGACCGTGACCGCCCGCGCGGCCGATCGGGCTGGGTGATGACGCCCGCCACGTCGAATCCCTCGCCGATCAGCGCGCGAAGCGGCGGCGTGGCAAACTCGGGCGTGCCCCAGAACACGATGCGCACTAGAGCTCCTCTTCAGGATGCTCGCTGGCCGGCCTGCCGGGCTTGAGGATGCGGATGAAGCCGGAGTACTTGTCCTTCTCCTCGTCCCACTTCGCGAGCGCACTGCGCCGCTTCAGGAAGCTGAGATAGTCAATGAACAGCTTGCCGTGCAGATGGTCAATCTCGTGCTGGAAGCAGCGGCCGAGCAGCGCCTCGGCGCTCACCTCGAACGGCGCGCCGTTCCGGTCGAGCGCACGCACGGTCACCTTGGACGGCCGTTCCACGTCGCCGTAGACGTCCGGAATGGAGAGGCACCCTTCCTCGGCCTTCTCCTTGGGACCCTGCGTGTGCACGATCTCGGGGTTCACGAACGCAAACCGTTCGCCCTCGACGTCCACGACGCAGACGCACTCGGTGCGCCCCACCTGTGGCGCCGCGAGACCGATGCCTTGGGCGGCATACATCGTCTCGAACATGTCGTCGATGAGCCGGCGAATCTCGTCGGTCACCTCGGCGACGGGCCTGGTCTCCTCGCGAAGGACCGGGTCGCCCAGCACGCGGATGGGAAGCACGCTCACGCCGCCGACACCCCTCCGGGCGTGAAGACCTGCGCCACCGCGCGTCGCTGGATCACGATCTTGGTGTCGCCCGTGCGAATGGTGACGAGGTCGTCCATCCCCTTGCCCGGCTTGCCTTCGTCGATGGTCTCCTTGATGTGCACCACTTCGCCCACGACGCCGCCGGTCGTCACGACGCCGTCTCCCTTCTTGAGCGCCATGATGGACACTTCCAGCTGCTTCCGCTGCTTCTGCTGCGGGCGGATCATCAGGAAGTAGAAGATCGCCATGATGGCGGCGAGCTGGAACAGGAACGGCATCAACGAGCCGCCGCCGGCAGCGGGCGCGGCGGTCTGCGCGAAGATCGGAGCGAGGGCGTTCATGGGCGGGTGGGTTGCGAATGGTATCGTGCGAGCCAGCCGCGGCTCCACGAGTCGAAGTCGCCCGCGACGATCCGGCGGCGGGCCTCGCGCATCAGCGCGATCAGGAAATGTACATTGTGCAGCGACAGCAGGCGCGCGCCGAGCATCTCGTCGGCCTGCACCAGGTGGCGGACGTAGGCCCGCGAGAAACGGCGGCAGCAGGTGCAGGCGCATTCCTCTACGAGCGGCCGGTCATCCTCCCGGAACTCGGCACGGCGCATGTTCACACGCCCATCCGGCGTCAGCGCCGCCGCGTTTCGCCCCATCCGCGTGGGCGCGACACAGTCGAACAGGTCCACGCCGCGGGCGACCCCCTCCAGCAGGTCCTCTGGATAGCCGACGCCCATCAGGTAGCGCGGTCGGTCGGCGGGAATGGCCTCGTCGCAGGTCTCGAGCATCGCGTACATGTCCGGCTTCCCTTCGCCCACCGAGAGTCCGCCGATCGCGAATCCGTCCCAGCCACCCATCTCGGCAATCGTCCGCGCCGCGTCGCGCCGCAGGTCGGCGTGGATGCCCCCCTGGACGATGGGAAAGAGTGTCTGCCGCGGCGCATCCGGACTCGCATGCAGGAGCGCGAACTCCTCGCGGCATCGCGCCAACCAGCGGATCGAGCGCTCGGATGCATCCTTGGCGGCGCCATGCGCGCTCTGACCCGGAATGACGTGGTCGAACTGCATGATCACGTCGGCACCGAGGTTGGTCTCGATCCGCATCACGCTCTCGGGCGTGAAGTGGCGCGCCGAACCGTCAATGTGACTGCGAAAGGTGACTCCGTCTTCGTCCACGCGGTTGAGCGCGGCGAGCGAGAAGACCTGGAAGCCCCCCGAGTCGGTGAGGATCGGCGCATTCCACGCCATGAAGCGATGGAGGCCGCCGAGCCGCTGCACGAGTTCGTCGCCCGGACGGAGGTGCAGATGATAGGCATTGGCGAGAATGATCTGCGCGTGCATGCCGCGCAGTTCGTCCGGATCCAGCGCCTTCACCGTCGCCAGCGTGCCGACGGGCATGAAGACGGGAGTCTCCACCGCGCCGCGCGGCGTGCGGAAGAGGCCCGCCCGAGCGCGGCCGAGGGAGGACTGGATGTCGAAGCGGAACATGGTGGGAAAGCTAGAGGAGCGGAACGAGGAGGAGGTAGAGGCGCGGTGAGGAGGGAGGGGAGTCGAAACGAGGAAGGACGTCATGGGTGTGCCAAAGACCTCCCTCCTGGTTCCACCTCCCGTCGCTCGTTCCCAATTCTCTACCCTCTCCCCGTTCCGCACGCAGTTCAGAGAATCACCATCGCATCCCCATACGAGTAGAACCGGTACCCTTCCGCGATGGCTGTCTCGTACGCGTGCATCGTGAGGTCATAGCCGGCGAACGCGGCCACCAGCATCAGCAGCGTGGAGCGCGGCAGGTGAAAGTTGGTGATCAGCCGGTCGGCGCTCAGCACAGGTCGCGGCGGGTGAATGAAGATGCGCGTCTCGCCCGTCCGCCCGTGGAAGCACCGTTGTCCGTCCACCACGCTCTCGAGCGTACGCAGCGAGGTCGTGCCCACGCACCAGATTCGGCCGCCGCGTGCGCGCACGGCATTCAGCCGCGCGGCGGTCTCGTCCGTGACGTCGTACCACTCCTCGTGCATCACGTGGTCGCTCAGTTCCTCGACGTCCACCGGCTTGAACGTCCCCGCCCCGACGTGCAGCAGCACGTCCGCCCGTTCCACGCCGCGCGCGGCAAGCGTCGCCAGCAACTCGGGGGTGAAGTGCAGCCCCGCCGTCGGCGCGGCCACCGACCCGGACTGCCGCGCGTAGACCGTCTGGTAGCGCTCCGCGTCCGGCGCGGCGTCGGCGCGCGCGATGTAGGGTGGCAGCGGTACGTGGCCGTGCGCCTCGATCGCCGCTGCCTCATCGCCGTCGACGCGCAACCGGACAATCCTCGTGCGTCGAGCCGTGACTTCCTCGACGATCGCATCGAAGCCCGGCGCGATGTGCACCACCCGACCCGGTTTCAGCTTCCCGCCCGGGTGCACCATCGCTTCCCATCGGCCGTCGTCGTGCCGCCGCAGCAGGAAGATCTCGGCTGGCGCGCCGGTGTCGCGCCGCCCGAGCAGTCGCGCCCGGAACACCCGCGTGGTGTTGAGCACCAGGATGTCGCCCGTCGACACCAGCGAGGCGAGGTCAGTGAAGTAGCGGTGCTCGATCGCTCCGGTCTCGCGACGCACCACCATCAGCCGCGACGCGTCGCGCCGCTCGGCGGGCGCCTGCGCGATGCGCCCCTCGGGGAGGTGAAAATCGAAGTCACTCGTCCGCGTCCCCTTCATCCGCGCTGACCCTAGCGTCCGATCGTCAGGAGCGTGCTGCGTGACACCTTGGCACCCGATGCGCGGTCCGTGATGTCCACCGACAGGGTGTAGCGGCCGGTCGGCGCCTCGCGCAGCGAAAGTGTCACGTGGTCCAGCGACACGTCGCGCGTCAGGGGCTGCCGCTCGAAGGCCAGCGTCACGCGGTCGTTGCCTCGCTGTAGCCCCACGAGCCCGCCGATCTGCGCGGCGATCTGCCCAGCCACCGACTTGGACGCCTTCGCCAGCGTGAGCCGCACTTCGTAAGTCGCCGCGTTTGTCGTCGCGCCGAGCCCGTAGACCTCCCACGCCAGCGCGATGCCGCGGGTGCGCGACAAGGTGTCCGGCGCCGGCACGATCGCCAGCTCATGCCAGCGCCGGGCGGGGGTTGGCGGTTCCGCGATGGTTGCCGCCACCAGCACGTCGCTCATTGCCAGTCCCGTGGTCGTGGGGAGTGCCGACACGAAGCCGGTACCGCGCGCCGCGCCGCCGCCGGTCGCCATCGACTCGGCGCGCAGGTACACGTCACCCGACGGCACGCGCACCTTCCACTGTGCCACTCCATCCTCGGCGATGCGCACCGAGTCGCGCGCCACGGCGTCGGCGCTGTCGGCAATGGTCCACAGGCGCGCGGTCGGTGCCTCCGATCGCACGTCTACGAGGCGCATCCGCTGCGCCGGTACACTGGCCGAAACGAAGAGCGTAGGCCGCGTGGCATCGCGACGGAACCGCGCTGCCCGCAGCGGAATGGTATCAATCGGCGGCACCCCGGGCACGTTCGACCAATTCGCCGGCGCCTCCGACTGCACTTCCTCGGTGATCGCGGCGTCGTCGAATCCGGCTCGAAAACGATTGAAAATCGGCTGGTAGTGCACGATGAACTGCAGCCTCGGCGCGTACCACCAGAACCAGCACACCTGATTCGGCGAATCCGGTGAGTCGGCCTCCGATTGCGCCCCCGCGCACGACCAATTGAGCGTCACCTTGGGAAAGCCATAACGCACGTGCAGGTCGCCGGGGAACGTGTCGACGCCGTGCCATCCTGCTTCCTCGTCGGTGAAACGCAATTCCGCGAAGGCCACGCGCGCCAGGAACTCAGCCCGCACCTCGTTGCCCGGAACGCTCCACAACGGATCAGCGGCCGTCCACACGAACTGCATGGTGCGCGCGCGCTCGTCGCTCGACAGCGAGTCGAGGGTCTTCACCACGTTGGGACGCATGATGCGCTCCACGCGGTCGAGACGGGCGCGCGTGACGTCGGACATCTGGGCGAATGCGCTGTCGAACGCCGCGAGCGCCCCGTTTCCCCCGCTGCGATGCCGCGCAAGGCCGAGCGCCAGCCACGCATTCGGATCCCACGGCGCGATGGCGAGTCGTACCTGCGCCGCGACCAGCAACTCTTCCCATCGGCGGCGGTCGGCGAGTGCGGCCAGGCGATGCCGCCACGGCAGCGGCAAAGAAGGCGCCGCCGCGGTCGCCGTCTCGAAGTACTCGAGCGCCTCGTCGAAGGCGAGCACGCCGGGCGGCGGGTCGCCGCCCACAGGGACTGACCGGCTCTCGATCAGCTCGCGCACGGCACTCTCCGCCGTACTGGCTGATCCAAACAGCCGATCGGAGTTGGCCCGGGCCTGGTCAGCCACGAGGCGACCCACTTCATCCACTCGCGGGTACCCGGCCCACGAACTCCTCGCCGCCGTCTGTTGGCTGAGGATGTCGAGGAGGCTTGCTCCCGGTCCGTTGTTCAGCGACATGCGCCGCCCGAACATGGCCTGGTACTCCTTGAACGCCAGCATCCCGAGCTTGTCGGCCATCTGCGCCACGGTCAGCGAGTCGCCCTGCTCGCGGGCCGTCTGAAAAGCGCGCCTGATGTATCGCGTGGCCCCCGCGCGCACGAATGGAGAGCCCTGCGAGCGGTACGTGGCGAAGTCGAGCAGGTAGCGCACGTTCGATGCGTCCAGCGTCACCGCTTGAACGAGCGACGAGTCTGCGGTCTGATTCAATCGGAGCTGCTCGCGATCCACTCGCGCGCCGACCGTTCGCCCCGCTTGCGAAAGCTGCCAGGCGAGAAGCCCTCGCGCGTGCCACGTGGCGGCCGGCGCCTCGCCATGCGCGACGGCGCTGTCGAGGCGCGCCAGTTCGGCCAGCGAATCGGTCCGCGTCACCAGCCCCAACCCTCGAACGGGAGCGGCGGTTGGCGTCTGGGCCGGAGCCGTGCGCGCGAAGAGCACGCACGCGCCGAGGACGAGCAGGCGCGCGCCAGACGAGCGCGTCGCGCGACTACAGCAGCGAACCCTGCGCATCGCCGTTCTGCGCAGGAGGCGTGAAGCCGAAATGCCGGTACGCCAGCACCGTGGCCATGCGGCCGCGCGCCGTACGCTGGAGCAGGCCGTTCTGCACCAGAAACGGCTCGTAGACCTCCTCGATCGTGTCGGCGTCCTCGCCGACCGCCGCGGCGATCGTCTGCACTCCCACCGGCCCGCCCTCGAACTTCTCGATGATGGTGCGCAGCAGGCGCGCGTCCATCTCGTCGAGTCCGAAATGATCGACGTCGAGCATCTCGAGTGCCTCGCGCGCCACCGACTCGGTGACGACACCGGCCGCCCGGACCTGCGCATAATCGCGCACGCGACGCAGCAGGCGGTTGGCCACCCGCGGCGTTCCGCGCGCGCGACGCGCCAGCTCGCGCGCTCCCGCCGCCTCGATCTGCACCTTCATGACCTCGGCGGTGCGGTGCACGATGTGCTCCAGTTCCTCCGCCGGGTAGTAGTTGAGCCGCAGCTCGATGCCAAACCGCGCGCGCAGCGGGGCCGTGAGCATTCCCAGCCGCGTCGTTGCGCCAATCAGCGTGAAGCGTTCCACCGGCATCGTGATCGTCTGCGCCTTCGGTCCCTCGCTCAGGCGGATGTCGATCTTGTAGTCCTCCATCGCCGGATACAGGAACTCGTCAATGATCGGGCGCAGGCGGTGGATCTCGTCAATGAACAGGATGTCGCCTTCGCGCAGGTTGGTAAGCGTGCCCACCAGGTCGCCCGGCTTCTCGAGCGCCGGGCCGCTCGTCGTGCGGATGTTCACGCCGAGTTCGCGTGCCACCAGCTCCGCCAGTGTCGTCTTGCCCAGCCCGGGCGGGCCGAAGAGCAGCGCGTGGTCCAGCGGCTCCTTGCGCTCGCGAGCGGCATCGATGTAGATGCGCAGCGCGTCCTTCACCTTGGCTTGGCCGATGAACTCGGCGAGCCGCTGCGGGCGCAGCGAAAGCTCGACCGCCGACTCCTCGGTCAGCACCTCCGGTGTGGTGATTTCGGCGCGGGACATGCCTGAATGTACGTCAGCGCTTTGCGATGCGGGTGAGCGCGCGGCGGATCAATTCGGCGGTGTCGCCGGCGCTCCCCTCCTCGAGCGTCGCCATCACCGCCTTCTCCGCCTCGGACGCCTGATAACCGAGTGCCACGAGTGCGCGCACCGCGTCCGTCCCCGGGCCCGCCGGCGCCGGCGCGCGCCCGGCCACCGGCAGTTCGCCTGAGGCGCCCAGCTTGTCGCGCAGCTCAAGCACCAGTCGTTCAGCGAGCTTCTTGCCCACGCGCGGCACACGTGTCAGTGTCGCGAGGTCGTGCTCCTGCACCGCGCGCACCAGGCGCTCGCCGCCCAGCGCCGAGAGCAGGTTCATCGCGAGCGCGGGACCGACGCCCGTGGTGCCCATCAGCCGCTGGAAGAGCGCGCGTTCCCCCGACGAGGCGAATCCGAAGAGCGTCCAGCTGTCTTCCCGCACCACCAGTGCCGTGTGCAGTTCCACCGCGCCGCCGGGGCGGGGAAGCGACTCGGCGACCGAGAGCGGAATGTGGACCGTGTACGCCACGCCCCCCGCGGTCTGAATCTCGACGCGGTCAATGTCGGCGGCGAGCAGCGTGCCCGTGATTCGCGCAATCATCGGTGCGCCTCGATGAGCCGCGTGACATCGGCCTGCATCGCGCAGGCAAGTGCGGCGGCCACGCCGTCGGCCGCATCGGCGGGCTCGGGGGCATGCTTGAGCCGCAGCAACTTCGCAACCATGAACTGCACCTGCTCCTTGGTCGCCCCGCCGCTGCCGGTCACCGTCTTCTTGATGGCGGCCGGTGGATATTCGTGAATCGGTAGTCCGGCCTGCTGACCGGCCAGCAGCACCACGCCGCGCGCGTGCCCCAGCACCACCGTCGTGCGGACGTTCTTGGCGTAGAACACGTCCTCCACCGCCAGTGCCTGCGGCGCATGCCGAGCGATCAGCTCGCGCACACCCTCGTAGATGTCCGCCAGGCGGGCGGCGAGCGGTTCGCTCGCCCGCGTCCGGATGACCCCGCACTCCAGCAACTCGGCGCCGCTCACCGGGCTTCCGCCGCGGGCGCGAACGACGCCGTACCCTGTCACCGCCGTGCCGGGATCAATGCCGAGGACGATCACGCGCCGGACATCTCCGCTTCGTCCATCTCGAAGTTTGCGTCCACCTTCTGCACGTCGTCCAGCTCTTCCAGCGCCTCGATGAGCTTCACCAGCTGTTGCGCGGGCTCGCCCGTCACTGCCACCGTGCTCTTGGGAATCCACGACATCTCGGCCTGCGAGACCTTCAACCCCGCCTTGACGAGCCCCTGACTCACCGCGTGCAGATCGGCCGGCGCGGTCGTGATGACGAACGCGTCGTCCTCCTTCAGGAAATCCTCGGCCCCGGCCTCGAGCGCCTGCTCCATCGCGCCATCCTCGTCGAGCCCCGCCGCCTCCACGAAAATCTGCCCCTTGCGGTCGAACATGAACGCCACCGAGTTGGTCGTCCCCAAGTTGCCGCCGCCACGCGAGAGCTTGGCGCGCACCTCAGCCACCGTGCGCGTCGGGTTGTCGGTGAGGGCCTGGATCATGATCGCCACGCCCCCTGGGCCGTACGCCTCGTACACGACGTCCACATAGTCCACGCCCTCGAGCTCACCGGTGCCCTTCTTGACGGCACGCTCGATGTTCTCCTTGGGCATCGATTGCGCCTTGGCGTTGTCGATGGCAGTGCGGAGGCGCGGGTTGCCGTCCGGATCACCGCCCCCCGACTTGGCCGCAACGGTGATCTCACGGATCAGCTTGGTGAACAGCGCGCCCCGCTTCTTGTCAGTCGCGGCCTTGTAGTGCTTGATCTGCTTCCATTTGCTGTGACCAGCCATAACGACGATTGAGGATGGGGAATCCGGATTCCGATTGCGGGCTGCGATCGATGATTCCGATTCACGATCAGACTGGGTGCAATCTACCGCCCAGCCGGGTGCCGCAAAACAGGCGAGGCGGCCCGAAAGCCGCCCCACCGTCCACCGTCTACCGTCCACCGTCAGCAGTTAATGCACCCTCAACGTCAAGGCCGCTCTCCATCCCGTGACGTCATAGGTATCGCCGCCACCCAGCGTGTAGAGCCGCCCAATCTGGTACGTGGCACTCGGCATCAGGCTGATGGCGCCCGACGTCCAGCGCAGGCGCACGCCGCCGTTGCCGAGCAGTCCCGCCTTGTAGCCGTCCACCTGCCAGTTGCGTGCCTCGACGTTCGGTTCGATGTACCAGCTGCCGCTGCGGAACCCGAGCGCCAGCGCGCCGTTCGCCACTGTCTCCGACGGGGCCTCGCCGCCGAACTGCTGGCCCTTGGCGCGGTACAGCCCCCAGCCGCTCACGTACACGTCCATGCCGCCGACGGGGTAGTACAGCGAGCCCTGTCCGATGTAGCGGTCCCCGGTGGCATACGACGTGTTCGAGAGCATGTCATTGCCAAACGTGGAATACGTGACACCGAGCGTCAGGCGACCATTGCCCACGGCACGGTCGGCGCCGAGTCGCGCGCGAACTTCGTCGGCCGGCGTGAAGGTGAGCACCTGCTTGCCCGTGCCGTCATCCGCCGAATACGCATCGAACTCGGTCGATTTCCGGAACGACCCCGCGACGCCGACGTTCCAGTCTCCCATGCTCCGGGCCAGCGCGATGCCTCCGGTCGTGGACAACCCCGAGCCGTACGTCGAGGTCGGGAAGATCAGGAAGTCGTTGCCGATCTGTCCGGCCGCGTCCGCCTTGGCCTCGGCGATCTTGTACTGTCCCGTGGGGAGGTTCGCGCCGATCGTGAAGACGACGGCGTCATTGCCGAGCGTGTAGTTGGCCCGGAGCTGCGTGTCGGTGAGCCCGTTGATCGAGCTGACCGTCTTGCCGTCCACCGACACGTCGGACGAGGCGTACGCGGTGGCGACGTCCACGTTGAAGCGAGCAGTGAGCGGGAGCACAAAGACGAACGGAACGGTCGTCTGCGACACGGTCTTGGCGGTCGCCCCCGAGCCGATCTTGATGGACACCGCCTGCGGCATCACGGCCGCCGCGGCGTCGCCCAGCCCCTGGGCGCGCGCGCCCAGCGGCGCCGCAACGAGGAGCGTGGTGATGAGCGTGGCGCGAAGCGGTCTCATCTTACGGCCTCCGGATCACGATGGTGAACGTGCCGGTCTTCGTCGCCGGCGCGTCCGTGCCGGTCTTCTCCGACGCCGGATCGCGCGTGGTCGGCGGCGTCTGGGTCTGCGTCTGGCCCGTGCCGCTGCTCGTCGACGTGTTCACGTTGTTCGCGGCCGACGGGTTGATGTCGCCCACCGCGCTCGCCAGCGTGGACCCGATGCCGGTGTTGGTCGCCGCGACGCCGCGCTCGGCGGCCGATACGGTGGCGCCTTCGCTGGAGTTCTTGAGGTTCGATTCCACCTGCGCCGACGTCACCTGCGCGCCGGCCTGTGCCGCCCGCGCACTTTGCATCTTCTGCAGGGCGGCGCCGAAGTTCGGGTCAATGCTGCGCGCCTGGTCATAGAACCGCGCCGCCTCGCCGTAGCGTCCCTCGTCTTCGGCCACCAGGCCGTTGCTGTACGCCAGGAAAGCCTGGAGCGACCGCGTCGGACGCTGCTCGATTGCCGCGCGCTCGGCTGCCGAAAGGCGGACGCCCAGCTGGTCGAACAGTCCCAGCGCGATGTTCTTCTCGATCGTGAAGATCTGGTCGAGCACGTCGCTGCTCTGCACGTCGCGCCCCTGCTGCTGCGCCGTCGCCACCTGCATCACGGCCGCGTTCACCGTCAGGCTGCGGCTGTCGGTCTGCGTGATTGCACCCTGCACCACGCGCGTCGCGCGCACCAGCTTGCCGGCGCGCAGCGAGGTGGCGGCGTCCACGCGACCGCTCTGGCTGAGCGCGACCTCGTCGACCATCGCCTGGATCCGGTCGCGCTCCAGCAGCTGCAACTCCGGCGAGCGCGCCAGGTCGTTGATCAGCAGGTCCGACATGCCGCGCGACAACGGCGCCAGCGTCTGGTCGGTGCCGCTGAAGGTCATCGGCAACACCGCCACCGCGCGCGGATTCCCCACGTCGGAGGCGATGGTCGCCTCGTTGGCGATCGCCGCCTTGGCCGCCGCGTGCAGTTCGGCGCGCGACAGGGCCACGAGACGGGCGCGAATGTCGTTGCGCACCTTCCGCGTCTTGCCCACCTGCAGATAGCTGGTGTACGCGTCCTTCGCGCCGGTGAAGTCGTTCAGCTTCTCGGCGGCGAGGCCGGCGTACAGCGCGCTCACCCCGTCCTTGGGGTCGAGCTTGCGGGCGGCGTCCAGCACCGACCGCGCATCCGCAAAGCGGTCGCGTTTGTAGTAGGCGATGCCCAGGGCGCGCAGGGCCGCGACCGAGCTGGGATTCGCCGTGCGAGCCTTCTCCAGCTTGTCCAGCGTCTTGTCGCTCACCTGCTGCGCCGGCGCGGGCATCGCGAAGGCGAACAGCAGGGGCAACGCCAGAAGTCTCACGTGTCGCATATCTCTCCGGCCTCCTATCGGTCGGGATCGAGCATATCCTCGAACCGCATCCACTGCTTGTAGAAAAACAGGTCGACGTAGCCCACCTGCCCGTTGCGGTTCTTCCGCACGATCAGCTCGG
Organism: bacterium; assembly: GCA_021813725.1. Classification (GTDB taxonomy): domain Bacteria; phylum Gemmatimonadota; class Gemmatimonadetes; order Gemmatimonadales; family Gemmatimonadaceae; genus PNKL01. The sequence continues at coordinate 15,654 of JAKAJN010000023.1, read as the reverse complement.
TGGCCCCCTCAACCCCATACCCGGGACGGTACATCTCCTCGCGGAAGATCGCCAGCACCACGTCGGCATGCTGCTTCACCGCCCCCTGCACGCCGAAGTCGTCCAGCACGGGTCGCGGGTCGGCGCGGTCACTGCGCAGGTCCGGGAGCTGGCACGTCAGCAAGAGGGCGAGATTGAGCTCGATGGCCAGCGCCTTGAGGATCCGAACGGCGGCCGCGAGCTCCTCGTCCTGCGCGCGGATGCTCCCCGCCAGCCCCTGCAGCGAGTCCACGATCACCACGTGCGCCTCGGGGGTGCGCCGAATGTCGGCGGCAAGCGCCTCGACCCCTCCGCCCGGCGGAAACGACGAGATGGCCGGGATTCCCTCGCGGAACCGAATGGCCGCCGCGCCGACGCCCGCGCGCGTGAAATCGTCGAGCGAGCCGCGGCGCAGGTCGTCCACCCGCGCCCGACCCTCGATGGCGAGGGCCCGCTCCATCACCCGCTCGTGCGTCATCTCACTCGTGCAAAACACGACCGGCGTCTCCCCCTGCGCCATGCGCAGCGCCATCGCGAGCGCCAGCGCGCTCTTGCCGCTCTGCACATCGCCGCCGAGCGCCACCAGATCGCCCCGCCGCAGTCCGCCGCCCAGCCACTTGTCGATGCTCGGGAAGCCCGTCGCGTACGCGTCACGCCCCACGTCGCCATCGGCGGCCCGGTCGACACGGCGCATCACGCGCGCGAGGGGGGAGATGTCAGTCGGTCTGGACACGCCGGCCTTGGGCGGGGGATCGGGTCATCTGCAAATCATACGGATTAAGGCCGCACGCCCACAAGCGCACTCACGGGGCGAAACGGCGGGCCAGACGGTCCATCTCGGAACGTGCCCTGCGATCGAGATGCGGCGCGGTGACCTCGGTCACTTTGGCGAGCGCCGCCGCGAGCGCGGTGCCGTCGCCCCTCGCCGAAGCTTCGAGCAGCTGCGTGAGGGCCAAACGCAGGGCCGTCGGCAGCGGCAGCGCCCCCATCCAATGCCGGGCTGCAGCCGCCCGGGCGGCCCGCAACGGCTCCGGCAGGGCATCCGCGCCCTGCGCCGCCGCCGCGAGCCGCGCCGCGACGAGCGTGGCCAGCAGCGCCTCCCGCGCCCCGCCCAGCGGAGCGCGCGACGTCGCGACGGCCAGCGCGCGAAGCGGAAAGACCGGCTCGGCGAGCGCGTAGGAGGGGAGGGCATCCGTCACCAGGACGAATCTGCGCACGCTGGAGACCCCTCGCCAGCCAATCGGGGGCGTTGGCGACCCCAATTGGCGGGGGCTAGCTTTCGCTGGATATGGCGCCGCTCGCGAAATCCGTGCTCTGGGTGGACGACGAGGCAGAACTGCTCGAGTCGCACCGGCTATTCCTCACCGACAAGGGCTATCGCGTGCAGATGGCCCGGAATGCCGCCGATGCCCTCGAACTCCTGCGCCAGCACGCCTTTGACATCCTCCTGCTCGACGAGCAGATGCCCGGCATGCGCGGCATCGCCATGGTGCGCGAGGCCCGCGAACTGGCCGCCTCGATGCCCATCGTGATGGTGACGAAGAGCGAGGAAGACAGCACTCTGCGCGAGGCCCTTGGCCAGGACGTCACCGACTATCTGGTGAAGCCGGTGACCCCGCGGCAGGTGCAGGCCCTGCTCACACGCATCCTCGAAGGGGCGCGCATCCGGAGCCAGGCCATCGCGCGCCGCTTTGTGGAGCGGTTCCGCGAGCTCGAGGCGGTGCGCCTCAAGGATCTCGACTGGCGCGGCTGGACCGACCGCTACGCCGAACTCGTGCAGTGGGATGTCGATCTGACGGCGGCCGGCGAGGCGGGGCTCCTTACCTCCCTGCGCGCCCTCTACCCGGCGATGCACCGCGACTTCGCCGCCTTCGTGCGCGACGGCTATCCGCGCTGGATCCACGAACTCGACGGCGACCGGCCGCCGCTCTCGGTGGACGTCGTCGGCGAGTTCCTCCTCCCCGCGCTCGCCGACCACCGGGCGGTCGTCTTCATCGTCGTGGACTGCCTGCGCCTCGACCAGTGGAAGGTGCTCGAGCCGATCGTCGCCCAGGCCTTCGAGATAGACACCGCCCACTACTTCGCGCTCCTGCCGACCGCCACGCCGTACGCGCGCAACGCGCTCTTCAGCGGGCTCTTCCCGGCCGAGATTGCGGAACGGTTCCCCGCCTGGTGGGGCGAGCGGGAGGATGAGTCGCTCAACCAACACGAACGCGACCTGCTCGTCGAGCAGCTCCGCGCCCTGCGCGGCGACCTTCCGGTGCGCTATCACAAGATCACGTCGGCGCACGACTCCGACGACCTCGAGCGCCATGTGACGACCGCCATCGCCGACGACGGCGTGAGCGCGTTCGTGTTCAACTTCATCGACCTGCTCACGCACGGTCGCTCGGAATCGGCCATCCTGTACGAGGTGGCGCGCGACGAAGCCGCGTTCCGCCAGCTCACCGAACAGTGGTTCCGCCGGTCGGCGCTGTGGAGCGTGCTGCGCGAGGCCGCACGCCGCGGACTCCCGGTGCTCCTCACCAGCGACCACGGCTCGATCCACTGCAACACGCCGGCGACCGTGTACGCCAAGAAGGACGCCACGGTCAACCTGCGCTACAAGATGGGCGAAGACCTGCGCGCCGAACGCCCCGAGCAGGCGGTGCTCTTCACCGACGCGGCGCAGCTGCGCCTCCCCCCGCAGGGACCGCGCGTCAACACGCTCCTCGCCGCCGGCGACACTTTCTTTGTCTATCCGACCAAGCTGCGCGAATACCAGCAGCGCTACCGCGGTAGCTTCCTTCACGGCGGCATCTCCCCGGAGGAGATCATCCTGCCGCTCGCCCTGCTCACTCCCCGCCGCTGATGGGCCCCTACCGCCGTCTCCAGCAATTCCTGCGTCCGTACTACGGGCGCGTCGTGGGCACGCTGTTGCTGAGCGCGCTCGCCAACGCCCTGAGCGCGTTCTCCTATGCGCTGTTCGTCCCCTTCCTGAACACGCTCTTCGATCACCAGCCGTTCGATGCCGGTGCCGGGTCGAAGATGTCCCGCCTCCTCCAGGTCATCGGGTCGCGGGTGCTCGAGGGACGCGAGACGATGGCGGCGCTGCGCATCGTGATCCTGGTGATCCTGGCCACGATGCTGCTCAAGAACGTCTTCGCCTGGCTCGCCGGGCAGACGGGGGCCGGACTGCAGGAGCGCGTCACCCGCGACCTGCGCAATGCGGTCTACACCCACCTCGAACGGCTGCCGCTGCGCTTCTTCACGAGCCACAAGACGGGCCAGTTGCTCGCGCGCGTCTTCCAGGACACGCAATCCACGCGCCAGCTCCTCGCCGAAGTGGTGACGCGGTCGTTGAACGCCGGCACGCAGATCGTCGTCACCGTCGTCCTGCTCTTCTCGCTTTCCACGAAGCTGGCGCTCCTCTCGCTCGTGGTGGCGCCGCTGATCATCGTCGCCTTCCAGCCGCTGCTGCGCCGCCTGCGCAAGGGCCACCGGAGGCTCGCCGCCGAGTACGGCGAGATGACGAGCGTGGTGCAGGAGACGGTCAGCGGCATCCGCCTGGTGAAGTCGTTCCGGGCCGAAGCGTACGAGGGAACACGCTTCTCCGACGCGTCGAACCGCTACGCCAAGGGGATGGTGCGGATGAGCCGGCTGACGCTGATGTCGCAGCCGCTGGCCGAGGTCATCGGCACCGTGGTTGCCGTCGCCCTGCTCTGGTTCGGGGCACACGAAGTCCTCGTGGACGGGTCGCTCAGCGGCTCGGGGCTGATCACCTTCCTCGGCGCGCTGATGTCGCTGCTGCCGCCGCTCAAGCAGTTGTCGCAGATGCCGGCGGTGGCGACGCAGTCGCTGGCGGCGGCGGAGCGGTTGTTCGAGATCCTCGATCATCCCACGGAAGAGCAGGCCGACAGTGGCACGCGCGCGGCGACGGCCTTCAACTTCACGCTGGCGTTCGAGGGGGTGACCTTCAGCTACGGCGGCGATCCAGTATTACATGATGTAACGTTCACGGCCAAGCGCGGCGACGTCGTCGCGCTCGTCGGTGCGAGCGGGGCGGGGAAGAGCACGCTCGTGGACCTGATTCCCCGCTTCATCGAGCCCACGGCGGGCCGCGTGACGCTCGACGGTGTGGACACGCGCCAATTCACCCTCGCGTCGCTGCGCGCCCTCACGGGGATTGTCTCGCAGGACACCGTGCTGTTCAACGACTCGGTGCGCGCCAACATCGCCTACGGCGCCCCCGACCGGTACACCGCCGCCCAGCTCGAGACGGCAGCGCGCGCCGCCAACGCGCACGGCTTCATCAGCGAGCTCCCCGAGGGGTACGACACCGTGCTCGGCGAGCGCGGCACCCGCCTGTCGGGCGGACAGCGCCAGCGCATCGCCATCGCCCGCGCCCTGCTCGTGGACCCGCCGGTGCTCATTCTCGACGAGGCGACCTCGGCGCTCGACACCGAGAGCGAACGGCTCGTGCAGGAGGCGATCGACCGCCTGCTAGCCGGCCGCACGGTCTTCGTGATCGCACACCGCCTCTCCACCGTGCAGCACGCGTCGCTGATTCTCGTGCTCGACCACGGACGCATCGTCGAACGCGGCACGCATGCCGAGCTACTGGCGCTGGGCGGCGCCTACGCGCGGCTCCACGCGCTGCAGTTCACCGACGCCCCCGCCGCCGGATAGCGTGTGCGCACCTGCTTTGTCGTCGAGGACGCGGGCTGGACGGGGGCGGCGCGCGCGTGCGCCGATGCGGCGGCACTGCTGGCGGCCCGCGGTGACGAACCGTGTCTCGTTGCGCCGGCGGGCTCGGAAACCGAGCGGGTCCTGCGGGACGCGGGGCTGGACGTCGTGGGGAGCGGCGCGGCCGGTGGCTGGATGCGCGCGGCTTGGCGACTGCGTCGTGTGATCGCCGCGCGACTCGCGGAGGTCGTCGTCGTGCACGGCGAGCGGGCGCATCTCGCCGCGGCCGCGGCCACGCGACTGGCGGGGCGGGGCGTGGTGTTGCGTCGCGTGCCGGCGGGCGACGCGCTCATCCTCGGCCGTGACGGGCGCCTCGCCATGCGACTGGCCGACGCCGGGTTCGTCTTTTCGCATGCGGACGACGTGCGCGGGATGACGCCGCCGAAGGGTGCGCTCGCGGCCACCCTGGTACCGCCGGGCGTGGCGCCGCCGTCGGCGGTCGCCACGCCGCGGCCGGGGAGCTCCCCGGCCGCGGTCGGCGCCATTCGCCCCGACGCGCCACGCCTCGCCGTCTTCACGGGTGCCGACCGGCGGCACGAGACGCTTCTCGTTCTCCGCACGTTCGCCCTGCTCGCCCCGCGGCTTCCGCGCCTGCGCATGGTCGTCGTCGCGCCCACCGCCGAGCGCGATGCGTTGCGGCTGGACGCAGCGGCGCTCGGCGTTGCCGACCGTGTGGACGTGCGCAATGCCTCTGCATCGCGCGACGTGCTGCTCGCCGGCGCGTCGCTCGCCTGGGTGGTCGCCACATCCGACGACGCGGTTTACGCCATGCTCGACGCGCTCGCGGAGGGGCTGTGGGTGCTCGCCGAACGGACGCCGCTCTCCGCCAGATTCGTCGAGGATGGAACCAACGGCACGCTCCGCCACCGCAGCGGAGAGGCCGAGTGGGCGTCCGTCATCGCGGCGGCGATGGGCCGTTCCGGAGCCGCCGAGGCAACGCGCGCGGCGGCGCGCGCCGCGGCCGCGCGCTGGCCGCGGAGCGCCGCCGCCGATGGGTGGTCGCTGGCCCTGGAGCGTGCGCGCGACCGCGTTCGGTGGACGGCCTGATGCGCCACCTCTTCATCACGCAGGACTACACCCCCGACCTCGGCGGCATGGCGCGCCGGCACGTGGAGCTGTGCCGCCGCTTTCCGGCTGACACGCTCGTGTCGACCGTGCACGCCGCCGGCGTGCACGACGCCGACGCCGCGGAGCCGGTGCGCGTGGAGCGGCAGCCGTTCACGTTCCGGGAGGCCGGCCGCTTCTCCAGTCAGGTGCGCTGGGCGCGCTGGCTGCGCCGGCAGGCGCCGGCCTTCGACGTGGTGCACTGCGGCAACATTCGTCCCTGCGGCTACGCGGCGTGGTGGGCGATGCAGCGAGCCGGCACGCCGTATCTCGTGTACGTCAACGGCGGCGATCTCCTGCGCGAGCGACAGAAAGCGCGGCGGGGGCTCAAGCGCGTCACGGCCCGACACATCCTCGGCGGTGCGGCGGGGATCATCGCCAACTCGGCGTGGACGGGCGATCTCGCGCGCGACGTCATGCGCGAAGTCGGCGTGCGCCGCCTGCCGCCGGTGGCCGATTTTCCGTTGGGCACCGACCCGGTGCAGTTTGCACCGGAGCGGGCCGCCGCCGCGATGCGCGACCGGCTCGGCGTGGCCAGCGCACCGTACCTGCTGACGGTGGCGCGACTCGTGCCGCACAAGGGGCAGGACGTCGCCATACGCGCCTTGTCGCGTCTCGGTGCCCGGCATCCTGAGCTGCGATACGTGATTGTCGGAGAGGGGCCGGACGAGAGTCGCCTGCGCGCGCTCGCCGAGTCCCTTGGCGTGGCGTCACGCGTCGTGTTCGCGGGTGCCCTGCGCGACGACGCGCTTCCGGCGGTGCACGCCGGAGCCACGCTATATGTCGGGCTGTCGCGTCTTCTGCCGCCCATCAGTGTCGAAGGATTCGGTATCTCGTTCGTCGAGGCGGCCGCTAGCGGGGTTCCCTCGGTCGCCGGCGACTCGGGCGGCGTGCGATCAGCCGTGCTCGACGGCGAGACGGGATTGGTGGTGCCGCCGGAGGACGACGCGGCTGCCGCCGCCGCGATTCAACGACTCCTCGACGACGCGCCGCTGCGTCAACGGCTCGCGCAAGGCGCGCGTGCGGCGGCGGTGCGTCGGTTCAACTGGGACCGTGTGGTGCGCGACACGCTCGATTTTGCCGCGCAGTGCGTGCGCGGCGCGGGGCCCTCGAGATGAAGCCGAACTGGAAGCACTGGGTCGAATACGTCGTTCTGCGCATCGTCGCGGCGCTCCTTGGGCCACTCGGCATCCGGCGAGCCGGCGCAATCGGCGCGCGCATCGCCCTGCTCGGCTACTGGCCACTCCGGATCCGCCGCGGCGTCGTGACGCGCCACATCAACGCCTGCTTCCCCGAGCGCAGCGAGACCGAACGTCGCGCGCTCGTGCGCCAGGCGTACGAGCACCTCGGCCGCGTGGGAATGGAGTCGATCCTGCTTTCCCGGCTCGGTCCCGATTCCATGCACGCGCTGTTCGAGCGTGTGGACGGATGGGAAGCCATCGAGCGCGCCCGTGCGCTCGGGCACGGGACGGTGCTCGTTGCCGGGCATCTCGGCAACTGGGAGTTGTCGGGTGCCTATCTCTCGACCCTCGGCCTCCCGGTGGCCGCCGTCGCCAAGCGGCAGTTGAATCCGCTGGCGGACGCGTTCGTGAATCGCACGCGGCGGCGGCTTGGCATGACGGTCGTGTACGACGACGAGGCCGTGCGTCGCCTCCCACGTTTGCTGAAGGAGGGCTACGGGCTCGGCTTGATCTCGGACCAGGCCGGACTCGGCGCCGCGACCTTCGTGCCGTTCTTCGGCCGTCCGGCGCGCACGCCGCGCGGGCCGGCAGTCTTTGCGCTCCGGTTCGACGCGCCGCTCATCTTCGTGTGCGCGGCCCGCCAGCCAAGTGGCCGATACGTGCTGCATCTGGAGGAAGTCGAGGTGACGCGGACCGGCGACCTGGAGGCGGACGTGGACGTCACCACGGCCCGCTTCACCGCCGTGCTCGAACGCTGGGTCCGTCGGTATCCCGGCCAGTATCTGTGGGCGCATCGCCGCTGGAAGCGGCAGCCCCCCGACACGCCACCTGAACTGCGCGAACCGTGATCGCGCATCGAGAGCAATCGTGAGCTATGACGTCGAGGCCCTTCGCGCGCGCGAGTTCCCGTGGGCCGCGCGCGGTGACCGCATTTATCTGGATCACGCCGCCACGGGTCCCCTGCCGCAGCGCGCGCGCGACGTGCAGGCGGAGGCCAACCTGAACCGCGCCGAACTGTGGCGCGTCGGGTTCGAGTATTTCTGGGACGGCGTCGTGAAGGGGCGCGAGCATGCCGCGCGTCTGCTCAATGCGACGCCCGACGAGATTGCGATCACGACCAACACGTCGCAGGGCGTGAACCTTGCGGCGCGCGCGCTCCCGTTCAGGGCGGGTGACGTCGTCATCTCCTCGGCCGGCGAGTTTCCGGCGAACATTTATCCCTGGATGGGGCTGGAGAAGGCGAAGGGCGTCTTTCTCGAGCTGGTGCCGATGCGGCACCGGCTCCCCGACGAGGACGCCATCATCGCCGCGCTCGACCGTCCCAACGTGCGTGCGCTCACGGTGAGCTGGGTCTCGTTTGCCAGCGGTGCGCGCCTCGACCTGCAGCGACTCGGCGAGGCCTGCCGCGCGCGCGACATCTGGTTTGTGGTGGACGCGATCCAGGGACTCGGCCCTGCGGCGATCGACGTGAAGGCGTGCCACATCGACATCCTCGCGACTGGTGCGCAGAAGTGGCTCCTGTCGCCCTGGGGGACTGGCTTCGCGTACGTGCACCGCGACCTCATCCAGGAACTCGACCCACCGGCGGTCGGGTGGCTGTCCATGCCGGCGTCGGCCGACTTCACGCGTTTCCTCGACTACGACTACGCGTTCTATCCCGATGCGCGAAAGTTCGAGGTCTTCACCGCGCCCATGCACGACCTCAAGGCAATGGCGGCGTCGCTCAGCCTGTTCCTCGAGTTGGGGCCGGCGGCCATCGAGGCGCACGTGGCTTCGCTCGCCGACCACGTGGTGCAGTGGTGCGCCGGGCGGCGTGACGTGACGCTGATCACCCCGCCGGAGCGTTCGCGGCGCGCCGGGCTGCTGAGCATCGCCGTGGATGATCTCGCGGCGGCAAGCGCGCGGCTGGCGACGGCTGGTGTCTCGCACACCGTGCGTGAAGGCGGCATCCGTCTGTCGCCGCACCTGTACAACACCATCGGCGAACTGGACATCGCGCTCGCGGCGCTCGCCCCGCGGTGAACGTCGTCCGCGAGGTCGGTGCGGTGCGCACCGCCCTCGCCGCGGCCGGCCGCCTAATCCGTGAGTTCGAGGACCGCGATCTCGCGCGCGCCCTTGCGGAGCAGGAACCAGCGTTCGTAGGCTGCGCCCGCCCGGTCGATGTGCGTGGTGTCGGCGGCGAGCTTCTCGCCGTTCACGCTTACCGCGCCCTGCTGCAGGAGCTTGCGTGCCGCGCTGCGCGAGAGCCCAAATGCCTGCTCGAGCGCGTCGAGCACGGCCAGCGGCGTCGCCGCCGGAAAACGCGCACCCGGAATCTCGCTGCCCAGCGTCTGGAAGACGTCGAGCGGCAGTTCGCGAACGTCCACGCGCTTGTCGAAGATCACGCGTGAGACGCGCTCGGCGAGCGCGGCCGCGTCACGCCCGTGCACCAGTGCCGTGACTTCCGTGGCGAGGCGGCGCTGCGCTGCGCGCTCGTGCGGCGCCGCGGCAAGTGCTTCGCCCAGCGACTCGATCTCCTCGCGCCCGAGCAGCGTGAACATCTTGAGGAAGCGCACCGCATCGGCGTCTTCGGCGTTCACCCAGAACTGGTAGAACTTGTACGGCGACGTCCGCGTTGCATCGAGCCAGACGGCCCCCGCCTCCGACTTGCCGAACTTGGCGCCGCTCGTGGTGGTGACGAGCGGAAGCGTCACGCCGTGCGCCTCCTGCTGCACCGTGCGCCGGATCAGCTCGGTTCCAGCGGTGATGTTCCCCCACTGGTCGCTGCCTCCGATCTGGGCCGTGACACCGTGGCGGCGATGCAACTCGAGGAAATCGTACGCCTGCAGCAGCATGTACGAAAACTCGGTGTAGGAGATGCCGCCCTCGAGGCGCGACTTCACCGAGTCTTTCTGCATCATCAGGTTGATCGTGAAGTGCTTGCCGACGTCGCGCATGAAATCCACGGCGCGCAGCGAGCGCAGCCATTCGCCATTGTCCACCATCCGCGCCGCGCGCGCGCCGCTGAAGTCGAGAAACCGCTCCAGCTGGTCGCGGATACCGGCGACGTTCGCGTCGATTTCGTCGACGTCGAGCAATTGCCGCTCCGTCGCCTTGCCGCTCGGGTCGCCGATCATTCCCGTGCCGCCGCCAACGAGTGCCACCGGACGATGGCCGGCGCGCTGGAGATGCACGAGCCCCATGATCGGCACGAGGTTGCCGACATGCAGCGATGGCGCGGTGGGGTCGAACCCGCAGTAGGCCGTGACGGTGCCTGCGGAAAAATGCGCCGCCGCTCCTTCGGTCTGCTGGTAGAGCAGGTCGCGCCAGGCCAGCTCGGAGAGAAAATCGCTCATCCCGAAAATATAGACCCGTTCGCGGCTCGGTGAGCAGTGCGCGCGGAGCGTTCCGCCACGCGTGTCCTTCCTACCCGTGCACCACGGACGCGAGAAATGCGTGCAGCCGGTCGGTGACGCTCACGATCTCGTGGTCGCGCTGCGCCACCTCGTAGGCGCGGCGCGCCAGCGTCGGACCATCCGCCCGAGCATCCAGACACGCCCGCAGGGCGCCGTCAATGGCTGTCGGCGCGGGATCCTCGGCGAACCGCGCACAGTCGTGCTCGCGCAGGAACCGGTTCGAGGCGGCGTCTGACGGCCCGCAGGCAAGGATCGGCCGTCCAGCTGCCAGATAGTCGGTCACCTTCGTCTGGATGGACGAGCGTGACATGTGCGCCTGCGCCGGATCGAACGACGACGCCACCAGCAGGAGGTCGCACCCGCCAAGCGCGGCGCCCAGTTCGGCATAGGGAACCAGCCCGCCGTCGGTCACCTCCCATCGCCGCCAGTCGGCCGCGTGCCGTCCCCAGAAGAATCGATCCGTGAAGAGCACGAACTCCACGTCCGCTCCCGCCCGACGCAGGCGCTGCACACTCTGGGCGACTGCCGCCACGGCATCAAAGTGCATCGGCCAGACCGAGCCGGCGTAGGCGACGCGGAACCGACCCGTGCGCGGCGCGGCGAGCGCGGCCGGTTCCGCACTCGTCAGCGCCACCGGATTGTGCACCACCTGCGACGGGCGATCCACCCCGGCGAACGCGCGGGTGCTGTCGAGCAGGTAGGGCGAGATCGAGAGCCACCCGGCCGAATCGCGCAGCAGCTGCCGTCCTCGGCGTCGGGTGTCGAACACCGTCGACACGCCGGGTTCGAAGGCGAGCCAGTCGTCCATCAAGTACGTGACCACCGGCGCGGCGGCGGCGCGGACGCGGCACCGCTCGGCGAGTGCCACGCCCACCGCGTGCGTGGGCACGGCAAGCACGAGCTCGGGGGCGAACCGCGAGACGTCGTGTCGCCCGCGCAGCGGACGCCAGGCGACCCAGGCCGCATCCACGTGCCCGACCCGCGGGCGCAGCGCCTTGGCGACGCGCCCCGGCACGCCGGGTGCGGCGGCCAGCACGCGCGCCCCGTGCTCCATGCAGAACCCCGCCTCCGCACTCGCGCTGATCGCCAGCAGGCGATCCGCGGGATAGCGGGAGAAGAGGTTCACCAGCGTGCGTCCCGCGCCGCGGCTCCCAGCGGAGAGATCGGCATCGGTCACGAGCAGGACGCGCGGCAGCGCGCCCGCCCCGGCGGCCCCGCCGGTCGTCACGCCAAGCGCTGGCGCCACGCCTCGACGATCTCGTCGAAGATCGACGCCAGTGGCACGGTGATGGACCAGCCCGGATAATGCGCCATCATCTTGCGCAGGTCGCTGTAGTAGCAGATGTGGTCGCCCACGCGGTTCTTCGGGTCGTACTCGTGTTGCATCGGCTGGCCGGTACGCTCCGCGACCAGCGCGAACGCCTCGAGAATCGAACAGGCGTTCCCCTTGCCGCCGCCGAGGTTGTATACCTCGCCCGATCGCGGCGCGGCAATGAACGCCTCCGCGAACTTCGCGACGTCGCGCGAGTGAATGTTGTCGCGCACCTGCTTCCCCTTGTAGCCGAAGATGCGATACGTGCGCCTCTCGACGTTGCACTTCACGAGGTAGCTCAGGAAGCCGTGCAGCTCGACACCCGCGTGGCTGGGTCCCGTGAGGCAGCCGCCGCGCAGGGCGCATGTGCGCATGCCGAAATACCGCCCGTACTCCTGCACCATCACGTCCGCCGCGACTTTCGAGGCGCCAAAGATCGAATGCGTGGACCGATCGATGCGAAAATCCTCGGCGATGCCGTGCGCGTACGCCGCATCCGCGTACTCCCACCGCGTGTCGAGCTCGACCAGCGACAATTCGTTGGGCGCGTCGCCGTAGACCTTATTCGTGCTGAAATGCACGAAGGGCGCCTCGATGCAATGCGTGCGCGCCGCCTGCAGCAGGTTGAGCGTGCCGACGGCGTTGGTGTCGAAGTCGTCGAAGGGAATCGCCGCCGCGCGATCGTGGCTCGGCTGGGCCGCGGCGTGCACAATCGCATCGGGCTTCAGCTCCCGCACCAGCGCGTCAATGCCCGCGCGATCCCGCATATCCAGCTCGTGGTGCCGGAAGTTGCGGAACGTGTCGCTGAGTTTCCGTTGCATCCACCGCGTGTCGCCGCCGGGACCGAAGAAGATGGCGCGCTGGTTGCTGTCCACCCCGTGCACATCCCATCCCAGCGCGGCAAAGTGGGCGACCATTTCAGAGCCGATCAGGCCCGAGGAACCCGTGACGAGTAACCGTGACATGCGGGAGAAGGTAAGGCGAACCTCGGGGGAGGGAAGGCGGTACTATCGGACCTCCCCGGCCGGCGCCCCTTACGTTGCCCCCTGTCCCCGGCACCACGCTCGGTGCCCCGCACCCCGCACCCGGTGTGGTAGATTGTGAAACCGATGAAGAAACCGCTCCGCTATGTGCTGCTTGTCGCCGCGGCACTCGCCGGTCTCTCGCTGCTGGCGATGGGACTCGGCTGGGTGCTCGTCTGCCGCGGCAATGCCTGTCCGTCGATCAGCGTGCTGGAGAAGTACAACCCGCGGCAGACTTCCAAACTGTTCGCCGCCGACGGACGCTTCGTCGCCGAACTGGGCCTCGAGCGCCGCACGCTCGTTCCCCTCACGCAGATCCCCAAGGTCGTGACGGCCGCCTTCATCATCACCGAGGACCGGCGCTTCTACGAGCACAGCGGCATTGACCTGATCGGTGTCTTCCGGGCCGGCGTCACCAACGTGCTGCGCGGCGGGTTCTCGCAGGGCTTCTCGACGATTACGATGCAGCTCGCGCGCAATGTCTTTCCCGAGAAGCTCACGCGCGAGAAGACGCTCCTCCGCAAGCTCCGCGAGGCCAAGGTCGCCCGCTCCATCGAGGCCCGCTACGGCAAGGACCGCATTCTCGAGCTGTACCTGAACCAGATCTACCTCGGCAGCGGCGCCTACGGCGTCGAGACGGCGAGCCAGCGCTACTTCGGCAAGTCGGTGCGCGAACTCAACCTTGCCGAGGCCGCCACGCTCGCCGCGCTCCCCAAGTCGCCGGCGCGCTACGATCCGCGCCGCTTTCCTGATCGCGCCATCCAGCGCCGCAACACCGTCCTCGAGCTGATGCGACGCGAGGGATCCATCAGCGACGCCGACGCGTCGCTGGCGAAGGCGTATCCGTTGCGCCTTGCGCGCGGCCGCGGCGGGTCGAGCGATGTTGCGCCCTATTTTGTGGAGTGGGTCCGGCAGCTGCTCGAGGAGAAGTTTGGCGAGCGCATCTATCAGGACGGCCTGCGCGTCTACACGACGCTCGATCTCGAGCTGCAGGGCGCCGCGGAGCGCGCGCTCGACCGACAGCTGCGCGCCGTCGAGGGCGGCTCGGCGGGTGCCTTCCCACATCGCACGTACGAGCAGATTCTCGCCGCTGCTGCCGCCGCCGACGAGCCGGCCCCCGGTGCCGTGACCCCGTACCTGCAGGGCGCATTCGTCGCGCTCGATCCCCGCAACGGTGCCGTGCGGGCCCTGGTCGGCGGTCGCGACTACGACGACTCGAAGTTCAACCGGATGACGCAGGCGCTGCGCCAGCCCGGCTCGACGTTCAAGCCCATCGTCTACGCGACCGCCATCCAGAGCGGACGACCGCCGTCGTATGTGCTCGACGACGCGCCGATCGAACTGCCCCAGGTGGCCGGCGATACGTGGCAACCGCGCAACTACGACCTCAAGTTCGAGGGGCCGATGGTGATGCGGCGCGCGCTCTACCAATCCCGCAACTTGCCCGCGATTCGCCTCGGCATGGAGCTTGGCGAGCAGAGCGTGGTGGACATGGCGCGCAAGTTCGGGCTCACCACGCCCATTCCCGAGTATCCGTCCATTCACATCGGCTCGGCGGACGTCATTCCGCTGCAGATGATCGCCGCGTATTCGACCTTCGCGAACCTCGGATGGCGCGTGGCACCGCTCGCGATCCTGCGGGTCGAGGACGCGCACGGCAAGGAACTGTGGAAACCCGAGATCTCGCGCGATCAGGTGCTCACGCCCGAGGAATCGTGGCTGATGGTGGACATGATGAAAGACGTCCTGCGCCGCGGCAGCGCCGCGGGCGCCATCGCCGGCACGGGCTTCACGCTGCCCGCGGGTGGGAAGACGGGGACGACGAACGACTATACCGACGTCTGGTTCATCGGATACACCGCCGACCTCGTGGCCGGCGTCTGGATGGGCTTCGACCGGCCGCAAAAGATCATGACGAACGCGCAGGGCGGACGCCTCGCGGCGCCGGCGTGGGTGCAGTTCATGATCGAGGCGTACCAGCGCAAGCCGTCGCCCCCGGACTGGCCGCGCCCGTCGTCCCTGGTCTCGCGCCAGGTGGATGACTTGACGGGGTTGCTTGCCAACCCCGGCTGTCCGGCGTCCGACGCGTACTACGAGTGGTTCATCCCCGGGACGGAACCGATTGCCGAATGTCCGCCGCGCGCGAGCGGCGATCGCCCTGCGCCGGTCAGGGACACCAGGCCAACGCGAAAGTCGCCTCCGCCACCGGGCGCAGCGAAGAAGCCGTGAGCGCCAGGCGCACCCGATATCGCGCTCGCTGGGTACTCCCCATCGTCTCGCCGCCCATCGAGGACGGCACGGTGATTGTGGAACACGATCGCATCGCCTGGGTGGGTCCCAGCGCCGACGCCCCGGCTGGCGAAGTGGACGATGACCTCGGCGACGCTGCGCTGATGCCGGGTCTCGTGAATGCGCATACGCATCTCGAACTCACCGTGATGCGCGGATTCCTCGAGGAGCTCGCGTTTTTCGACTGGGTCCGCACACTGACACGGGCACGCCACTACGTCCTCGACCCCCAGATGCTGCTCGACAGCGCCCGTTTCGGGGTCGTCGAGGGGTTGCGCGCCGGCGTGACGACGTTCGCCGACACCGCGGATTCCGACGCGCCGTTCGACGCGCTGCGCGAGCACGGCGCGCGGGGCATCGCGTATCGCGAGGTCTTCGGTCCCGATCCGTCCGAGGCGGGCGCGTCCCTGTCGTCGCTGCGCGGGAAGGTCGAGGCCATGCGCGCGCGGGAGACTCCGCTGGTGCGCGTCGGCGTCTCGCCCCACGCGCCATACAGCGTGAGTGACGCGCTCTTCGCCGCGGTCGCGGACTTCGCCGCCTCCGAGGGCCTTCCCCTTGCCGTGCACATCGCCGAAAGCGAGGATGAGTCGCGGCTGGTGGAGCGCGCC
>JAKAJN010000022.1 GCA_021813725.1 bacterium | reverse complement strand
TGGCCGAATGCCCCGAGTGCGGCGGCTCGCGCCTCAAGTCGGAGTCGCTGGCAGTCACTATCGAGGGGATGAACCTCGGCGACCTCGTGGACCTCTCGGTCGCCGATGCGCTGGCATTCATTGAGAGCGTGCCCCTGCGCAGCAGCGGGCGTCGCGGGCTCGACCCGGAAATCGCCGGCCCCATCGTGAAGGAAGTCTCCGAGCGCCTGCGCTTCCTCGTGGATGTCGGGCTCGACTACCTCACGCTCAACCGCTCGGCCGAGTCGCTCTCGGGTGGCGAAGCGCAGCGCATTCGGCTGGCGACGCAGATCGGCAGCAAGCTGGTCGGCGTGCTCTACATTCTCGACGAGCCCAGCATCGGCCTGCACCAGCGCGACAACGCCCGCCTCCTGGCCACGCTCAAGCGACTGCGCGACCTCGGCAACACCGTGCTCGTGGTCGAGCACGACGAGGAGACCATTCGTGCCGCCGACTATCTCATCGACCTCGGGCCGGGGGCGGGGAAGCACGGCGGCGAGGTGGTGGCGCGCGGCACGGTGGCGGAGGTCATCGCCACACCGGGTTCACTCACCGGCGCGTATCTGCGCGGCGAGAAGTCAATTCCAGTCCCCGCCGTGCGGCGATCGCGCGATGCGCGCCGCCAGCTGGTGGTGGAGGGGGCTCGCGAGCACAACCTGCGGGATGTCACGCTCGAGGTGCCGCTCGGCTGCTTCACCGCGGTCACTGGTGTCTCCGGCTCGGGGAAGAGCACGCTGATCAGCGACATTCTGCACCGCGCACTCGCCCGGCATTTCTACCGCGCGCGCGTCATCCCCGGCGCGCATCGGCGCATCGCCGGCCTGGAGCACCTCGACAAGGTCATCGACATCGACCAGAGCCCCATCGGCCGCACGCCGCGGTCGAACCCGGCCACCTACACCGGGCTCTTCACGCCCATTCGCGACCTGTTCGCCGAGCTGCCCGAGGCGAAGATGCGCGGCTATGGCCCCGGTCGCTTCTCGTTCAACGTGAAGGGCGGGCGCTGCGAGGCGTGCCAGGGCGACGGCCTCGTGAAGATCGAGATGCACTTCCTCCCCGACGTCTACGTCACCTGCGAGTCGTGCAAGGGGAAGCGATACAACCGGGAGACGCTCGACGTGCGATTCCGCGGGATGAGCATCAGCGAGGTGCTCGACCTCACTGTGGAAGACGCACTGGCACTGTTCGAAAACCAGCCGCGCATCGCGCAGAAGCTGCAGACGCTGCACGACGTCGGACTCGACTATATCCACCTGGGTCAGAGTGCGACGACGCTCTCCGGCGGCGAGGCGCAGCGCGTGAAGCTCGCCACCGAGCTCAGCAAGCGCGACACCGGGCGGACGCTGTACATCCTCGACGAGCCGACCACCGGCCTGCACTTCGAGGACGTGCGGATGCTCCTCGAGGTGTTGCACAAGCTGGTCGATCGCGGCAACACGGTGCTCGTGATCGAGCACAACCTCGACGTCATCAAGACCGCAGATTGGATCGTGGACCTCGGCCCCGACGGCGGTGCCGGCGGTGGGCGCGTCGTGGCCGCGGGGACGCCGGAGGAGGTGGCCGCGGTGTCGGCGAGCCACACCGGGCAGTTCATGCGGGGGATGTTGAAGGGTAGACGGTAGGCGGTTGACGGCGCACGATATGCAATCGCCAATCGCAATCCGCAATCGCAGTCCTCAATCGGAATCCTAGGTCTCAATCCCCAATCGTGGTCTCCATACTCGACATCATCGGCCCCGTGATGGTCGGCCCGAGCAGCAGCCACACGGCGGGAGCCTGCCGCCTGGGGCTGATTGCACGCAACCTCGTCGGTGGCACGCCGCAGAAGGCGCTCATCGAACTGCACGGTTCGTTCGCGCGCACGGGCGAAGGGCACGGCACCGACAAGGCCATCGTCGGCGGCCTGCTCGGCTTTCGCCCCGACGACGACCGCCTGCGCACGGCGCTCGAGATCGCCGATGGGGAAGGGCTCGCCTATCGCTTCGCCAAGACAAAACTCGGCGAGGAGAATGAAGTGCACCCCAACAGCGTGCGCATCACCGTCGAGCGCGGCGACCGTACCTCGGTGATGACCGGGTCGTCGTTGGGCGCCGGACGCATTCTCGTGAACGAAATTGACGGCTTCCCGGTGGAGGTGCACGCGGATCATCACACCATCGTGCTCGTCGCCGAGGACACCAAGGGGTCGATCGCGCGCATCACGACCCTGCTGGCCGACGACGGCGTGAACATCGCCACGCTGCGCGTCTCGCGGCAGCGCCGCGGCGGCGACGCGTTCATGGTCATTGAGGTGGATCAACCCCCCGGCGACGACGTGCGCGACCACATCCGCGCCCTGCCATGGGTGCGATGGGCGTTCCGGTTGGATCGGGTGACGGTGTAGTCCCCCGTCCCCCTGCTCCTCTCCACACCCCTCCCCCCTCGCCAAGCCTCAACCCCCTCCCCGTTCCATGTACTCCTCCCTCGCGTCAGCCATCCACGACGCCGAATCCCGCGCCCTCCGCCTCAGCCAGGTCGCGCTCGAGGCCGAGTCGCTCGATCACGGCCGCCCGGTCGCCGAGATCCGCGCTGCGCTCGGTCGCGCGCTCGCCGTGATGCGCGAAGCGGTCGGTCGCGGCGCGACGGGCGACCTCAGGAGCACATCCGGCCTCGTGGGCGGCGACGCCGCCAAACTGCGCAGCGGGCCAGCCGGCCCGCTGAGCGGCACGCCGTTTCGCGACGTACTGATGCGCGCGCTCGCCGTGCAGGAAGTCAACGCGGCGATGGGCGTCATTGTCGCCGCGCCCACCGCCGGTGGCGCCGGCGTGCTCCCTGCCGTCCTCACCGGACTGGCGGACGCGCGCGGACTCGACGACGAAGCCCTGATCGATGCCCTCGCGACCGCCGGCCTCATCGGTGCGGTGATCGCCGAGCGCGCGTCGCTCAGCGGCGCGGAAGGTGGATGTCAGGCGGAGACCGGCGCCGCGGCCGGAATGGCCGCCGGCGCTGCCGTCGAGATGCTCGGCGGCACGCCAGCCCAATGCGGCCACGCCGTGGCCCTCGCCCAGCAGGGGACACTCGGCCTCGTCTGCGATCCCCTCGGCGGGCTCGTCGAACTCCCCTGTGTCTTCCGCAACGCGACCGGCAGCGCCATCGCCCTCGCGGCGGTGGAAATGGCGCTCGCCGGCATTGAGTTCGCCATTCCGGCCGACGAAGTCATCGATACAATGGGCCAGATCGGCCGCGAGATGGACGTTCGGTACCGCGAAACCGCCGGGGGAGGGCTGGCGGCGACACCAACCGGACGGCGCCTGGCCAAGGAGCGGCTGTATCAAATGAAGCGAGGGTAGCGGACTTCCGTGTGTTCACTAGCGCCTGCCCCGTGTCAGTGTGAAACTTCCAACTGATACGCGCGCGTATGGTCCCCACACGCTGACGCAGGAATGACCATGGTCAATCGCGAAGACATCGAGAAATTCCTCGACCGACTCTCCAGCGAGGGCGCCTCGTACTCGGAAATAGAAACCGGGCTCTGGTCGGTGAATCCGGGTGGCGAGTTCGATATGAGCGTCATTGTCCACCACTCGCCCCCGGTGGTCGTCCTCCGGGTGAAGGTGATGGAGTATCCCGCTGACGCCGACACGGCCGCGCGCCTCAACCGGCGCCTGCTCGAGTTCAATGCCACCGACCTGCTGCACGGATCGTACGGCATCGACAACGGGTCGATCGTCCTCACCGAGGCGCTCGAATTGGAGCACCTCGACTTCACCGAGTTCCTGGCCGCATACGAAAGCATCACGCTCGCCCTGCCTGCGCATCTCCGCGAGCTGGCGACGATCCGCGAGGCGAAGTGACTATGGGTATCTGGGACCGGTTCACCACGCTCCTCAAGTCGAACATCAACGACCTGATCTCGCGCGCCGAGAATCCGGAGAAGATGCTCGATCAGATCGTCGTCGACATGCGTTCGCAGCTGCAGAAAGCCAAGCAGCAGGTGGCAGCCGCGATCGCCGACGAGAAGCGCCTCAAGGACCAGGCAGAAGCCGAATACAAGGCGGCGCAGGACTGGGAGCAGAAGGCGATGCTCGCCGTCAAGGAAGGGCGCGACGATCTCGCCAAGCAGGCGCTCGTGCGCCAGAGCGAGCACCTCGCGCACGGCCAGCAGCTCGAAACCACGTGGCAGGCGCACCAGGCCGAGACGGAGAAGCTCAAGAACTCCCTGCGCGACCTCAACGACAAGATCGAGGAGGCCAAGCGCAAGAAGAATCTCCTGCTCGCCCGCCAGCGTCGTGCGCAGGCGCAGGCCCGCATCAACGAGACGATGTCGTCGATGTCGGAGAAGTCGGCGTTCGAGGCGTTCGCCCGGATGGAGGAGCGCATCGACCAGAACGAGCGGATGCTGAAGGCGAGCACCGAGATCGAGGAGGAGTTCACCGGCGACCGGCTGCAGCACGACTTCAAGCAGCTTGAGAAGGTGGCGGGCGTCGCGTCGGCCGACGCGCAGCTCCTCGCGCTCAAGCAGAAGATGGGCCTGCTCGGCGCGGGTTCGTCCGCGCCGCCGCGGCAGATCGGTGCCGGCGAGGAAGTGGTGCACGCCGAGGTCGAGGACGCTCGCGAGGAGAAGAAGTAGTTGGGTTCCGCTGAGGCGCCGCGCCGCTTCGGCCTGGCGCTCGCGGGCGTGGCGGCGGCGGCGCTCCTCGTCTGGCTGGCGGGGCGCGTCGCCGACCTGCTGCTGCTGCTCTTCTTGTCGGTCCTCCTCGCCGTCTACCTCGGCGCGGCCACCGACTTCCTGATGGCGCGCACGCGGCTCAATCGCGGCCCCGCCTTCGCCGCCGCCATCGCCGGCACGATCCTCGCCGTCATCGGCATCGGCGCCCTGCTTGTCGGGCCGGTGGTCGAGCAGACCCGCGAGCTGTTCGGCGTCCTGCCGCGCTACGTGCCCAAGTGGGAGGCCCAGCTCGAAGCCCTGCTCGCCGGGATCCCGGGGATGAGCGAGATCGTGCGGCCGGGCGAACACAAGCTCGTGCAGCTCGCGCTCGAAGAGGTCCGTGGCTTTGCCGGTGAAGTGGTGCCGCGCGTCTTCGGCCTCCTGCACGGCCTGATCAATCTGGTGTCGGTGCTCATCATGGCGCTCTACCTCGCGCTCCGCCCCGACATCTATCGCGACCTGCTGATGACCGTGATCCCGCCGCGCCATCGGGACGCCGCGCGCGACGTGCTGAAGGGCATCGTGCTCGCCTTGCGCGCGTGGACGTTTGCGCAGTTGCTCGCGATGTTCGTCCTCGGCGCCCTCACGGCGGCCGGGCTCTGGCTGCTCGGCGTTCCGTACTGGCTCGCCTTCGGCATCTTCACCGGCGTCGTGGCGCTGGTGCCGTTCTTCGGCACGCTCATCTCGTCGTTGGTGCCGGCGCTCTTCGTGCTCGCGGATGGCGACGGCATGCGCGCGCTGCTGGTGGTGCTCTTCGGCTTCGTCGTGCACTTCGTCGAGAACAACGTCGTCAATCCGCTCATCATGCATAAGCACGCGAGTCTGCCCCCCGTGCTCACCATCATGAGCGTCCTCATCTGCTCCAAGCTGCTTGGCCCGCTCGGCCTGCTCGTCGCGGTGCCCGGGCTCGCGGTGCTCCTTGTCGTCGTGCGGAAGCTTCTCGTGGAGCGCGCGTACGGAGACGTCGAGACGCCGCCCACCGCCGCGACGTAGGTGCGCGCCGGGGCACTCCTGCGCACTTTCGCCCCCTCACGCGCGCAATTGGTGACACACGCGAGCGACTGACCGCGCACACTCGGCGCGTCTCCATCGGAGCGTGTCGTGCCCGACGTTGTCGTCGCGTTCACCAACCTGCGAAAGAGCCACCCCGCCCGCGTTGGCGGGCCGCGCGCGGGCGCCGTGGCGCTCGATGGCGTCAGCGGCGATGTGCTCGACGGCGAGATTGTCGGCATCGCCGGGCCGCAGGGCGCCGGCAAGAGCACCCTGCTGCGCCTTGCCGCCGGCATGCTTCGCGCCGACGCGGGTGTCGTTCGCTGGCGCGGGCTCGACACCTGCCCGCCGCGCTTCGCCGCCTTCGTGCCGTCGCACGCGCTGCTCCACGAATTCCTCACCGTGCGCGAAGCGCTGCAGTTCGCCGCCGTCGAGGGCGAATTGCGCGGCGCCAGTCGCGTGGCCGTTGCCGAGTTGTGGGCGGTGCGCCTCGGCCTCGCTCAACGGCTTGCCGTGCGCGTCGGACAACTCCCCCCGGTCGAAAAGCGCATCGTCGCGCTCGCCGCCGCCCTGCAGGGCACGCCGGCGCTGCTCGCGCTCGACGGCGTGCTCGACGGGCTCGATCCCGCGGCGCGACGCGAGATGCGGCGCGCACTGCAGGTCGTCGCGGCCAGCGGCGTGGCCGTGCTCGTCGGCGCCGCGGACCTCGGCGTGCTCGCCGGTGTCGCGCACCGTGCCGCGCTGCTGCGTGCCGGGCGCATCGTCGCCTGGGTCGATCCGCGCGCGGCGGCCCCGCGCGACGCCCTCGAACTCGCCGTCGGCGCCCCGCGCGTCGCCGCAGCTCGCCTGCGCCGACACGTCGCGGCGTCCTGCCGCCGCGACGGCGCGGTGCGCGTCCCCCTCGCCGACCGATCGGCCGAAGAGGTGCTCGCGCTCTGTCGCGCCGAGGGCATTCGCGTGCTGCGCTCGCGCGTCGTCACCGAACCGCCCGGACGGTGGACGGTACCCTAGGCCCGCGGCTAACTTTGGGCATGCCCGAGTTCCGCCTCTACAACTCGATGTCGCGCGCCGTCGAGCCCTTTGCCCCGGCCGACGGCGAGACCGTGCGCCTGTATGCGTGCGGCCCCACGGTCTACAACCCGGCGCACCTCGGGAATTTCCGCACCTTCCTGATGGCCGACCTCCTGCGTCGCGCGCTCAAGCACGCCGGCTTCAAGGTGCGGCAGGTGATGAACCTCACCGACGTGGACGACAAGATCATCAAGCGCGCGTCGGAGCAGGGAAAGTCCATTCGCGACGTCACGGAACCCGTCGTCGCGATGTTCCTCGCCGACCGCGACTACCTGCGCATCGAGCCGGCGGAGCACTATCCGCGCGCCACCGACTTCATTGTCGAGATGGTGGACCTCGTGCGTCGTCTCGAGCAGAAGGGGATTGCCTACCAGGCCGACGACAAGACTGTCTACTTCGCGATCGACAAGTTCGCCGCGTACGGGCGGCTCTCACGCCTCGACACGCGCGAACTCAAGGCCGGCGCGCGGGTGGCACAGGACGACTACGCCAAGGAGAATGCGCAGGACTTCGCGCTCTGGAAGGCGGCGACGCCGGCCGACGAGCAGTGCGGCGCGGCGTGGGATTCGCCGTGGGGGCGCGGTCGCCCGGGGTGGCACCTCGAGTGCTCGGCAATGGCGATGAGCCTGCTCGGCGAGACCATCGACATTCACACCGGCGGCATCGACCTGCAGTTCCCGCATCACGAGGACGAGATTGCGCAGAGCGAAGCGGCGACGGGCAAGCCATTCGCGCGCTTCTGGTGCCACGGCGAGTTCCTGCTCACCGACGGCAGCAAGATGGCCAAACGCGTCGGCAACGTGTCCACCGTGCAGGACCTCCGCGCGCAGAACGTGAGCGCGGCCGCCGTGCGCCACCTGATGTTCTCCACGCACTACCGCAAGCAGCTCAACCTGTCGGGGGCGGCGCTCGAAGCGAGCATGGAGGCGGTGCGACGCATTGGTGATTTCGCCGAGCGGCTCGCGTCGGCGTCGGGGGGTACGGCGAAGCTCTCCGAGGTGGCCGAGGAATTCCGCGCCGAGTTCGACGATGCGCTGCGCGACGACCTGAACGCGCCGCGCGCGCAGGCTGCGCTGTTCGTGTTCATCAATCACGCCAACGCCGAACTCGACAAGCGCGGGAGTGATGTCGCCGGATTGGGCGCGGCGCGCGAGGCCTTTGCGCGCGCCAATGCGGTGCTGGACATCGTGCCGGCGCGTGAGGGCGTGGATGCTTCGCTCGAGGCCTGGGTGGAGCAGCAGATCGCGGCGCGCAAGGCGGCGCGCGGCCGGCGCGACTTCGCCGCGGCCGACCAGATTCGCAAGTTGTTGGAAGAAAAGGGGATAGTTGTCGAAGACACTCCCCAGGGCGCGCGCTGGAAGAAGGTGCGCTAGCGCCCCTGCCGAGCCGCCGTAAAGCCAACAATTGCAACGGCTTGACACTTGCAGCGAAGCTGGGTATTCTACAAGTCTCGCGCAAAAACGGCCAGTCGCTGACGTAGCTCAACTGGCAGAGCACTTGATTTGTAATCAAGCGGTTGCGAGTTCGACTCTCGCCGTCAGCTCTGTGCAGGGGGTGGGACGAGGGCGGAGTGCGGGGGAACCAAAAGGTGGGGTACCCAAGTGGCCAACGGGAGCAGACTGTAAATCTGCCGGCGTATGCCTTCGAAGGTTCGAATCCTTCCCCCACCACTCGGTGAAGCACGGTGCGGCGGAAGCGAAACAGCGACGCCGCAGTGGACGGCAGGACGAGCGAGCAGGTCGGAGGACTCGCGGGAGTAGCTCAGCTGGTAGAGCGCAAGCCTTCCAAGCTTGATGTCGCGGGTTCGAGCCCCGTCTCCCGCTTTGGAGCAGAGAAGAAGCAGAGAGAAAGCAGAGAGAAAGCAGAGAAAAAACAGATCGCTGGCGTAGCTCAGTCGGTAGAGCACACCCTTGGTAAGGGTGAGGTCACCGGTTCAATCCCGGTCGCCAGCTCTGGAAGCAGGCAGGGAGCAGGAGAATTCAGTGCCTGGCACGTCTGGTGCCACGGGGGCGGTCAACCGTGAACCGCCAATACCAGCAGCATCCAAGAGGTTTCTGACATGCCCCGCGACAAGATCATCCTCGCGTGCAACGAGTGTAAGAACCGCAACTACTTCACCACGAAGAACAAGCGCCTCCACCCGGAGCGCGTCGAGTGGAAGAAGTACTGCCCGCGCTGCAACAAGCACCAGGTGCACAAGGAGACCAAGTAACCATGGCCGCCGAGGTGGTGCCGCAGCAGGGGGCGGTGCAGAAGACCGTTGCGTTCTACCACGATGTGGTGGCCGAGATGAAGCGCGTGACGTGGCCGGACGTGCCGCAGGTGCGGCAGCTCTCCGTCGGCGTCGTGCTCCTCTCGCTCTTCATCGGGGGCGTGATCGCGCTCATGGACGTGGTGCTGCAGCAGCTGCTCGTCAAGCTGCCCACCGCGTTTTAGGAGCGCGCGTGCATCGGTTTTACGCGATCCAGACGACCTCTGGGCACGAGAACAAGGTGCGGTCGCTGATCCAGCGCAAGATTGACGCGGATCCGGCGGCCCCCGACGCGCGTGCCATTCGGCAGGCGCTTGTGCCAACGCAGGACGTCGTCGAGATCAAGAACGGCAAGAAGGTCACGGTCGAACGCAAGGTGTACCCCGGCTACGTGCTGGTGGAGATGGAGGCCCACGAGGACTCCATGCACGCCATCAACAGCATCCAGGGGGTCATCAAGTTCGTCGGCAAGGACCGCGACCCGCAGCCGTTGCGCGATGACGAAGTGCGCCGCCTCCTCGGCATCGCCGACGAGGCGGAGGAAGCGCCGCCCAAGGAGGAGATCCCGTTCCTCATTGGGCAGGCGGTGGCCATCACCGACGGTCCGTTCACGGACTTCAACGGCGTGGTCGAGGAAGTGATGCCCGACAAGGGCAAGGTGCGGGTGTCGGTGTCGCTGTTCGGACGCCCGACGTCCGTGGAGCTGGATTACCTGCAGTTGCGGGCGCACTAGGCGGAGCGCCCACGGGGCCGCGGCTTCCTCAGCCGCGGTCGCCGTAAAGCCGCCGAAGAGCAGACGGGAGCTGGAAGACGAGAGACGGGAGACCGTCCCCCGTCTTCCGTCCCCCGTCTTCCGTCTCTGAAATGCCACGCGTGATGGCTGCCGCACTCACGCACCGAGGGCCACCACGACCTCGCAAATCACACCGTGGGAGTCGGCGAGGCGATTGGCGCCCCGCCCGAACGTCAGAGGAGCACCATGGCAAAAAAGGTCACCGGATTCGTCAAACTGCAGATTCCTGCAGGCAAGGCGAACCCGGCCCCTCCGGTCGGCACCGCGCTCGGCCCGCAGGGGATCAACATCATGGCATTCTGCAAAGAGTTCAACGCTCGGACGCAGGGCCAGGACACGATCCTCCCGGTCGAGATCACGATCTACGCCGACAAGTCCTTCACCTTCATCCTGAAGACGCCGCCCGCGGCCGTCCTCATCAAGAAGGAGCTGGGCCTGGACAAGGGGTCGGGTCAGCCCAACCGCAACAAGGTCGGAGCCATCAGCAAGGCGCAGATCAAGAAGATCGCCGAGCTCAAGATGCCGGACCTCAACTGCGACTCCATTGAGTCGGCAATGGCAATGGTTGCCGGCGCCGCGCGCTCGATGGGCGTGGAGGTCAAGGACTGATGGCCAACAACATGCACGGCAAGAAGTACCGCGCCGCGGCCACCAAGCGCGCCGTTGACACGGCGTACGCGGCCAAGCAGGCGCTCGAGCTGGTGA
Source organism: bacterium (assembly GCA_021813725.1). Lineage (GTDB taxonomy): Bacteria > Gemmatimonadota > Gemmatimonadetes > Gemmatimonadales > Gemmatimonadaceae > PNKL01. The sequence continues at coordinate 21,069 of JAKAJN010000022.1, read as the reverse complement.
AGACCGGCGCGTACGCGAAGTTCGACGAGACGGTGGAGGTGGTGGTGCGCCTCGGCGTCGATCCGCGGCACGCCGACCAGGTGGTGCGCGGCACCGTCGTCCTCCCCGCGGGGACGGGCGCGACCGTGCGCGTGCTGGTGATCGCCGTCGGCGACAAGGCCAAGGAGGCCGAAGCGGCCGGCGCCGATTTTGTCGGCACCGAGTACATCGCGAAGATCAAGGAAGGCTGGACCGAGTTCGACGTCATGATCGCCACCCCGGACCAGATGGGCCAGGTCGGCCAGCTGGGTCGCGTGCTCGGCCCCCGTGGCCTGATGCCGAATCCGAAGGCGGGCACCGTGACGATGAACGTCGGCCAGGCCGTGAAGGAAACCAAGGCGGGCAAGATCGAGTTCCGCGTCGACAAGGGCGGCAATGTGCACGCCAAGATCGGCAAGGTCTCGTTCGGGCTCGACGCCCTCGAGACCAACTTCTCCGCGTTCATGGACCAGATCGTCCGGTCCAAGCCGGCCGCGGCGAAGGGTGTCTACATCCGGAACCTGTCGATTTCGTCGACGATGGGTCCGGGGGTGAAAGTCGACACCACCCCGTACCGGTAACGAGCCATGAATCGCACAGACAAGGAAAAGCTCGTCGCCGAGCTCAGCGCCAAGATCAAGGGCGCGAATGCGCTGTACTACACCGACTTCACCGGACTCAACGTGAAGCGGATGACGGATCTGCGCCGCCGGCTTCGCAAGGCAGGCGTGGAGTACGTGGTGATCAAGAACTCGCTGGCCATCCGCGCGGTGAACGAGTGCGGACTGGTGGGGCAGCCGATCAAGGGCCCGACGGGCGTCGTGGTGGCCAAGGACGCCATCGCCGCGGCCAAGGTCCTGGCGGAGTTCGCCAAGGCCAACGATCAGCGCCCGGCGGTGAAGGGCGGGGTGTATGAAGGCGCGGTGGTCGACCAGGCGATGGTGAGCAAGCTCGCCACGATGCCGACCCGCGACGAGGCGCTCAGCATGTTCGCCGGGTACCTCAACAGTCTCATGATGTCGTTCGCGCTCGCCCTCGAGGCGCGGAAGACCCAGCTCGAAGGCAGCAGCAACTGATTCCCCAGGCGTCCGCCTGAACCACAACGCCCCAGGACTCCTGGGAGACACACGGAGAACGAAACCATGGCTACCACGACCCTGAGCAACGACGAGATCCTCGAAGCGATCGGCAACAAGTCGGTCATCGAGCTGGTCGAGCTCATCGACGCATTCAAGACGAAGTTCAACGTCACCATCGCCGCCGTTGCGGCGGGCGCCCCGGCGGGCGGCGGCGCGGGTGCCGCGGCCGCGGCCGAGGAGCAGACCGAGTTCACGGTCACGCTCAAGGCGGCCGGCGCCAAGAAGATTCAGGTCATCAAGGTCGTTCGCGAAATCACCGGTCTCGGGCTGAAGGAAGCCAAGGACCTGGTGGATGGCGCGCCGCAGACCGTGAAGGCCGGCGTCTCGAAGGACGAAGCCGCCCAGCTGAAGGCGAAGCTGGAGGCCGAAGGCGCAGAGATCGAAGTCAAGTAAGGCCGGGGGTTGCCGGTGGCGCGGATGCCCCGCGCCGCCGGGTTCCCACCCTCAGCCCCAACGACCCCCGTGATCGCACGTCTCGTCTCGCCGCACAACTGACGTAGTGCACGCCCCGACCCGCCCGCGCGGCTTCCCGCGCGGCCGGGGCTGGGCGGTTTTCGCCTGTTCACCGGAACTCCCGGAACCGCAATGATCAAGCAGATTTCGTTCGCCAAGCTCGATGAGCGGATGGAGATGCCGCACCTCCTCGATATCCAGGTGCGCGCCTTCGAGTCCCTGCTCCAGCTGGATGCCGCCGCCAAACACGTCGAGGATGTCGGCCTCGAGCGCGTCTTCCGGGACCTGTTCCCCATCGAGGACGTGCACCAGAACTTCTCGCTCGAATTCGAGAAGTACACGCTCGGGGAGCCGAAGTACTCCGTGGAGGAGTGCATCGAGCGCGACATGACCTACTCGGCGCCGCTCAAGGCGACGCTCTCCCTGCGCGTCTTCGAGGACGCCGGCAACGGCAAGCGCCTCAAGAACGAGATCCGCAAGGAAGTCTACCTCGGCGAACTGCCGCTGCTCACGAACCTCGGCACCTTCGTGATCAACGGGGCCGAGCGCGTGATCGTGTCGCAGCTGCACCGCTCGCCGGGCGTGGTGTTCGAGGAGAGCACCCACCCCAACGGCCAGCGACTGATCAGCTCGCGGATCATTCCGTTCCGCGGCTCGTGGGTGGAGTTCACCGTCGACATCCACGACATCATCTACGTCCACATCGACAAGAAGAAGAAGTTCCCGGCCACGGCGCTGCTGCGCGCCTTCGGCTACGGAACCAATGCCGACATCCTGCGGCTCTTCTTCGCGGTGCGTGAGCTCGACCTGACGAAGAAGCGCGAGGGCCGCGCGGAGAACCGCGAGGTCATCGGCGCGATCGTCGCCGAGGACATCGAGCTCGCCGGCGAGGCGGCGGCCGAGGATGCGCCGAAGCCGAAGACCAAGAAGGCGCGCGCCCAGCGCGAGCGCGACGAGAACCTGCTCCTGGTGAAGGTGGGCGACGAGCTCACCGAAGAGGTGTTCAACCGCCTCCGCCGGCAGAAGATCGACAGGCTGAAGGTCTTCGCGTCGTACATGTCGGTGGACCTGCGCGACGAGCTCGACGCGATCGAACGCGGCGAGCGCACGAACGCGCGCGTCATCGCGCTCGACGTCATCGACCCGACCACGGGCGAGGTGATCGCCGAGGCGGGGCAGTCGCTCAAGGAGATGCTGTGCAAGCGCCTCCGGAAGGCCAACCTGCACCGCGTGCACGTCTTCTCGCCGTCGCTGCGCGTCGAGAGCCAGCTCATCAAGAACACGCTGCTCAAGGACCCGACGCACGCCGAGGACGAGGCCCTCAAGCAGATCTACTCGCTGCTCCGCCCGGGCGACGCGCCCAACAAGGAGACGGCGAAGCAGGCGCTCGAGCGGCTCTTCTTCTCGCCCAAGCGCTATGACCTCGGCCGCGTCGGGCGCTACAAGATCAACCAGCGCCTCGGCCTGCCGACGTCGCCCGACACCACGGTGCTCACCGTGGACGATTTCGTGGCGATCCTCCGCTACCTCGTGGAGCTCCACGAGGGGCGCGGACACACGGACGACATCGATCACCTGGGCAACCGCCGCATTCGCTCCGTCGGCGAACTGATCGCGAACCAGTTCTCCGTCGGCCTGTCGCGCATGGCGCGCCTGGTGAAGGAGCGGATGAGCATCAACCAGGACACCGAGAAAATCGCGCTCGACGACCTCGTCAACGCGCGCACGGTGTCGGCCGTCATCCAGGCCTTCTTCGGGTCGTCGCAGCTGTCGCAGTTCATGGACCAGACCAACCCGCTGGCCGAGCTGACGCACAAGCGCCGCCTGTCGGCGCTCGGACCGGGCGGCCTGACGCGCGAGCGCGCGGGCTTCGAGGTCCGCGACGTGCACTACTCGCAGTACGGCCGCATGTGCCCCATCGAGACGCCGGAAGGGCCGAACATCGGCCTCATCACGTCGCTGGCCTGCTTTGCGCGGGTGAACGACCTCGGTTTCGTGGAGACGCCGTACCTCGTGGTGCGCAACGGCAAGGTGACGGGCGACCTCGAGTGGCTCGACGCCAACCGTGAAGAGGACGCGATCATTGCGCAGGCGAACGCCAAGCTGAACGCCGACGGGACGTTCGTGGACGAGCTCGTGCTCAGCCGCCAGCAGTCCGACGTGCCGCTCGTGCCGCCGGCGCGCATCGACTATATGGATGTGGCGCCGGAGCAGGTGGTCTCCATCGCCGCGGCACTCATTCCGTTCCTCGAGCACGACGACGCCAACCGCGCGCTGATGGGCAGCAACATGCAGCGCCAGGCGGTGCCGCTCCTCAACCCGCAGACGCCGGTGGTCGGCACGGGACTCGAGGAGAAGGTGGCGCAGGACTCGGGCGCGGTGGTGATTGCGCGCCGCGCGGGCGTGGTGACGCGCGTGACGGCCGACGAGATCATCGTCGACGCCGGCCAGGGCAAGGAAGGGAAGCGCGACGCCGGCGCCCCGCTGGCGCGGCTCACGCAGCAGGACCGCTATCGCCTCAAGAAGTACTGGCGCACCAACCAGGACACGGCCATCAACCAGCGTCCGGCCGTCAAGCTCGGGCAGAAGGTGAAGCCGAACGACGTCCTGGCCGACGGCGCCGCCACCGAGCACGGCCAGCTCGCGCTCGGCAGCAACGTCACCGTGGCGTTCATGCCGTGGTACGGGCACAACTTCGAGGACGCCATCGTCCTGTCGGAGCGCCTGGTGAAGGATGACGTCTACTCGTCCATCCACATCCAGGAGCTCGAACTGCACGTGCGCGACACCAAGCGCGGGCAGGAGGAGATCACGCGGGAAATCCCGAACGTCTCGGAAGAGTCGCTCGTGGACCTCGACGAGCGCGGCATCGTCCGCATCGGCGCCCACGTGAAGCCGGGCGACATCCTCGTCGGCAAGATCACGCCGAAGGGCGAGACGGAGCTGTCGCCGGAAGAGAAGCTGCTCACGGCGATCTTCGGCGAGAAGGCGAAGGACGTGAAGGACTCGTCACTCAAGGTCCCGCCGGGAATGGAAGGCGTCGTCATTGATGTCAAGATCTTCTCGCGCGTCGAGGACCAGGTGGTCGAGAAGGACCGCGGCGAGCGCATCGGTGACGTCCGCCGCCTCGAGGGCGAGGAGAAGGTGCGCGTCAACGACGTGCGCGACGAGGAGATCAAGGAGCTCCTGCTCGGCCAGACGGTCGAGCTGGCGCTGAAGAGCGGGACGGTGGAGGAGGCGATCGCCAAGGGGACCAAGCTGACCGAGGAGATCCTCGGCACGCTCCGCCTCGCGACGCTCGACCTCAAGACGTTCCGCGTCGGCAACAAGAAGGTGAACGACGAGGTCCGCGAGATCATCGAGGCGGCCAACGACGTGAAGGCGAAGATCGAGGAGAAGGCGGAGGAGCGCATCGACCGCATTCTCCAGCCCGATGAACTCCCGCCGGGCGTCATCCAGCTCGTGAAGGTCTACCTCGCCGAGAAGCGCAAGATCTCGGTGGGCGACAAGATGGCCGGCCGTCACGGCAACAAGGGCATCGTGGCGCGCATCGTGCCGGAAGAGGACATGCCGTTCCTGCCGGACGGCCGTCCGGTGGACATCGTCCTCAACCCGCTCGGCGTGCCGAGCCGCATGAACGTCGGCCAGATTCTCGAGACGCACCTCGGGTGGGCGGCCAAGCTCCTCGGCTTCTACGCCAAGACGCCGGTCTTCGCCGGCGCCAACGAGCGGGAGATCGGGCTGCTGCTGCGCCTGGCCGGCGTGACGTGGGCCAAGGCGTCACTCGGCCTGCAGGCCGAGGCGCCGCCGATCACCGACAAGGAAATCCGCCATCTGCTCGGCGACATCAAGCCGGCGGCGGAGGACATCGACAAGGTGGAGCTGCTCGCCGACGCGACGCTCAACGACCTGCACGGTCGCGCGATGTCGGCCGAGACCAAGGAGATCTTCGTGGCGGTGCGCGAGTATCTCGCGGCGGCGGCGAAGGAACTGGCCGAGCGCGAGCACGCGAACCTGAAGCACGAGAAGGCATTCCACGAGGCGGCGGCGGACGACGAGGACTATGCCGCGCGCAAGGCCGACTTCAAGAAGGCCGTCAAGGAGCTCGAGAAGCTCGACGCGATGGCGGCGGCCGACCTGCTCGAGGCGCGCGGCCTGCCGGCCCTCGCGGCGACGCTCGGCAAGAAGAGCGAGGCCGACGTGGACGCGGCGGCGGTGGAGCTGCTCGGACTCGCGGGCATCCTGCCGTTCGGCAAGATCCGCCTGCGCGACGGGCGCAGCGGCGAGACGTTCACCAGCCCGGTGACGGTGGGCCAGGTGTACATGCTGAAGCTCAGCCACCTTGTGGACGACAAGATCCACGCGCGCAGCATCGGGCCGTACTCGCTGGTGACGCAGCAGCCGCTCGCCGGCAAGGCGCAGTTCGGCGGCCAGCGGTTCGGTGAAATGGAAGTGTGGGCCCTCGAGGCCTACGGTGCGGCGCACACGCTGCAGGAGATCCTGACCGTCAAGTCGGACGACGTGAACGGCCGCAGCCGCGTGTACGAGGCGATCGTGAAGGGGCAGAACTTGCCGGAGCCGGGCACGCCCGAGTCGTTCAACGTGCTCGTCAAGGAACTGCAGGCGCTGGGCATCCACGTCACGATGGACGCGAACGAAGTCTATGGCGGCGGGTCCTTCGGGAACGGGAGCGAGGAATAACCGATGATTGATTTCCGCAACGCGCGCGAACAGCGCGCCTCGGCGTTCGACTTCATCCAGGTCCGCATCGCGAGCCCGGAGGAGATCCGCGGCCCGCGTGACCCCAAGGAGCGGGAGCGGCTGGAGATGGCCGGCCTGCGCTCGTGGTGGTCGTGGGGCGAGGTGACCAAGCCCGAGACCATCAACTACCGCTCGTTCAAGCCCGAGAAGGACGGCCTGTTCTGCGAGCGCATCTTCGGCCCGGTGAAGGACTGGGAGTGCCACTGCGGCAAGTACAAGCGCATCCGCTATCGCGGCGTCATCTGCGACCGCTGCGGCGTGGAGGTGACGCTGAGCAAGGTGCGCCGTGACCGCATGGGGCACATCGAGCTCGCCGTGCCGGTGGCGCACATCTGGTTCTTCAAGACCCTGCCGAGCCCGATGGGCAACCTCCTCGACCTCACCCTGCGTGACCTCGAGAAGGTGATCTACTACTCGAACTACGTCGTCATCGACGCCGGCGAGCAGGAGGTGCGCGTCAACGACCTCCTCGACGAGGAGCAGTACCTCGAGCTGCGGATGAAGGCGAAGGCCGAGAACGACACCGCCTTCCTCGCCGACATCGGCGCGCCGGCGGTGCGCGAGCTGCTCCGTCGCCTCGACGTGGACAAGGTGGCGGAGGAGCTGCGCGCCTCGGTGGCGGTGGAGACGTCGCAGCACAAGAAGAAGCAGCAGCTCAAGCGCCTGAAGATCGTGGACGCGTTCCGCAACTCGGGCGACCACTCGGACGTGCGCAACAAGCCCGAGTGGATGATCATGGACGTCGTCCCGGTGATCCCGCCCGACCTGCGGCCGCTCGTGCCGCTCGACGGCGGGCGCTTCGCCACGTCCGACCTCAACGACCTGTACCGCCGCGTCATCAACCGCAACAACCGCCTGCAGAAGCTCATCGTGCACCGCGCGCCGGAAGTCATCCTGCGCAACGAGAAGCGCATGCTGCAGGAGGCGGTGGACGCGCTGTTCGACAACGGCCGCCGCTCCAAGGCGATTCGCGGGCGCGGCAAGCGCCCGCTCAAGTCGCTCTCCGACATGCTCAAGGGCAAGCAGGGGCGGTTCCGCCAGAACCTGCTCGGCAAGCGCGTGGACTACTCGGGGCGCTCGGTCATCGTCGTCGGCCCCGAGCTCAAGCTGCACCAGTGCGGCCTGCCGAAGGCGATGGCGCTCGAGCTGTTCAAGCCGTTCATCATTCACAAGCTCGTCGAGAAGGGCATCGCCGAGACGGTGAAGCGCGCCAAGAAGATCGTGGAGCGCGAAAGCCCCGAGGTGTACGAGATCCTCGAGGAGATCATTCGCGACCATCCGGTGCTGCTCAACCGCGCGCCGACGCTGCACCGCCTGGGCATCCAGGCGTTCGAGCCGGTGCTCGTGGAAGGCAAGGCCATCCGCATCCACCCGCTTGTCTGCGCGGCGTTCAACGCCGACTTCGACGGCGACCAGATGGCGGTGCACGTGCCGCTCTCGTTCGAGGCGCAGCTCGAGTGCCGCGTCCTGATGCTGTCGTCCAACAACATCCTGAAGCCGGCCGACGGACGCCCGGTGGCGGAGCCCAGCCAGGACATCGTGCTCGGCTGCTACTTCGCGACCAAGGCGCCCACCGACTTTGACGCGCTGGTCAAGGATGCCAAGCGCGTCGCCAAGCTTCCCGCGTTCACCAGCGCCGCCGAAGTCGAGATGCAGCTGGCCACGGGGCGCCTGCAGATGCACTCGGCCGTGCGCTTCCTGGTGAAGGGCGGCGAGGGCGAGGTGTCGTGGCAGGTGACCACGGCGGGGCGTGTGATGTTCAGCGAGATCGTCCCGGCGGAACTGCCGTTCCAGAACCGCGACATGAAGAAGAAGGCGCTGTCGGAGATCGTCTTCGAGTCGTACCGGGCCGCCGGCCTCGCGACGACCGTGGCGTTCCTCGACCGCCTCAAGGACTTCGGCTTCCGCAACGCCACGCGTGGTGGCGTCTCCATCGGCATCTCGGACCTCGAGATCCCGGGCGAGAAGGAGACCCTGCTCGAGGAAGCCGGCGCGCGCGTCGAGCGCTTCCAGAAGGCGTACGCGACCGGCAACATCACCAACGGCGAGCGCTACAACAAGGTCATTGACACCTGGACGCACGCGAACAACGACATCGCCGACGCGATGGTCAAGCGCATGCGCGAGTCGCAGACGGGATTCAACCCGGTGTTCATGATGTTCGACTCCGGCTCGCGCGGCTCGCGCGACCAGATTCGCCAGCTCGCCGGCATGCGCGGCCTGATGGCGAAGCCGCAGAAGAAGCTCACCGGCGGCATCGGCGAGATCATCGAGAGCCCCATCAAGTCGAACTTCCGCGAAGGCCTCTCGGTGCTCGAGTACTTCATCTCGACGCACGGCGCCCGCAAGGGCCTTGCCGACACGGCGCTCAAGACGGCCGACGCCGGCTACCTGACGCGTCGCCTCTGCGACGTCGCGCAGGACGTGACGATCAACGAGGAGGATTGCGGGACGATCATGGGCCTCGAGGTGTCGGCGTTGAAGGAAGGCGAGGACATCATCGAGCCGCTGTCGGAGCGCATCGTCGGCATCGTGGCGGCGGAGGACGTGTACGATCCGCAGTTGCGTGACGACGCGGGCCGTCCGGCCCTGCTGGTCGAAGCTGGCCAGATGATGGAGGAGGACACTGCCCGCGCCATCGAGGACGCCGGCATCGAGTCGGTGAAGATCCGCTCGGTGCTGACGTGCGAGGCCAAGCGCGGCCTCTGCCGCATGTGCTACGGCCGCAACCTGGCCACGATGAAGATGGTGGACATCGGCGAGGCGGTCGGCATCATCGCCGCCCAGTCGATTGGCGAGCCGGGCACCCAGCTCACGCTCCGCACCTTCCACATCGGCGGCACGGCGGCGCGCATCGCCGAGCAGACGGCGCGCAAGTCGAAGGTGTCGGGCGTCGTCGAGTACGGCGACCGCCTCGTCACCGTCACGAACGCCGAGGGCCAGCGCGTGGTCACGTCGTACGAAGGCGAGCTCTTCGTCCGCGCATCGGCCGAACGCAACGCCCCCGTGTCGGCGCGCCTCCACGTGCCGCTCGGCGCCATCCTGATGGTCAAGGACGGCGACGAGATCAAGAAGGACGGCATCGTCTTCACGTGGGACCCGTACACCAACCCGATCATCACCGACACCGAGGGGACCATCAAGTTCGTGGACCTCGTGGAGGACGAGTCGTTCGCCGAGGAGCTCGACGAACTCACCGGCCTGCGCCAGCGGGTGGTCATCGAGGATCGCGAGAAGAAGCTGCACCCGCACATCGAGGTGTGGACGACGAAGGGCGGCAAGGAGAAGAAGGTCCGCGACTTCGTCATCCCGGTGGGCGCCCAGCTCATCATCGACGACGGCGTCGAGGTGGCCGCCGGCACGACGATCGCCAAGATCAGCCGCGAGGCGTACAAGACCCGCGACATCACGGGCGGCCTGCCGCGCGTGGCCGAGCTGTTCGAAGCGCGCCGGCCGAAGGATCCGGCGACGATTTCCGAGGTTGATGGCGTCGTCCGCTTCGGCGACATCAAGCGCGGCAAGCGCGAAATCTTCGTGCAGCCCATCGACGGCAGCGGCTCGGTGGACGAGCAGCAGCCGGCGCAGTTGTACGAAGTGGCGGCCGGCAAGCACCTCCGCGTGCACGAGGGCGACCGCGTGCGCGCCGGCGACCGCCTGTCGGAAGGGCCGGTCAACCCGCACGACATCCTGCGCATCAAGGGCCCGCGCGCCGTGCAGGAGTACCTGCTCAACGAAGTGCAGGAGGTCTACCGCCTGCAGGGCGTGAAGATCAACGACAAGCACATCGGCGTGATCGTGCGCCAGATGCTGCAGAAGGTGCGCGTCCTCGAGTCGGGCGAGACCGAGTTCCTCGAAGGCGAGCACGTGGACAAGGCGATGTTCCGCGATGCGAACGACAAGTCGAAGAAGAAGAAGCAGGTCGCCGCGACGTCCGAGCCGCTGCTGCTCGGCATCACGAAGGCCAGCCTCACGACCCAGTCGTTCATCTCGGCGGCGTCGTTCCAGGAGACGACGCGCGTGCTCACCGATGCCGCCATCCGGGGCGCCAAGGACAACCTCCTCGGCCTCAAGGAGAACATCATCATCGGGCACTTGATCCCCGCCGGCACGGGCATGTACCGGTACCAGCAAGTGGACATGGACGTGGAGGCGCCGGCGCTCCCCGAGCCCGAGTTCGGGCTTGGCGACCTCGGACCGCTTCCGACGGTGGCCGACAACCTGTCGCCGCTGGGCGCGGACGACATCGAGTAGTCCGGCAGGAGCAGGAGCGGCCCGTCCCGAAACCAGGGGCGGGCCGCTCTGTTTTCGGTGCGTCACGCGGTGTTACTTCGCGTCGCTCGCCACTGCTGAAAATGGCTGGTACGTTCCACGCGAGAGCGACTTCATCGAGCGTGGCGCACTGTTGAAATGACCTGGCCGTCTCCTGCAATTCGTGGCACTCCAGCCCGTCGCACCCCGTGGCGACGGCGCGCGGGTACGCTCGTCGCCGTGGGTGGGCTCATCGCCATCGGGTGGCATGCAGCGCTTGCTCAAGGCTCGCTCGTCGAGGACTGGCGATGGGTCCGCTATGGTGTCGAGGAGGGGCTGCCGTCGACGCTCGTGCATGCTGTCGCGCGGGGTTCCAACGGCACCATCTGGGCGGCCACGGAGCGCGGGCCGGCCTGGTTCGACGGCTATCGCTGGCGCCGCGTGCGCGATGAGGCCGGTCATGTGCTCCCCGCCGCGCGCACGCTCGCGTTGGCCGCCACGGAGGATGGCGTCGTTCACTTCCTGCTCGAAGGCGAACTCTGGCAGGTGCTGGACGGCGACACGCACGCGCATCGCGTGCCGCGTTTGTCCCCGATGGCGGACTGGGCGGGCCTCCCGGTTCACGCGAGCGATGCGAACTGGGCGATCTTCGCCGATAGCGGCAAGTTCAAGCTGGCGCGCCGCGTCGACGAGGTCTGGCTCATTGAGCCGTGGCCCGGAGTCGGGCCGCGCGAGACGCGCGAACTGCGGTTGCAGGTTGGCGCGAATGGACATCTGCTCCTGTCCTCGGGCCTCGAACTCTGGGAGCGTCGCGATGGCCGGTGGGTGCCGCAGCCGCCATTCACCGGAGGTGCCGGAGGGGTGACGCGATTCGCCGGTCGCGGCGATACGGATCGGGAGTGGATGGTCGTGCGCGGCCCGGATGAGCGACAGGGCGTCTGGACGCGTGGGTTGCGCGGTAATGCGCCATGGCAGAAGGTCGCGGCGTTTGGAGTTGAGGTGCCGCCGGTCTTTGCGGCTGGCCCCGGCGCCACGGCCGTCGGCATCCTCGATGCCGGCGATTTCCTGTACACGGACGGCTCGCCCTGGCGCCGCCTGCTCATGCCATCTTCCATCGCGCCGGTCACAGGGGCGGTCTTCGGCCCGGCCGGAAATGTCTGGTTCGCCACCCGGTCCGGTGTTGTCTTCTGGCGGCGCGTCAGCGCGCGATGGTCGCAGTGGCGCGCGGCGGCGGCGACACCGGCGAACCGCGTGAACGGAATCGCCGTCTCCGCCGAGGGCGGTGTGGTCGCCGCCACCGCTGGCGGTGTTGCGTATCTCGAACCCGACGAACGGCTGCGCATTGACGCGGGGCTGCCAACCGTCCCGTTCACCGCGGTCGCGTGGTCGCGCACCGGTGCGCTCTGGGCCGGAAGCGGCGGCGCCGCCGCGGGCGTGTTCGAGCGGACGCACGCCGGCTGGCGGCACCGCACCGACGCGCCCGGTCTCGAGCGCGCGGGTATCCATCGCATCGTTATCGGGCTCGATGGTACGCTCTGGCTGCTCGGCCTCCCGCTTGGCGCAAACGGGCGCGGCGGCGTCTGGCGCGTGACCGACGAGCGCATCGAGGCGTGGCCGCTCCCGCCGGAACTGCAGGGCGCGCGGTTCTTCGACATGGTGGAAGACTCCTCCGGCGCGCGATGGTTCGGGACGAGTCGCGGTGTCGCACACGAGCGGCAGGGGCGCTTCACGATGGTGGCCTTGCCCGCGGGACGGACGAAGGACATTCCATTCTCGCTGGCGCTCGGCGACAGCGAACAGGTCCTGGTTGCACTGCGCCCGTCCGGGGTTGTGCAAATCGCACGCGACTTGCGCGTCGCGTCGGTCGCGCGTGACCCGGCCCCCACTGGGCAGGTCACTGTGCACCGCGCCGCGGATGGTCGCACCTGGGCCGCGAACGCCGATGGTGTCTGGGTGCTAGCCGGCGGCGTCTGGTCCAAGCTCACCCGCGCGTTTGGCCTGCCAACACCCAACGTCTGGCCCATCGTCGCGGCGTCGGGCGATCTCTACGTCGGCACGATGGGGGCCGGCGTGCTGCGCCTGCGCACCCAGGAACTCTACACGGCCACGCCGCGCGTCTTCCCGCAGGCGCCGCGGATCGTGGATGGCACCCTCACGCTCCGCTGGAGCGCCGCGACGGAACGCGGCGCTGTGCCGTCAGAAGACCTGCAGACGCGGTGGCGCATCGACGGCGGTCCGTGGTCCGCGTGGTCGACGACCGACGTCGCCACCCCCGAGTTCCACATTCCGTGGCGACGGCACACGCTCGCGGTGGAGGCGCGCACGCCAATCGGCGTCACGACGCGGGAGCCCGCAGTGCTCACCTTCGCGGTGCCCTCGCCGCCCTGGTGGCGGCGCAGCGTGCTCCTCACCGCGGCCGCGCTGGTGAGCGCGCTCGCCTGGCTGACCGTGCTGCTCGTGCGTCGCCGGCGCACGCAGGAGATTCTCGCTCGTCGGGTGCGCGAGGCCGACCGGCTGGAACTCGTCGGCAGCTTTGCCGCCGGCATGGCGCACGAGCTCAACAACCTGCTGACGGTCATCAGCATGAACGCCGAGCTGGTGGAGGACCCGCCGGACTCGGAGTCCTCGTCTCCGTCGGCGGAAATCCAGCGGGCTGTGCGGCAGGCGGCCGGCCAGCTCAAGTCGGTGCTCGCGTACACACGCGATCTCGCCCTTGTGCTCGGCCCGGTGGACCTTGCCGAACTCCTGCGTGCACGGCGCGACGAGGTCGACGCGCTCTTCCCCGAGGGCGTGCACACGCGCTGGACGATTCCGTCCGAGCCGGTGATGGTGATGGCCGAGTCGAACGCCATCGCCGCCATTCTCCGCACGCTCGCCGAGCACACACGCGCCCGGCTAGGCGACGCCGGGACGTTCGACGTGTCGCTCCAGACCGTGCGGCTCGACACGCAGCGTTCCGCCCGGCTCGGGCTCGACCCCGCGGCCGGCCACATCGAACTGGTGATTGCCGATTCGGGCGAAGCCCTCAGCGAGGAGCAGGCGCGCCGACTGTTCGAGCCTGCCTTTCCGACACGCGAACGCCCCGACAGCGGGCTGGTGCTTGTGCAGGGGTTGATGCGGCGCTTCCGCGGCGCCGTGCATGTGCCGTCGTCGCCCGACGGCGGGCTGGCCTTCCATCTGTACTTCGTGGCGCCTCCGTCGGGCACGCACTGACGCGTGGTGCACTGACGTGTGGTGCGCTGAGTGGTGGCGCACCGGCCGGCGAGGCGTCACATTCCCGCCTTCCCAGCCGTCGAGCCGATGACCGCACCCGCGATCGCCACCGCCCCCCCGACGCACGTCATCACCCGGCGCGCCGTCGCCTCGTGGGTCATCTACGACCTCGCCAACACCATCTTCTCGATGGGCGTGGTCTCGATGTACTTCTCGGCGTACATCCGCAATCACGTCGGCGCCGAACGCGCCGATGCGCTGTACGGCAACATCTCGGCCATTTCCATGGCCATCATCTTCGTCGTCTCGCCGCTCCTCGGCGGAATGACCGACCGTGCGCCGCGCCGCATGCCGTTCCTCGTCTGGAGCACCATTGTCTGCGTGGCGCTCACCGCCGTGCTCGGCACGGTGGGGTTCTGGGAGACGATGGTCTGCTTCATCGTCGCCAACGCCGCGTATTCAGCCGGCCTGCAGTTCTACGACGCGATGCTCCCCGACGTCTCCACCGAGGAGAATCGCGGGCGCATCGGCGGCATCGGCGTTGGCGTCGGCTATTTCGGGTCGTACATCGCCGTGTTGCTCGGCTTCGCCCTCGGCACGGAGCAGCTGTCGCGGCTCTTCGTCGGCATCGCCATCACCTTCCTGGCGCTGAGCATCCCGTGCTTCCTGTTCGTGCGCGAGCGTGGCAATCCCTCGCCGCGTCCCGTCTTCTCGTGGGCGGCCACGGTGGAGAGCACACGCGAAACCATCCGGACCCTGCGTGAGGGGGAGAAATACCCCGGGCTGTTGCGCTTCCTGGTTGGACGCATCTTCTACACCGACGCCATCAACACGGTCATCAGCATCATGTTCCTGTATACGCTCAATGTGGCCGACGCCAATGGACTGACGTCCAAGCAGGGGAGCGCGGCCGGGATGAGCATCATGATGGTGGCCATCACTTTCGCGGTGCTCGGCGGCTTCGCGTGGGGGCGCATGGTGGACCACATCGGCCCCAAGGCGACGCTCAACTGGGTGCTGCGCCTGTGGGTGATGACCTTCCTGCTCGCGTCCGCCATCGGCCTGCTCACGCTCCCGCTCTGGCTGCTCTACGTAGCCGCGAGCATGGCGGGCATCGGGATGGGCGGTACCTGGGCGGCCGACCGCCCGCTGATGCTGCGCCTCACGCCGCCCGATCGGATCGGGGAGTTCTATGGTTTGTACGGAATGGTTGGGCGCTTCTCGGCCATCACCGGACCGTTCATCTGGGCGCTGGTGGCCACGGCCACCATCGAAAGCGGGCTGATGCGTCCGGCGCAGGGGCAGGGGATCGGGGTGATCGTGCTGATGAGCTTCATCCTCCTCTCGTCGTGGATCTTGCGGGGCGTGACCGACGAGAAGCGCGATTGGTCGCACCTCAGGACCGACGGTGCGTGATGCGCGGCGTCCGGCCACTCCTCTCCCTGCTGGCCGGTGCCGTGCTGTCGGTTCCGCTGGTCGCGCAAGTTCCTATTACGCCACGTAACGAACGCACGATAGCATCGTGCGGCGCAGACAGCGGCAAGCTGGCCCTCGTCCTTCCCGGTGGCGGCGCCAAGGGATTTGCCCACCTGGGCATCCTGCGCATGCTCGACTCGCTCGGCATCGTCCCTGATCTCGTGGTCGGCACAAGCGCCGGCGCGATCATCGGTGCGCTCTACGCGAGCGGGCTCGAGGTGGCGGACATCGAGCGCGACGTCAAGGCGCTGGGCCTCGACTCGCTTGTCGGGCGATACTCCGCGCCGACGCCGCAATCCCTCGGCACGCGGCGCGCGATTCTCTCGTGGGAGCAGGGAAGCCAGGGGTTCGTGCTGCGCAGCGGCGTGGTGCGCGAGGGGCCGCTCAACGCGCTGGTCAGCGCGCTGTACGCACGCGGCAACCTGATGGCCGCCGGCAACTTCGACCGCCTGCCGATTCCCTTCCGCGCCGTGGCCGCGGACCTTCGCACGCGCGAGCAGGTGGTGCTCGGCACGGGCGACCTCGCGCAGGCAGTGCGCGCGAGTGGAGCCATCCCCATCATCTTCCGCGCCGTGCGCGTGGACGGGCGCGCCCTGGTGGACGGCGGCATCGTCGACAACGTCCCCATCGCGGCAGCGCGTGCGCTCGGCGCCACACGCGTCATCGTCTCCGGTCTGCGCGACACCTCCAAGTTCGACGTCGCCGACGACGATCCCCTCTCGACGGCCGGCCACCTGCTGAACTTCATGTTCGAGCAGCCGATCCCGCCCTTGCGCGCGAGCGACGTCTGGGTGACGTCGGACGTGAGCGGGGTGAACCAGCTCGACTTCTCCAATGTCAACGTTGACCGCGTCATCGCCGCGGGGGAGATCGGCGCCAGGACGTTCGTGGCCGCGGTGCGCGGCGATTCATCGCGCGACAATGCGCTCCGTGCCGCCGCCTGTCTGCCGCGCGGGCGCGTGCGTCCGCGCGGCGTCGTGCCACCCATCGCCTCGTTCGTCCTCCCCGAGGGAGTGGATCCCGACGTGGATCGCGTCGTCTGGCTGACGCTGGGCGACTTCGGCGGGCGTGTGCCCGACGTCTCGCGCCTGCAGGAGCGCCTCCGTTCGCTGTCGCGCGTGGACCGCTTCCGCGCCATCTGGCTGAATCCCCAACGCGGTCCCGGCGACTCGGTGATTTTCGACGCCGAAGGACGTCCGGCGAGCAACGAGGAATTGCTGGCGGGCGCCGCCTTCGACCGCGAACTCGGACCGCGAGTCTGGCTGGGCCGAGTGGAGCGCCTTCCGCGGCGCAATGCCGAACTCACTGGCGTCGTCTCGCTTGGCCAGCTGCAGCAGGAGTTCGCGCTCACCCTGCGGCGCAGCTACGACGTGCTCTCCTCTCCCTGGTCGCCCGTCGTCAGCGGCACCTTCACGCGCACGCAGGTGCGCGACATCCGCGACGGGCGCGAGTTCCCGGTGATTCAGACGGCGGACTGGCTCGCCGAGGCCGGCATTGAGCGGCGACTCACACGGCGCGCCTCGGTGGCGCTCACCGTGTTCGCTCGCCAGTGGGACGAGCCGGTCTTCGCCGGGACGCCGGCGTCGCTGGGCGCGCGCCTGCGGCTACAGTCGGCGGAGACGTCCAACGAGGCGCCGCGCGGCGCGGTGACGTTCGAGGAGACGCTGCGCTATTGGCGCGTTGCCGCCGACCTGCGTCGCAGTCGCACGCATCGCGGCTTCACGGTCGAGACGCTCCTCTCCGCCGTGCTCGGCGAACGGCTCCCCCTGCAGAGCAGCGCCTTCCTCGGCGGCGCGGACGTCGGGTTCCCTGGCTTCAAGATTCAGGAACTGCGTGGCGCCCAGGCGGCGATGGCCGCGCTGCGGGTGGCGCACCGCGTGTACGGGCCGGTGAACCTGCAGGGGACGCTCGCCGGCGGAGCGTTGCAGCAGACCACGTATGGTGTGTTCCGCGACGCGCACGGGTACTTCGGCGCGCGCGGCGGGCTCGGCGTGACGACGGCGCTCGGTCCCATCGCGTTCGAATACGGCGTGAACGACCGTGGGCGCGGCGCGTTGTACCTGCGTTTCGGCGACTGGTTCTGAGGCGTGCGCCTCCCGGTCATGGATGTGCTGGCGGGCGTCGTCGTCACTGCGGTGGCGCTGACGCTGGGCGCCGGCTGGTACTGGCGGCGCTGGGTGCGGCGCGCGGCGCGGCGCGCCCATCGGCGGTTCGGCGCGCGCATTGACCGCTTCAAGCTCACCAGCAAGCGCTACATCACCGAGGCCCTGCTCAACGACCCCGACGTCGGCGAGGCGGTGCGGGCACACGCGCGCGAGCACGGCATCGCCGAGCGAGAGGTGTGGGGAAGGGTGCGCGGGTACTTGGCCGAGATCATACCGGCATTCTCGTTGCTGATGTACTACCAGTTCGGGTACGCCGTGTCCAAGGCGCTGCTCGGCATGTTCTACAAGGTGTCGGTGGAGTACGTGCGGCGCGAGCGCATCGAGGCGTTGCCGCGCGAGAGCATCGTGGTGTATGTGCTCAACCATCGCAGCAACGTCGATTTCGTGCTCGCCAGCTACGCGCTGGCCGGCGATGTCGCCATTTCGTACGCCGTGGGGGAGTGGGCGCGAGTCTTCCCGCTCGAGTACCTGTTCAAGTCGTTCGGGTCGTATTTCATTCGTCGGCGGTATCGCGAGCCGCTGTATCACCGCGTGCTCGAGCGGTACGTGCAGCTCATCACGCGCAATGGGGTGACGCAGGGGATCTTCCCCGAGGGCGGGCTCACGCGTGACGGGCACCTGCGGCCGCCGAAGGTTGGCCTGCTCGACTATGTGCTTGGCGTGGCGCGCGAGCCCGGCTTCGCCGAGCGCATGCACGTGGTGCCGGTGGCCGTCAACTACGATCGCGTGCTGGAGGATCGCACGCTGCTCCGGGAGTTGCGCGCCGTCGAGGGTGGCGAGCGACGCGGGCGATTGGCGCAACTCGGTGAGGTGCTCCATTACGCCGCGTGGAATGCCGGGCGACTGGTGTCGAGACGATGGCGGCGGTACGGGCGCGCGGCCGTGGTGATTGGCGAGCCGGTGGCGGTGCAGCCGTGGCTTGAGGAGGTCGCGCACGGCGGGCCGTCGCTGTTCAATCGGCCGCGATCGGAGCGACTGGCAGAAGTGCAGGGATTTTGCGAGCGGATGATGGGTCGGATCGGCGAGATCATCCCCGTGACCCCCGTACCATTGGCGTGCGCGGCCATTCAGACGTTCGATGCCGAGTTCATTGCGCGCGGCAAGCTGTTGGAGCGGATGGCCGAGTTGCGCGATGTGCTGGTGGAGAACGAGGCGCGCGTATTGCGCAGCGACCTGGCGGTCGAGGAGGCGTGGGAGCGCGCCTACCGGATGCTGCGGATGCGTCGCGTCGTGGCACGCGCGGGGGACGGGTACCTCATCCTGCCCAAGGGGCGCGAGCTCGTGAGCTACTACGCCAACTCCATCTCGCATCTGTGCGGCGAGTTCTCGGCCGCGGTGAAGGCGCGCGACAGCCTGCCAGTGGATGGGATGATTGGGAGGTGAACGGCGCGGCTCTCAGTGCATCGTTCGCTGGCAACTTCATCACTTCGAACTGCCGCGGTAGCCCCCCTCCGTCCCCCGTCCCCCGTCTTCCGTCTTCCGTCTCCCGTCTCCCGTCTCCCGTCTCCCGTCTCCCGTCTGCCTTCCCCCCCATTGCCTCCACCCTCCCAACCGACTACTAATTCAAGTCTGTTCCGTGCCGCCCATCCGGGGCGATCCACGTAGAAGCAGGTTCACGAACAGCAGGAACGTATGCCGACGATTAATCAGCTCGTCCGGCAGAGCCGCCGCGACATTTCGCGCAAGGCGAAAGCGCCGGCTCTGAAGGAGAATCCGTTCAAGCGTGGCGTGTGCACCCGCGTGTACACGACCACCCCGAAGAAGCCGAACTCCGCCCTCCGCAAGGTCGCGCGTGTCCGCCTCGTCAACGGCTTCGAAGTCACCGCCTACATCCCCGGCGAAGGCCACAACCTGCAGGAGCACTCGATCGTGCTCATCCGCGGTGGCCGTGTGAAGGATCTGCCGGGCGTGCGCTACCACATCGTGCGCGGCAAGCTCGACGCCTCCGGCGTGAACGGCCGCAACAAGAGCCGGTCCAAGTACGGCACCAAGAAGCCGAAGGCCGGGGGGAAGTAAGCCATGAGCCGCCGCAAAAATGCCGTCAAGCGCTCGATCCTGCCGGACGCGCGCTACGACTCACAGACCGTCTCGAAGTTCATCAACGTGCTGATGTACGCCGGCAAGAAGTCCACCGCCGAGCGCATCTTCTACGGCGCGATGGACCTCGTGGAAAGCCGCACCTCCCAGCCGGGCGTCAACGTCTTCAAGCAGGCGCTCTCCAACCTGAAGCCGGTCGTCGAGGTGAAGAGCCGCCGCGTCGGCGGCGCCACCTACCAGGTGCCGGTGGAAGTGCGCCCCGAGCGCCGCACCGCGCTCGCCATGCGCTGGCTCATCTCGTTCTCGCGTGACCGCAACGAGAAGTCGATGTCGGAGAAGCTCGCCGCCGAAGTGATCGCCGCCTCGAAGGGCGAAGGCAATGCGATCAAGAAGAAGGAAGACACCCACCGTATGGCGGAAGCCAACAAGGCGTTTGCGCACTATAGGTGGTAGAGAGACAACAGAAAGACAACAGAAAGAAAACAGAGAGACAACAGAATGCCCCGCGGACGGTTCCGCGGGGCATTCCGCTTTTCTCACCCTTCGCTCGACCCTCGGCGTGTGGCGAGGGCGGCGGCAAAGCGCTCGGCTTGGTCGTCCGGCATGCCATACTCCTCGCGCGACGCGGGGTATGCGCCGCGGCGCACGTCGCTGGCCCAGGCGGCCACGGCCTCGCGCATCACTTGCCCGACCTGCGCGTACTGTCGCACGAAGCGCGCGGTGTGCCCCTCGGTCAACCCGATGAGATCGTGCAGCACGAGCACCTGGCCGCCGACTTTCGCGCCCGCCCCAATCCCGATCACCGGCACCGACACGCGCTCGGCGCAGGCGGCCGCGACCGCCGAGGGGACGGCCTCGACGACGAGCAGCGTGCACCCGGCCTGCACCAGCGCTTCCGCGTCATCAACAATTCGCAGCCCGGCCTCGGCGGTGCGCCCCTGCGCGCGCAGCGCATCGGCACGCTCCGCCGACTGGGGCAACAGCCCCACGTGGCCCATCACGGGAATCCCCGCACTGACGATGGCGCGCACGCGGTCGAGCATCGCGCCGGCTCCCTCAAGCTTCACCATCGCGCATCCGGCCTCGGCAAAGCGTCGCGCTGTAGCGACAGCCAACGCGTCGCTCGCCTCGTACGTCCCGAACGGCAGGTCGCCGATCACCGGCGTCTCGCGCACGCCGCGCACCGCGGCACGCGTGAGGACGAGCAGCTCGTCCACGCCCACGTCGCGCGTGCTTTGGTAACCGAGTATGGTGGTGCCGGCCGAGTCGCCGACGAGTATCAGGTCGACGCCCGCCGCCTCGGCCACGCGCGCCGACGTGAAGTCGTACGCGGTGACCATCACGAGCGGGGACGCGCCCGCGGGGCGCCGGGACAACTCGCGCAGGCGGTCGGCAGGCAGGCGCGGCGTCACGGGCGGACGAGCACGTTGTCGATGAGACGCACGCCGCCCACCGTCGCGGCCACCGCGACCAGCGTTTCGCCGACGACTTCATCCACCGGGGCGAGCGTCGTCGCATCGACGGCGGCGAGGTAGTCGATGGCCGACGATGCGATTCCC
>JAKAJN010000130.1 GCA_021813725.1 bacterium | reverse complement strand
CGCCCGTCGAAAGGCCTCGTCGTCGGCGGGATTGGCCGCCAGGCGCAGCCAGGCGAGCAGATCCCGCACCTCGCGCCGGTCGTAGAACCGCACCGCGCCGACGAGCCGGTACGGGATGCCGCGGCGGCGCAGCGATTCTTCGATGGCACGACTTTGCGCGTTGGTGCGGTAGAGCACCGCCATCTCCGTGGCACGTTCGCGCTGATTGAGCCGCCGCTGCTCGATGGCGTCGGCAATCGCGTCGGCCTCATCGCGGTCGTCGAGCGCCTTGAGCACCGTCACGGGTTCCCCGCCCGGCCGCGTGGCGCGCAGCGTCTTGCCGCGTCGCGCCGCGTTCTGCGCAATCACGACATTCGCGACCGCGAGGATACCCGGCGTCGAGCGGTAGTTTTCCTCGAGGCGCACGACGCGTGCGCCGGGATAATCGCGCTCGAAGTCGAGAATGTTGCGCACGTCGGCGCCGCGCCAGCCGTAGATGGACTGGTCGTCGTCGCCGACCACCGCGACGTTTCCCTGCGCTCCGGCGATGAGCCGCACGAACTCGTACTGCGCGTGGTTGGTGTCCTGGTACTCGTCCACCAGCACATGCGCGAACCGCTGCGCGTAGTGTTCGCGCAGGTCGTCGTGCTCGCGCAACATCTGCACCGGCAGCATCAGCAGGTCATCGAAGCTCACGGCGTTCTGCGCGCGCAGGACGGCTTCGAGCGCGCCATAGACCGTCGCCGCGTGCTTGGCGAGCGGCGTCGCGGCCAGGCGCGCGTACTCCGCGGGCGTGACGAGCGCATTCTTGGCGTCGCTGATGGCCGCCGCGATCGCCTTGGGCGCGAATTCCTTGGGGGAGACCTTCTCCCGTTCCATCAGGCGCCGCATCACGGTGAGGGTGTCGTCCTCGTCGTAGATGGTGTACTCGGCGGTGCGACCCACACGCTCGGCGTGCAGGCGCAGCATCCGCGCGCCGATGCCGTGGAACGTGCCGATCCACATCCCGCGTGGCTCCGCGCCAAGCAGGCGCGCGATGCGCTCGCGCATCTCGCCCGCGGCCTTGTTGGTGAAGGTGACGGCGAGCACGCGGTGCGGCGGCACGCCAAGCGCATCCACGATGCGCGCCACGCGTGCCGTCAGGACGCGCGTCTTGCCGGAGCCGGCACCGGCGAGCACGAGGAGCGGCCCGGTGTCGTGCTCAACAGCGGCGCGTTGCGCCGTATTCAGGGTGACGTCCCCCGCGGGAGCGCGGTCGGTCATCCCGGAACGACGAGATCGAAGACTGCCCCGCGATCGGAGGGAACGAGCGCCAGCCGGCCGTTGTGCGACTCCTCGACGATGCGCCGCGCCAGCGGCAGGCCAATGCCCCAGCCGCGCTCCTTGGTGGTGAAGCCGGCCGCGAAGATCTTGCGCCGAAGTTTCGGCGGAATGCCCGGACCATCGTCGGCAACGCGCACGCGCGCCCCGCCGCCGGCCGCGCGGTCCACGCGCACCGTGATCGTGCCTCCTCGCCCGGCGAGCGCATCCACCGCATTCTTGACGAGCGACTCGACCGCCCACTCCAGCAGGACGCGGTCGGCCGGCACCACGAAGGGTCCGTCGCCCCGCTCGAACTTCACGACGACAGTGTGGGCGAGCGTCGGCACGCGGGCGCGGAAGTAATTCACGACGCCCTCGGCCGCGTCGCCGACGTCAACCGGGAGCAGCTTCGGCGGCCGGCCGATGCGCTCAAACCGGTGTGCCACGCGCTCGAGACGATCGACGTCGCCCTGCATGTGCTGCAGCGCCGACACTTGCGCCGGATCGCCGCCGCCGTCGGCCAGCAGTTCGAGCCACCCCTTGAGCGAAGAGAGCGGCGTGCCAAGCTGGTGCGCCGCTTCGCGCGCCATGCCCGCCCAGACGCGCTCGCGCTCGGCGCGCGCCCGAACGCCGAGCGCCATCATCCCCGCCACGATGAGCAGGCTGAGCATCGCCACTTGCAACAGCGGGATGATGCGCAGGCCGCGCACCAGCGGCGTATTGCCGAAGTGGATCTTGCCGATTCCCTGCTCTACCACCGGTGCGTTCTGCCTGTCGAGCGTCCCCACCATCGCGCGCAACGCCGGATACCGCGGGTCCCGGGCGTCGGCAATACCCGAGCCCAGTCGCGGAAGGTTGGCGAAGGACGTCGGCCGGTCGTCCGCATCGGTGACGATGACGGGAACCCCGAGTTCGCGAATCTGTGTCGAGAGGTCGAGCAGGGTCGCCGTGCCGTCCGCGGTGGATGACGTGTCGACGAGCGCTGCGTACACCCGCGCGAACATCAGGCTCGAGCGCGCAGCCTCGCCCCGCAACTCCTCCACGACGCGTTGCGCGTACCAGACGTACGACCCGAGCAGCACCAGCAGGCCGAGCGCGACGACAATCACCGGCACCCGGCGTGGCATACGCTACCGGAGCACGTCGACGCCGAGATACGGGCGCAACGCCTCAGGCACCACCACCGATCCATCCGGCTGCTGGTAATGCTCGAGGAGCGCGGCGATCACGCGCGGAAAGGCGAGCGCTGAGCCGTTGAGCGTGTAGACGTGCTGCGGTTTCTCGCCGCTCGCCGCGCGGAAGCGGATGTTGGCGCGCCGCGCCTGGAAGTCGGTGAACACCGAGCACGACGAGACCTCGAGCCACTTGCCGACGCCGGGAGCGAAGACCTCAAGGTCGTAGGTCATCGCACTGTTGAATCCGGTGTCGCCGGCCGCGAGCAGGACGACGCGGTACGGCAAGCCGAGGCGCTGGAGCACGGTTTCGGCGTGCCCGGTGAGCAGTTCGAGCTGGGCCGCGCCGTCCTCCGGGCGACAGTAGCGCACCAGCTCCACCTTGTCGAATTCGTGCACCCGCAGGAGGCCGCGCGTGTCCTTGCCCGCCGCTCCCGCCTCGCGGCGGAAGCACGGGCTGTAGGCGCACATCGCCATCGGCAGCTGCGCCGCGTCGAGGATCTCGCCGCCGTACAGGTTGGTCACCGGCACTTCGGCGGTGGGAATCAGGAAGCCCTGGTCGTCGGTGAGCGTGTACATGTCGTCGGCGAATTTCGGCAGCTGTCCCGTCCCGATCATCGCGGTGCGGTTGACGACCACCGGCACCCACACCTCCTCGTAGCCATGCTCGCGGGTGTGCAGGTCGAGCATGAAGCTCATCAGCGCGCGCACCAGCCGAGCGCCGGCACCGCGGAAGACGATGAAGCCGGATCCGCTGATCTTCGCGCCACGCGGCAGATCGAGGAGACGCAGCGCCTCTCCCACTTCCCAGTGCGGCCGCACGCCGTCCGTCGCGCGCGGGGTGCCCCAACTGCGCAGCACCGCATTGTGCGTCTCGTCGCCCGCCGGCACCGCCGGCAGGGTGACGTTGGGAATCTCGTACAACCCCTGCTGGATGGCCGCTTCCGTGGCGGTGAGCGCGGCCTCGAGCTGGGCGATCTCTTCGCCGAGCGCGCGCGTCTGCGCTTGCAGGTCCGCAGCATCCTCGCCCGCCTTCTTGCGCCGACCCACTTCCTGGCTCGCTGTGTTGCGCGCCGCCTTCTTCTCCTCGACGGACTGGATGGCGAGCCGGCGCTCGCGGTCGAGCGTCTCGAGACGGGCGATGACCGGCTCCAGCTGCTCGAGTGCGCCGCGGCGCGCCATACCGTCGCGCAGCGCCGCCGCCTGCTCCCGCACCATCCGAATATCGTGCATGGCTATTTGTCCGGAATGCCTTCCGCGAACGAGCGGAAACCGCAATTCGGGTTGATGACCCCGCGTCCGAAGATGAGCCCGCCGGTCTTCACCGAGTCAATGACGATCTTCGCGACCATCTCGCTCGAGAGCTGATAGAGGCAGCTGGCCGTGGTGAGCCGGATGCCCACCGTTTCGCCCGGGATCACTGCGACCGCCGAGTCGAGCATCCAGTTGCGGGTGGGCGCTTCCATCACCGACTCGTAGGCGCCGCTGATGCGCTGCAGCGCGACCACGCGCCCGCCCGTCATCGGCGTCCCGACGAGCTTCTGCGGGATGATGAGGATCTTGCCGTGCCCGTCGAAGTCGAAGGCGATGTCGAACCCGAACGTGCCGTCCACCTTCACGGCGGAACGGCCAATCACGTCGAGCGCGGCCGGCGCGTTGGCCGGCCCGGCCCCCGACATCCCGTAGACCGAGTAGATGAACGGCTCGTTGGAGTACTGCGCCTTCAGCTTGAACGGGTCGCTGCACGCCGCTGTCGCGAGCGCGGCGATGGCGAGCATCAGCGCGCCGGCGGCCGCGCGACGGCCCCGGCGGGAGGAAGAAATCGGAGTGATCATGGACACTCGTGAAAGTAGCGGTCAGGCGTCGGCAGGGGAAGCGAATTCCGCTTGACTTCCCCCCCACGACGCGTACACTTCGGCAACCTTACTACACCGGAGCCGGGCGATGCCGACCATTCGCGACCTCGTGGCTGCAATTCGGGAGCGAGAGGGGGTGCAGGCGGCGGTTGTGCTCGGCCGCGACGGCCTCGTGATTGACGGCCAGGGCGTGCCGCCCATCGACACCGAAAACGTCGCCGCCCACGTGCCGCCCGTGCTCCTCGCGGCGGAGGAGCTGGGGCACGCCAGCCAGCACGGCAGCCTGCAGACCGCCGTGCTGGAGCACGAGCGCGGGACCGCCATCATCTCGGCGCTGTCGCCCGACGCCGTCCTGCTCGTGCTCGCGCTGCCGTCCGCCAACCTGGCGCAGCTGCTCTACGAACTTCGGCGCAACCGCGCGAACATCGCCTCCCTCGTCTGACGGACCGCGCATGACGTGCCACGTGCTCGTGGCCGACGACGAACCGCACATCGGCCGCATCGTCAAGACCAAGCTCGAACAGGGACCGTTCCAGGTGACCCTCGTCTTCGACGGCACGGAAGCGCTGGATGCCCTCGAAGCGCATCCCGACATTCGCCTCGTCCTTCTCGATCTGATGATGCCGCACTTGAGCGGACTCGAAGTGCTCGACCGCATGCGCCGAGACCCGCGCTGGTCGTCGCTCCCCTGCGTCATCCTCACTGCCGCCGGGCAGGACCAGCGCTATGACGACGCGATGCGCCTCGGCGCGTCCGACTTCATCACGAAGCCGTTCAGCCCGAAGCGGCTGTACGCCCGCGTGCTGGAACTGACGGGCATGGAGGACGGCGCCGCGCCGTCACCGGGGGCGCCGTGAGCGGCGCACCGACCTGGGTGGTGGTGCTCGCCGGGGGTGTCGGCTCGCGCTTTTGGCCGCTGAGCACGCCGGAACAACCCAAGCAGTTCCTGCCGCTCATCACCGAGCGGCCCATGCTGCGCGACACGTTGGACCGGCTGGCTGCGGTGGCGCCGCCGACTCGCACGATGGTGCTCACGAACGCGGAACTCGCCGACGGCGTGCGCCGCATCGCACCCGAACTGCCGCCGGCGCACGTACTCGCCGAGCCGCGCCCGGCCGGGACGGCCGCTGCGCTCGCGTGGGCGGCCAGCCGCATTGCCGCGCTCGCCGGCCCCGACGCCATCATGGTGTCGGTGCACGCCGACTGGGCCATCGGGGACGTCGCGCGCTTCCAGGAGGCGCTGCAACTCGCCGCCGCGGAAGCGGGGCGCACGCAGGGGCTCGTGACCGTCGGCATCGTGCCAACGCATGCCGACACCGGGCTTGGCTACATCGAGGTCGGCGACGCCACCGAGGGCGCGGCGCGCCGCGTGGCGCGGTTCGTCGAAAAGCCGAGCCAGACACGCGCCGAGGCACTGCTTAAAGCCGGCGCGCTGTGGAACTCCGGCATCTTCGCCTGGCCAGTGGGTGTCTTCCTCGATGAACTTCGTACGCACTGCCCGGCCGTGGCGGCACCGCTCGCTGCCGCCGGCGACGACGCGTCACGGTTCTTCACCGGCGTCAAGGAACCGATCGCGGTGGACATCGGCGTGCTCGAGCGCAGCGCGCAGGTGTACGTGCTCCCCGGAAGCTTCGGTTGGAACGACGTGGGGACGTGGTCGGCGTTGCGCGGCGTGCGGCGGCCGGACGCCGACGGCAACGTGGCGCACGGACGCGTGCACTTGCGCGAGTCGACAGACAACGTCGTCTACGCCGCCGGCGCCGACGTCGTGCTGTACGGCGTGCAGGGACTCGTCGTCGTGGAGCACGACGGCGTGGTGCTGGTGACCACCGAGGAGAAGGCCCGCAATCTCAAGCCATTGCTCACGGCACTGCCCGACGAACTGCGGGAACGCCGTTGAGATTCTGCACGCTGGCCAGCGGGAGCAAGGCCAACGCCACGCTCGTCGAGTCGGGGGCGACGCGCCTGCTCATTGACTGCGGCCTCGGCCCGCGCACGCTCGCCCGCCGGCTTGCCGAAGCCGGCGTCGCCCCGAGTTCAATTGATGCGGTGGTCGTGACGCACGAACACATCGACCACATGCGGGGGCTGGCGCAGGGCGTCGCCAAGTGGTCGTGGCCGGTGATCAGCACGGCCGGCACGCTGGGGGGAATCGCGGACCTGCCGGCCGATCGTCAGCTGCCGACGGCGTACCGAACGCCCCGCACGGTCGGCGAATGCACGGTGGAACTCGTCCCCGTTCCGCACGACGCCGCCGAGCCCGCCGGGGTGGTGATCACGGCCAATCGCACTGGCGCGCGCATCGGCATCGCCACTGACCTCGGCCACGTCCCCGACGAACTCGGCGCGGCATTCGAGCGGCTCGACTATCTCGTCTTCGAGAGCAACCACGACGAGGTGATGCTGCGTACCGGACCGTACCCGCCGTTCCTGCAGGCGCGCATCGCGAGCACGACGGGGCACCTGAGCAACCGGCAGAGCGCAGGGCTGCTCACGCGCGTGGCGCATCGCGGACTTCGACAGGTGATGCTGGCACATCTGAGCCAGCAGAACAACGAGCCGCGACTGGCGCTCGAGGCGGCGACGGCGGTGCTGCGTCGCTCCGGGTTTCGCGGCGATCTTGCGTGCGCGGCGCAGGAGACCGTCAGTTACGCGGCGGTGGGAGGAGAGGGGCAGATGATGCTGGCGCTGTGACCCGGGGGGGGTGCAGGGG
>JAKAJN010000129.1 GCA_021813725.1 bacterium | reverse complement strand
CGGCCGTCCGAACGGTGGCGCCGCCGGCGCCATCGTCGCCGCCTTCGGCCACGTGTTGTCCGACGGATCGCGATCGGGAAAGCGGCAGGACGGATCGAGCGTGATCTTCGCAATCGCACGCGGTCCGAACTCGAGCACCGCCTTGAACGTGCGGCTGCCGTTGAACCAGACATCCACCGGCCAGGTGACGACGGCCGTGGTGCTGTCCGTCATCACGGCGTTCTTCATTGGCCGCACGGGCGGTCCGTCCTTGGCGAACGTGACGCGCAAGATCACCGGCGACGGCATCTGCCCGTCCTGACGCACCGTGACGGTCGTGCGCGACCCGGCGGTGGACACCGACGCGATGGAGCCGTCCACCGACTCGGTCGTGAAAAGCCAGTAGTACCAGAACCAGCCCAGGTCCTTCTTCAGTGCATTGCTCATGAAGAAGGCGTAATCCCACGGCGACGGATGCTTGAACAGCCACGCCCTGGCGAATGCGCTGTGCGCGCGCCATACGGCCGTGTCGCCGACGATGCCGCCGAGCATCGAGAGCATCAGCGGCGCCTTGCTGTACGCCTGGAAGCGGTACATCGGACCGCCGTAGTTGGCGTCCCACATCAGCGGCGCTTCCGTCTCGTCGCCGCTCGTGCGGCCATACGACTGTCCGTAGCCGTCGAGGTTTGGCGACTGCGCGTTGCGATCGGCGGCTGAGAGGATGTTCATGTACTGGTTGAAGCCCTCGTCCATGAAGCCGTACCACGTCTCGTTGTTTCCGACCATCATCGGCCACCACTGGTGGCCGGTCTCGTGGTCGGCCGCGCCGGCGGCCGAGCCGATGAACATCGGGAACTCCATCCCCGTGTCGGGACCATCGGTGAGCGTGAGCTGGGGGAAGACGTACGGCATCCAGAGCTTCGAGTAGAACTCGAGCGCGTGCTTGGCCAGCGGTCCCGCCTGCTGATACTGCGCCTTGTGCCCGGGTTCGTAAAACAGGTGCACGGGGATCGCACCCTTCTCCGGAATGTTGGCACGTGTGACGTCCCACACGAAGCGGTCCGAGCTCGACCAGGCGAAATCGCCGACGCCGTTGGCGACCCAGTGCCAACGCAACCTGGTGCCATCGGCCGTCGATTTGCCCGGCCCACGTTCGGCGGCGGTCACGACGGGTTTGACCTCGTCGTTGTCGAGCGCGTGCGACAGGCGCTCGCGCGCCGTGGGCGTCAGGACGTCAGCCGCGTTCTGCAGCAGGCCCGTGGCGGCGACGAGCCAGCCGGCGGGCACATCGATGGTCACGTCGAAGTTGCCGAAGTTGTTGTAGAACTCCGAGGGCCCGAGGTATGGATCGGTGTCCCACCCACGCAGGTCATCGAAGACGGCGACGCGCGGATACCATTCGGCCACCTGCACCAGACTGTCTCCCCACGAGCCCATTCGCAGGCCACGTCCGTTCTCGGCGTTCGGCACCTTGAAGTCCCACTCCGCGTCGAGCGTCGCGGTGGTGCGTGGGGCGATGGGAGTGGGGAGCGTGATGCGGGCCGTGGTGGTCTGCATTCCCATGGCGGCCAGTCGCACGGGGGGCGGCACGACGCCGGGCCCGCCCGGGCGCCGCGGCGGCGACGGCGGGTTGAGGTCCACCAGTTCGCCGTTGAACAGGATCTTCGTCACGCGCATTCCGTCGGTGATCTCGGGCACCGTCTGGGCGCGCGCCACATTGGCCGCGTAGATGTTCTGGTCGAGCCGCAGCTGGATGCTGCGCATCGCTGAATCGCTGTTGTTGTGGATCACCACCCGCTCGCGCCCGCTGACGCGCATGGCCGGCACGTCGAGACGCGCCGCGATGGTGTAGTCCACCTGCGTCTGCCAGTACTGCTTGCCGGGCCGGCCGGTCGAGTCGCGCGTGCCGGCGGCGAAGGCGCGCCGGATCATGTTGGTCAGCGGAATGTCGCGCCGGATGGCGCGCGTGGGGCCCTGCGCCATCGAGCCCGTGGGCAGGACGAGCGCAATGACGGCCATCAGCCGGGTGGCACGCATGGAGAGTTCCAGTTGAGGGAGGGCCGCCAGCTCGCGGCCGTACTTCTACGCGCCGCGATGCCCGGACGTTTTGGGCATATGCGCCTTCGGCACCGGCGGCGGCGCCGGGTGCGCGGCAAGCGTTGGTGTCTGCGGATCCTTCTCGCCCTTCGGCAGGCGTACCTGCGACTTGTGCGAACTGAAGTCGGGAACCTTGGTGTTGTGCTTCTTCGACATCGAGGGATCCTCCGTGCCCGGTTGGCGGGAAGGGCGGCGATCTATGGTCGCGGCCATCCTGCATTGATACTCTTACGCGGACATCGGCCCCGCAATGCTGGCCGGAGGTGTCGCGCCCTACGCCCGCTTGCGTCGCGCCCGGTGCCGCAGGTACAGGCAGGTGCGATCGACGAGCTGCCGCACGTGGCAGCGTTCCCGGAAGTAGATGGAACACTGGTGGCAGACTTCCTTCGAGTGTGAGCGGTCCTCCGCCAAGCGTGCCGACAGGCGATCCAGCATCCGCGCTACGTGCTTGAGTTCCTCCGCCGTGAATTCCCCGAACAGTTCGCCCACCCGCCGGTCCCGCGCGCGTTCGTACGAAGTCACCAGTCGCCGGCCCGGGGTTGTGAGCGACAAATGGATTGCCCGCCGATCCGGCGCGCCGGCAGTGCGCTTGAGATATCCGCGCCGCACGAGGCCATCCACGGCCTTGCTCGCCGCGGCCTTGCTCACGCTGAGAAAAGCCGCCACCTCGCTGATGGACTGCGCGACCTCGAGCGCAATGAGCCGCAGCAGCTTGAGCTGCGGAAAGGTGAGCCGGCCCCGCGTCACGTCGCGCAGGAGGTGCTGCTCGATCACCTCCTCTACCACCGAGTTGAAGACGTGCGTGCTGCCCAGGAACTCGTTGACGAGCGCGGCCGACTCGGCGGCCGGTCGATGGCGGATCGTCATGCGAGCACCGAATCGAGATACGTATCCACGATCCATCGCGCCGCTCGGGGCACCGCCGCGGCGACGGCGCTGCTCAGTCCTGGCTGCACGAGTTCAGGAATGAGGCCGGGCTGGCATGCCAGCACGCGAACGTCGACGCCGCACAGCGCCTGCAATTCGCGCAGCAGGTTAGACGTGGGCAACTGGTGCATGGAGAAATCGTCGAGCTTCACGGGTGGAATGTCGGCAGGGTCCAGTTCAAACAGGTCACCGGGTTCGCGCCCTGCGTCCACCGCGTCGATGACAAGCACCCGCTGCGGGCGCACCGCACTCAGGCAGATCGTGAAGAGCAGGCTCCGCACGCCGGTGCCGGCGTCTAGCGCGCACACGCTCTCCGGGAGGTGTTCGCGCTGCTGAATATGCTCCGCGACCTCGCAGCCGAAACCATCATCGCCCATCAACACATTGCCGCAGCCGACGATCAGCGTCGGCTTGCGGCAATAGTCAGGCAAAGCGTCATCCCGCGGCATCGTGCGGGAACGCTGTGCCTAATTGGTCAGCGTGTCAATCACCTGCCCCGTGGCGTCCACGATGTCGAGTCTGACCGCAAAGCGTCCGTTCAGCGCGTGGGTGGCGCAGGACAGACACGGGTCGTACGCCCGGATGGACATTTCCACGGTGTTGAGGATGCCCTGGTCGTAGCGTCCGCCGTGGATCAGCCCCTTGGCCGCCTGCGTCACCGACATGTTGATGGGGGCGCTGTTGTGCGTCGTCCCGACAATCAGGTTGGCGCTGGTGATGAGCCCGTCGGCGTCGGTGGTATAGTCGTGGATGAGGGTGCCGCGGGGTGCCTCCACGCAGCCGACGCCGCGCGCGGCACGCGGCGTCACCTTGACGCGCGTGTCGGTGCCACTGATCTCGGGGTGCGCGAGCAGCCGCACGACGTTCTCCGCGTTGTGGAGCAGCTCGATGAGGCGCGCCCAGTGATACAGCAACGTGAGCTGCGCGGGTCGCCCGAACGACGCGCGGAACTCCTCGAGCTCCGCCTGTGCCAACGGGGTCGGTATCCGCTCGCACACGTTAATGCGTGCCAGCGTGTTGGTCCGGTAGATCCCCTGCGGCGCCGCCAGGTCCATGGAGAACCCGCCCCATTGCTTGGCATACGGGAACTTGAGGTAACTCCACGGCTCCACGTGCTCGGCGATGTAGTCCGCGTATCGGTCGTATGCGAACTCGTCGAACGTGCCGTCGGGCCTCATCAGGCGCAGCTTGCCATCGTAGAGTTGCAGCGATCCGTCGTCTCCCACGGTGCCGAGGAAGCCGGTGTTGATGACACCGAGTGTCTTGACCGTCTCGAGGTACTTGGGAAAGACGTGTTCCTTGGCGAACGCGATGGTGAACTGCGCGAGTTCCAGCGCCTCGTCGGCCATCGGGCGCAGCCGGTCGCGGTCCTCCGTCGACAGCGGCTTGCTGAAGCCGCCCGGCACGGCCGCCTGCGGATGGATGGCCTTGCCGGAGAGGATTTCGAGCATCGTGGCGCACATGTGCCGGACGCGCACCACGCGGGTGGCGATATCGGGAGCCGCCTGCAGCACGCCGATGACATTGCGGATCGCCGGATCGGCATCTGGGCCGAGCAGGAAGTCGGGAGCCGCGAGGAAGTAGAAGTGGAGGATGTGCTCTTCCATGTACGCCACGCTGTTGCAGAGCTCGCGCAGCAGGCGCCCGGTGAGCGGCGGCGTCGCGCCAAACACCGCGTCGCAGGCCTTGGCCGACGCGAGGTGGTGCGACCAGGGACAGACGCCGCAGATACGCGGCGTGATGCGCGGCATGTCCTCGACCGGCCGGCCGATGCAAAACCGCTCGAAGCCGCGCAGTTCGATGACATTCACGCGCGCGCGTTCCACTTCGCCCGCGTCATCAAGAGTGATGGTGATGCGGGCGTGTCCCTCGATGCGCGTGACGGGCTGAATAACGAGCGTCTTGCTCATGGCCTATTTCCTCCCCGGCAAGGGACGCAGGCGCCCGCCGGCGCCGGCAAATCGGTTGAAGGTCGCGGCGCGGTCGGGAATCTGCTTGGGATCGAGCCCGATGGACGACAGCGCGCCCATCATGTCCACCATCGGGTTCGCCCTTTCGGAGATGGGCCCGAAGCACCCTTCGCAGGTCATGTAGGCGCGAATGCAACGGGGCGTGCCCTGGCTGCCGCCGCACCCGCCGCGTGTCGCGGGGCCGAGGCACAGGAATCCCTGCTCCATCAGGCAGCGCATCTCGCTGAGCGGGCGACCGGGCGTGAACGCCGGTGCTTCCAGGCGCCGCTTCAGCGTGCTCACGGCCTTCTTCTCCCGCACGGCGGGGCACTCGTCGCAGACGCTCTTCGCCATGGGCGCGTACGATTCGCCCTTCAGCAGCGCGGTGAGGGCCGCCGCCACCGTCTCCGGCGTGGTGGGACAGCCGGGCAGTTGGAGATCCACCGGCACTTCCTCGGACACGGCGTACACTCGGTCGGTCAGCGCCGGCACCTCCTCGGTGGGCGTGGCACCGGCGACAGTGGTGACCCCGTCGCGATAGACCTGATCGCAGAGTTGCTCGGTGGTGTAGAG
The DNA here is from genome assembly GCA_021813725.1 of bacterium. GTDB lineage: Bacteria > Gemmatimonadota > Gemmatimonadetes > Gemmatimonadales > Gemmatimonadaceae > PNKL01. Next base: position 1,520 of record JAKAJN010000129.1, on the reverse strand, counting down.
ATTGGCGAGCGCCGGCACGCCGCCGGAGCAAGCGCAGGTACCCATCGCGATCAACGTCTTGCACTTCTTGCGCATCTCGCGCGCAATCTTGCGGTGTTCCTCGTTCCGGATGCCCCCGGTGATGATGCCGATGTCGGCCTCCGGAATCTCCAGTTCCGTTCCCTCGCCGGTCTGCCCATACAGTTTGTGATCCATCAGCACCGGCATGTGCACGATCGTCACCTGCTTGAGCAGGTCAATGAGCGGCTCGCCGATGTCGAGAATCGTCACCTCGCAGCCGGCGCAGATCGCAAACCATTCCTCGGCCAGTCGGGCCATCGTTCCACCTCCACCGCCGCTCTCGTTGCCGTGGCACGGTCGAGCCGTCCGTGCCCCAGGGGGGGACCGGCCGCGCCTTGCGTCGCGGCAGGCTGCTGCTCAGGCGGACACTAGGGGCCGGTACGGACTCGGGCCCAATTGCCGCACCTGCTCGGTGAACTCCGTCATCAATTGCGCAAACTGCGGTCCCTCCGAAGCCGACACCCATGCCAGTCGGAACCGCTCCTCCTCCAGCGCGAAGTCCTGCAGCATCAGCTTCACCGCATCGCAGCGCCGCTCGGCCTTGGTGTTGCCGTCGAGGTAGTGGCAGTCGCCAATGTGGCAGCCACACACCAGCACGCCGTCGGCCCCTTTCGTGAAGGCCTCCACCACCAGATTGGGGTGCACCATTCCCGAGCACATCACCCGCACAATGCGCGCGTTGGGCGGGTATTGCAGTCGTGACACGCCGGCCAAGTCGGCACCGGCGTACGAACACCAGTTGCAGCAGAACGCGACGATCAGGGGTTCGAAGGGTTCGCTCATACGGGCTCCAGGGCCGCATGCACCTGCGCGGCGAGCTGTTCAGGGGTGAACCCGCGGACGAAGATCCCCTCCTTGGGACACGTCGCCTGGCAGGTTCCGCATCCCTTGCACAGGCTCTCATTGACCTGCACGATCTTCTTCACGGCGCCGTTGTGTGCGTACTCCACGAGCGTGATCGCCTGATAGGGACAGGTGTCCACGCAGTACGCGCAGCCGTCGCACCGCTCCTGCACGACGTGCGACAGGGTGGCGTCCAGCTCGATCGCGTCGCGCGACAGGATGCCGCCGGCGCGTGCCGCGGCGGCCGCTGCCTGCACGATGCTCTCGTCCACGGTCTTGGCCGAATGCGCGAGGCCCGCCAGGAAGACACCCTCGGTGGCGAAGTCCACCGGACGCAGCTTCAGGTGCGCTTCGAGGAAGAACCCCTCGCTGTTGAGCGGCACCTTGAGCAGCTGCGCGAGCGCCTTGTTGTCCTCGTGCGGCGCGGTGGCCACCGACAGCACCACGAGCCCGGCCTCAATCGCAACCTCGTGACCCCGCTGCGGGTCGGGCACGGTCACGAGCAACGAACCGTCGTGCCCGCGCACGTCGGGTTTCACGTCATCGGCGTGCCGCAGGAAGACCACGCCTTGCCGTCGCGCCTCGGTGTACGCACTCTCGCGCAGGCCGTACAGATC
>JAKAJN010000128.1 GCA_021813725.1 bacterium | reverse complement strand
GTAGTACGTCAGCGGATCGCCCGGCACGCCGACGACCACCGAGATGCGGCCGGCGTTGTTGGTCGGGCCGACGGAACGCCACGGCACGCGCGTGAGAAGCGCCGCGTAGTCAGCGGGTGGCACCGCAGCCGCAGCGGCGCTCCGGGACGCATCCTTGGCGGCCTGCGCGGAAAGCGATACGGCTGCCGCGAGACTGACGGCGAGCAGGCCGAAAACGGAACGACGCAACATGGCACTCTCGGGGTGGGGGTGAGGCCCGATCGCGTCCGATCAGGCGCAATTAGAAAAACCCCAATCCCCGCTCGTCGCCAGTAGGCCCCTACGGCACCACCGCCGCCTTCACCATCGAGACCGTCAGCGTAGACGGGTACTTCTCCGAATGGTGAATCACGTTGTTCGCCGTCACCGGCTTCGTCTCGTCCCAGTTGTTGCCGCCGGTGTTCAGGTTGCGATCGAAGCGCGGGAAGTTGGACGACGACACTTCGATGCGCAGGCGATGCCCGGGCGCGAAGTAGTTGGCGGTGTTGAGCGGCTGCAGCGTCACCTTGTACACCTTGTCCTTTTCCATCCACACGAGCGGTTTGTCGTAGCCGTCGCGGTAGCGCATCCGCTGGATGCTCTCGTCCAGGTTGTACGCGCGCCCATCGGGATAGAGGTCGAGCACCTTCACCGTGAAGTCGGTGTCCTTGGCGTCTGACGACACGTAGAGCGTGGGGATGATCGGCCCGCTCAACTCCATCCCCTCGGCGAACGGCTCGCTGGTGTAGACCAGCACGTCGGGGCGCTGCTCCGTCTTGCGCTGGTCCATTGCCCCCGCTTGCACGGCGTTCCCCTGGCAGCAGACGTTGCCACCCAGTGACATCACCGGGTTAAGCGGGTCGTAGGCGAACTTGTCCGGCAGGTCCTTCTTGGGCGCCTTCGTCGAAAGCGTTCCATCCCCCTGTGCCGTGTTGGCATTGCCGTTCGACCCAAGATAGAAGGTCATCGGCTGGACGTCCTTCGGCGGCCAGACGTCCGACGTCTTCCACTGGTTGAGCCCCATCACGTAGTACCGCACCTTCGGCACCGTGTCCATCGGGTGCAGCCCCTCATCCTTGAGAAACTGGTCGAAGAAGTCGTACACGAGGCTCTGGTAGCCAAGCCGCGCATCCCCCATATCGCGCTCGCCCACCACCGTGTGCTCGCTGGCGCGGGTGTACGAGCAGTGCGCCACTGGTGCGATGATAAGCCACTGCCTGTCCTTCCCCGCCCCTTGCGCCGTCTTCCGCACGTGGTTGTACATCGCGACGTTGGGGCCCACGGAGACGTCGTACCACGACGTGAACCAGAGCCCGGGAATGTTGATCGGCATGTTGTCGTGCCAGAGCCCACCCTTGTACCAAGCCGGGTCGTTCGGCGCGCGCTGCATCATCGCGCCGCCCGTCGGTACGGGCATCGAGTCGGCGAAGATGCCAGTGGGGCCACCTGCCGCCTTGATGAGCTCGATGGTCGGCAGGTGCCAGAACGCCTTGGCCCAGTCCACCGGCGGTGCGTGCTCGGCGAGGTCGAAGAGCTTGGAGGCTTCGATGAGTTGCTCGCGCGTGGTGCCGCGCGGGAACATCGGCCGCACCTGGTTCTGCTCGCCCATCAGCCAGTCGATGAAGAGCATCTGCACGGCGCCGCCGCGGTACCAATTGCCCTGCTCGTAGTAGCCGCCCACGCGGCCTACGCCGGCGCCGAAGCCCTGCACGTTCATCGCGGCAAAGCCGGGATTACCGAGCGCCGCCACCGCGGGTTGCCACTCGGCGGTGGACGAACATCCGGTGGTGCCGATCTTTCCGTTGGACCAGGGTTGGGTGCGCAGAAAGTTCAGTTCGTCGTCGCCATCGGAGAGCGGCGCGCCGAGGATGTCGTAGTTCCCCTCGGAGAAGAAGTGGCCGCGCTCCTGCATGTCCACCCACGCGTAGCCGCGCTTGATGGCGGTAAGCGCCGAAGTCATGTCGCGCGGCACCCCGTTGTGGACGTCCCAATAATTGAAATTGTACGGGGTGCGCGACCAAATGGCCGGGTACTTCTTCGACGCGTCGCGCGGGTGGTAGATGTCGGCGGCGATGCGCACGCCGTCGCGCATGGGGATCATCACCTTGCGTTCGACCACGGCGAGCGACTGCAGTTCGTTTTCGATGGCCCAACGCCGCGCCTTGACGCTGTCGGGGAGCGGGCCGCCGCGCTGGGCGCCGGCCGGGAGTGCGAAGAGGGTGACGACCGCGCCGGCGGCGACGCGCCGGAGTAGCAGGCGATGCGGCATGGGCGACTCTGAGTGGTGGACCCTACAAAGGTGCAGCGTCCCCGGGGTGCGTGCTACTCGTCGCCAACCGGCTGCGCTCTCGCGTCCCGTTCCGGCGGCCGACCAGCGGACAACGTCTCAGGAGCGGCGTGCGCGCCACCGGCGGCTGAGGATCGCAAACGCGCCCGCAACGACGAGGCCAGCCAGCAGCGCGAGCGCGCCAAAAAGCACGCCGAGTGTCAGCGCCAGCGAGCCCAGTGTTTCCAGCGCCGCAAACGACAGGTTTCCGATGCCGCCCGTGGCGACGGTGGTCAGCGCGCGCATCTTGGCGGTCGCCAGGGCGAGGCTTCCCGCCACGCCGCCCCCGCCAATGATCGCCAACAGCCATTGGATGGCGCTCGAGCGGTCTCCCGCCACTCCCATCAGCAGCACGGAGCCCGCGACGACGGCCGCCGGCACGGCGAGGAGGTCGAGGGCATTGTCCACCGCGGGAAACGCATACGCGGCGAGTTCCGCGACAACCGCGATCCCCAGCGCAGCCACAGCGAATGGCGAGGCGAGCCACATCCACTCCGGCCGGAGCTCCACCACGCCGAGCGTGGCGCCCACGCTCATGAGGAACGACGGCAGGAAAACCCGCAGTCCGCTGGCGGCGCTGAGGCCGAGGCCAAGGAGGATAGGCGTTGCCGCCGCGGTAAGCGTCGGAAGATCCATACTGCCGGAATCTACGGTCAACGCGCGACCGAACCCAGCCGGTGACCGCGCTCCCCCCTCGCCCGTCCCAGCCCCTCCTCTGTTGTTTCTCTGTTGTTAATGCGAAACGGCGGGGGGCTCACTCGCTCCCCCCGCCGCTCGTGTCTGGCTCGAACGCGAAGCCCTTAGTTGGTCTTCATGTTCGGGTTGTTGTCTCGCTCATCGCGCGGCAGCGGATAGCACGTCTGGCTGCCGACGCTCGCGTACCCCGGCTTGAAATACGTGCCACCAGCCGGCGTGATGCCGGACATCGCGGCAGGCACACGGCGGTAGTCCGCAATGCGCTTGCCTTCGAGATAGAAGTCATACGCCTTCTGCACCATCAGCTCCTTGAGCACGCTCGCCGCGTCCACCGCACCGACGTACGGCGCCAGCCCCGCCGACGCGCGGCGGGCATTGATGAACGTGATCTGCGCGAGGGCGTCGCCGCCCGCTTCGGCGGCGATGTAGTCCGCTTCGAGCTTCGAGGCGAGCCGCAGTGACGACGCATAGCTCGGGAACTTGGTCTGCTCGTAGAAGCCACCCGGCACCGCATCCTGCCCCGTGAGCTTCGTCACGCCCGGTCCTTTGTACGTCACGCGAGGGTCGCTGGTACGGAAGAACGGCGCCACGCTGATGGACGGGCGATCAAACGTGAACTGGTAGATGCGGTTCGACAGGCGCGTACGGTTCGAGAGATCGTCCGTCATGCGCAGGTCGTAGTTGAACCCAGCGGGCACGGCCGCGGCATCGGCTGCCGCCCCCGCCTTGTCGCCCTTCTGCAGCTTGGCGCGGGCGCGGCCGACGAGCGCGGCATTGGCCAGCGCCGTGCCGTCCGCCGAACCGGCCGCCTTGCCGATGTCCACGCCCTTGCTGAAGTGCACGATGGCCGAATCGAGCAGCTGCACCGTCGTGAGCTCCGGTCCCGACGAGAGCGCACCGGTGCAGAAATCGGTCGCAATCATCAAGATGGCAAAGCCGCGGTACGTCGCGGCGCGGGCGTAGTTGATGTTGCTGGTCGGATTCGGCAGCTCAAGGTCGAGCACCGTCTTGGCCGAGGCCGCGGCCAGGGAAATCTGGGACCAGACGTCACCCGACAGCGACCCGTTGAGGTCGGTGATCGTGCGGAACCCGAACTCGTTGCGGGTCGGGAACGTGTCGGAGACGTTCGCTTCCTCGGTGAACCAGCCGCTGTACATCGACAGCCAGCCGTACGCCGTGGCGAAGTTCTGCTGGGCCGAGTAGGCCAGGGAGGTGGCGCCCGACGCCGGATCGACCGTGGCAGCGTCGATGACGTTCGGGTTGGTCACCTGGATGAACGAGTCTGAGCAGGCAGCGGCCAGCATCAGCGCCGCGCCCGCCGTGGTGCGCGTAACCGCGCTTCGGATCGAAATCATGGCGATCATCTCGCGGTTAGAAGTTGAGATTGACGCGGATCGTCTGCTTCCGCGGATTGGGTACCGTGAGGAAATCCTGGCGGGAGAACGCGCCGGACTGCGAATTGATTTCCGGGTCGGACCCGCTGTAATCCGTCCACAGCTTCACGTTCTGCATCGCCCAGGTGACGGACGCGCCGCTGATCGTGTTGCGGAGCGACCGCAGGTACTTCGACGGCACCGTGTACGTGGCCGACAGTTCGCGCAGGCGGAGGAAGTCGCCCGGCTCGAGGAAGGCCTCGCGCACGTCGTTCACGGTCGTCGCCTTGCCGTTCGCCTGCACGAACGCGGGCTGACCCGGCGTCGGATTGCCATAGCGGCGGAGCCGCTCGTACTTGCTCAGCACCAGCGTGTCGAGGCGCAGGTTGGACCGCACGAGCTGCGTCTCACGGAAGAACGCCGTGAAGTTCTGCACCAGGAAGTCGCGCTTGGCGTCGAACATCGCCGAGACACGGAAGTTCTTGAACAGCGTCACCGTGTTGGTGAGGTTCCACTCGAGCGTCGGCCACAGGTTGCCGACCGGGGTGAGCGTGTCATTCACGACCACCTTGTTGGTGGCGACGTCGATGGACTGGATCTTCTTCGACACGAAGACGCCGAGCTGCTGCCCGACGATCGTACGACCGGCGCCACCGAGGTTGAACGGCTGCACGTCGCCCAGGCTCGTGAGTTCGTTGTGCAGGGTGTTGGCCCCCAGGCGCACATTCCAGTTCAGGTTGTTCATCCGGAGCGCGTCGAAGTTCACCGCGAGCTCGAGGCCGCTGTTCAGCACCGAACCGATGTTCGCCAGCGGGTTCGAGTTGAAGCCGAGCGACGGCGGAATCGGGCGCGCGATGATCATGTCCTTCGTGACCTTCCGGAAATACGTCAGTTCCGTGGACAAGCGGTCGTTGAAGAAGCCGGCGTCCACGCCCGCCTCAAACTCGGTGCCCTTCTCCGGCTTGAGGTTGGGGTTGCCCGGATTGCCCGGGATGGCGCCGGCGTCGGTGGTGCCGGTGATGTTGTACGGCGCCGCCACCAGCGTGGTGAGGGCGTCACCCGCATTCGGCGAACGACCCGTCGTGCCATACGAGGCACGGAGGCGCAGCGTGTTGACGAAGCGCGCGTAGCGGTCGAAGAACCGCTCCTCGGACACGGCCCACGACCCGCCGATCTTCGGCAGGACGATGGACGGCGACGAGGTGCCGAACGACGAGTTCTTGTCGATGCGCACGCCCAGCTGGACGAAGCGCTTGTTCTCGTGGCCGATCTGCACCTGCCCGAGGTAGCCGAACTGGCGCTGTTCCTGGAAGCCGCTCGAACCGGTCGTTGTGGCGGCGCCGGAAATCGAGTAGTTGGCGTTGGTGACGTAGCCCAGGCCGGTGGCGTTGGTGAAATTGTTTCGCGTCGAGATCACCTGCAGACCGAAGGACGTGTTCGTCTCCCAGGCGCGTCCGAAGTTCTTCTTGACGTTGCCGAGGTAGTCGAAGGTGTAGCGCTCGTTGAACCGGGACGTCAGGTTGTTGCTCCCCGTGTTCAGCGCGCCGCCGTACCACGCGCTGTCGTTCTTCGGGAAGAACGAGCGCTGCTCGTCGCCGATGAAGTCCATGCCCATCGTGAACCGGTTGCTGAACGACGGGACGGGCAGGTACGTGGCGGTGAGGTTCGACACCACGCGGTGCGACTTGAGCTGACGATAGATGGACGCCAGCGCGTTGTAGTGGCGGTTGGCGCCGTACCAACCGTCAAACGACGTCCCCGCGTCATTGCGCGTCAGCGGGCTGCCGAGCATCGAGCCGCCCAGCCAGCCGTAGATGTTGTTGTCGTTGTCCGGAAGCTGCGTCTCGGTCTGCGAGAGGCCGATGCCGGCGTCAATCGTCAGCTTCTCCGACGGCACATAGTTGAAGTTCGTGCGGACGTTGTAGCGCGTGAACTTGTTGTTCGGCAGGAGGCCCAGCGAGTGATCCTCGCCGTACGACAGGTTGTAGCCGTAGTTCTGGCCACCACCCGTGCCGTTCCAGCTCACGATGCGCTCCGAGCCGTTGCGGAAGCCGCCGACGCGGACGATCGGGTTGTCGCTCACCAGCGTGCCCACCGCCTGCCCGCGGCAGAGCGGGTTGGTGCTGGTGGTCGCGACGAGCGCCGCGGTGCAGGCGGCGTAGTTGGCGGGCGGCGTCCAGGTAAGCTCCGAGCTCCCGAGCTCGAAGCGCACGGCCTGGCGCATGCCGCCTGTGCTCCCTGCGCGCCCCTTCTTGGTGATGATCTGGATCACGCCCGCCGAGGCGTCGGCACCGTACAGCGTGGCGGCGGCCGGCCCCTTGACCACCTCGATGCTCTCGATCTCATCCGGGTTGAGGTCGTTCAGGCGGTCATACACCTGGCCCGACTGGCCTGAGGCGATCTGCCCCTCGATGGTGCGCACGCCGTCGATGAAGACGAGCGGCTGGTTGGACAGGTTCACCGACGACGCGCCGCGGATGCGGATCGTCGTGCCCGTCCCCGTCGTCCCTGACTGCGTCGTCAGCGCCACGCCGGGCACGCGCGACTGCAGCAGGTTGGCCACGGTGGCGATCGGCGCGGTCTCGATGACCTGCTTGGCCGACACCGAGGCGACGAGCGCGGCCTGCGCCTTGCGCTCCAGGTTGCCCGCCGTGCCGGTGATGACCACGTCCGACAGCGTCACGAGCGACGCCGTCATCTCGAGGTTGGCGGTCGTCGTGCGGCCGACGGCCACCGTCACCGTGTCCGACGTCGCCTTGTAACCGATGCGGT
>JAKAJN010000021.1 GCA_021813725.1 bacterium | reverse complement strand
CACCTCCGTCACCTCCTCGCGTGTCACGGTGATGTTCGCGTGCGTGGTCACGCGCTCGTGGACAAACGCGGAGAAGAGGTCGCGATCCACCGCGAGCGCGCTCCCCGCCGCCACGCGCGCCGCGTCGGCACCTTGGAGTATCACGCATCCCAGCAGGCGCATTTCGGCCTTGAGCAGGCCGTGCGCGTTGGTCAGTTCGGTGCTCTTGAAGGTGTTGCTGCAGACGAGTTCGGCCAGGCGGTCCGTCTGGTGCGCGGGCGTGCCACGCACGCCGCGCATCTCGTGGAGGACGACGCGATGACCGCGCTCCGCCAACTGAAAGGCGGCCTCGCTCCCGGCGAGGCCGCCTCCGACGACGTGGATCTCCGCCGTCACGCCGCGCCCACGGCCTCGCCTTCCACCTCCGCCGGCGCCTCGACGGCCCACTCATTGCCGCACTTGAGGCACTTCCGGAAGTGGCCGCGCGTCTTGTTGCTCTTCGCCTCCGCGCCCACGAACCCGCACTCGGGACACTTCTCGAGCACCGGCTTGTCCCAGCAGACAAAGTCGCAGGTTGGATAGTTCTCGCACCCGTAGAACGCCTTGCCGCGCTTCTTGCTGCGCCGTGCCGCGATGTCGCCGCCATCCTTGGGACACTTCACCCCCGTCGGCATCGAGCGCGTGCCGCGGCACTTGGGGAACGTCGAGCAGCCCAGGAACTCGCCCGACCGGCCGCGGCGGATCACCATCGGCTTGCCGCACACGGGGCACGGATATTCGGTCATCACCGGCGGGACGCGCTCGCCCTTGAGCGGTCGTGTGTACTTGCACGTCTTGGGATGGTTCTCACAGGCGACGAACGGCCCGAAGAACCCACCCTTCGGCAGCAGCTTGCCACCGCACTGCGGACACCGCTCGCTCTCGAGCGCGCCAAGGTCGTGCGCCTCGCGGATGAGCCCTTCCACGTTGACGTCGTTGAGCGACTGCTCGAACGGCCCGTAGAAGTCCGTCAGCACGGCCTGCCACGCCATCCCGCCGTCTTCGACTTTGTCGAGCTCCGTCTCCATCTCGGAGGTGAAGCCGACGTTGAACACGTCGGGGAACTGCTTCACCATCACCTTCTCGACGCTCTCGCCAAGCGGCGTCGGGAAGAACCGGCGCTGCTCGAGTTCGGCGTAGTGCCGGTCGGTGAGCGTCGAGATGATGCTGGCGTACGTGGACGGCCGCCCGATGCCGAGCTTCTCGAGTTCCTTCACCAGCGACGCCTCGGAATAGCGCGGCGGCGGCTCGGTGAAGTGCTGGCTCGGCGTGATGGCGCGCACCGGCGCATGTTCGCCCGGCTCGATGGCGGGGAGCGCCTGCTCATCTTCCAGCGCCTTGCTCTCCCCTTCCTCGCGCGCCTCCTTGTACAGCGACAGGAAGCCCTTGAACTTGATCACCGACCCGGTGGCGCGGAACAGATAGCGCCCGAGGTCGAAGTCCACCGTGGTCGTGTCGAAGATCGCCGGCGCCATCTGCGACGCCATGAAGCGCTGCCAGATGAGCGTGTACAGCTTGAGCTGGTCCGGCGTCAGGTGCTTGGCGACGTGCTCCGGCGTGCGCGACGGATCGGTCGGGCGGATGCCCTCGTGCGCATCCTGCGCGTTGCTGTCCTTCCCCGCGCCGTAGAGCTGCGCGCCTTTCGCCAGGAACTCCTCGGCGTAGTGCTGACGCAGGTAGTCGCGCGCCGCCTGCGCGGCGCTCTCGGCCACGCGGCTGGAATCGGTGCGCATATAGGTGATCATGCCCACCGCGCCCTCGGACTTTCCGAGCTCGATGCCCTCGTACAGGTTCTGCGCGAGGCGCATCGTGCGCTTGGAGCCGAAGCCGAGCTTCTTGGCGGCTTCCTGCTGCAGCGTGGAGGTCGTAAACGGCGCCGCCGGATTCTTGCGCCGTTCGCGGCGCTTGATGTCGGTGACGTCGAAGGTCTTCCGCTCCGCGAGGTCGTCGAGAATGGCCTGCGCCGCCGCCTCGTTGGGAATCTCCGGCTTGTGGCCGTCAATGTGGTGCAGCTTGGCGGTGAACGCCTGGCCGTCGTGCTCGAGCGACGCGGCAATCGTCCAGTACTCGGTGGGCTTGAACGCGCGGATCTCACGCTCACGCTCCACGAGCATCCGCAGGGCCACGGTTTGGACGCGGCCGGCCGACAGTCCCTTCTTCACCGTCTTCCAGAGGAGCGGACTCGCCTTGTAGCCGACGAGGCGGTCGAGCACGCGGCGCGCCTGCTGGGCGTCCACCTTGCGCTGGTCGATGTCACCGGCGGCATCAATGGCCTTGGTGACCGCGTCCTTGGTGATCTCGTGGAACAGCACGCGGCGAATCGGCGGGCCGTTGCGGCGCGCCACCTGCCCACGCACGTGCCATGCAATGGCCTCGCCCTCGCGGTCAGGATCGGTGGCGATGTAGACGGATCGGGCGTTCTTGGCCGCGCTCTTGAGTTCGGCGAGCGTCTTTTCCTTGCCGGGAATCGTGACGTACTCGGGCTCGAACCCACGTTCCACATCAATGCCCAGCGTGCGCTCGGGCAGGTCTCGGACGTGCCCCACCGTGGCCTTCACGGCGAAGCCGGCGCCGAGGTACTTGCCAATCGTTTTTGCCTTGGCGGGCGACTCGACGATAACGAGCGCGCGGCCAGCGGCGTGCGCTTCGCTTTCGGCGTCGAGGAGTTCCTCGCGCTCGGCTTTGCGCGGCGCGCTCTTGCGCGCGGCGGTCTTCTTTCGGGTGGTGGTTTTCTTCTTGGCAGCCATCGGTCTAGTGCATGGTCCCGGGTTCCGGGAACGTACCTTGGTCACTGAGCCCGGCACCCTCCATCAGGGCACGCAGGTCGTCGAGGGCAATGCGTCCTTCGAGCTGCAGCAGGGCGCGCTCGATCACCTGCTCGAGTTCCGCCGCGCTGAGAATACCCGCTCCATTGAGGGCAAGCAGGTGCCCCCACGCTTCGGGAGCAAAGCGCCCGCGCTCGTGCGGGCCTAGGACGCGAAAAGTCATCGTTTATGGTTGTAGACAACTATAGAGGTCGTTCCAGCGGTTCGCGAACCGCCGGGCCTCAATCCTATGCGGGGCGTCAGCGGCGGGCAAGCGCCAATATCGCGTCCACCGCATCGGACGGCGTCATCATTTCGATGCTAAGCGTATGATCTGCTTGCAGATAGAATGTCTGACGCGCCTCCAGCAACGCCGTCACCGCGCCGAGCGGATCTGCACCCGCCAGCAACGGGCGGTGCGCCACGTCCGCTCCGAGCCGAGCAAGTGCCGTCGCCGGCGAAACCTGCAGCCAGATGAGTCTTGAAGGCGGGCGCACAAGCTTCACGAGCCCTGGCACGGTAATCCACCCCCCACCCGGCGCAACCACCGTCTGCGCTGCCTCGAGCGTGAGACGCTCGGTCGCTTCGCGTTCCAGTCGACGGAAATGCGCTTCGCCGTGACGCTCGAAGATTTCCGGGACACTCAGCCCGCACGTCGCCGTGATGGCGTCGTCGAGATCCACGAACGGCCAGTGCAGACGCTTGGCCAGCGCGCGTCCGATGGTGGACTTGCCCGCACCAGGAAGGCCGACGAGGACGAGATGCGCCGCGCCGGGCATCTAGCCCAACCGATGCGCCACGTGCGCGAGATACGCCTCGAGATTTCGCAGCAGCTCGGACATCGAGTCGCCGCCAAACTTCTCGACCATCGCATCGGCGAGCACGAGCGCCGCCATCGCCTCGGCAATGACCCCCATCGCCGGGACCGCCGTGACGTCGCTGCGCTCGGCGACCGCCTCGGCCGCCTCCCCCGTGCGCGTGTCCACCGTCCCAAGGGGTCGCATGAGGGTGGAGATGGGCTTCATCGCCACGCGAATGACGAGTGGCTCGCCTGTCGTCATTCCGCCTTCGGTACCGCCGGCGCGGTTGGTCTTGCGGCGCACGTTGCCGCTGCGCACGCGACCCGGCGCCATCTCGATTTCGTCGTGCACGTCGGCGCCGGTGCGGCGCGCGGTCTCGAAGCCGAGCCCGATCTCCATGCCCTTCACGGCGGGGATGGAGAGCATGGCCTGTCCCAACCGTCCATCGAGGCGCCGATCCCAGCTCACGTGCGATCCCAGCCCCACGGGGAGGCCGTCCACGACGACCTCGCAGATGCCGCCGAGGGTGTTGCCGTCCTTCTTGGCCGCGTCGATGCGCTCGATCATGCGCTGCTCCGCCGAGGTATCGAGCGTGCGCAGGGGCGAGGCATCGGCGGCCGCGTTGAGGTCGGCCGGCATCTGCGCTGGCCGCTGGGCATCGATGCCGCCCAGGTGCACCAGGTGCGAGCCGATGGTCACGCCGCACTCGGCGAGCAGGCGGCGCGCCACCGCGCCCGCGGCCACGCGCGCCGTCGTCTCGCGCGCGGAGGCGCGCTCGAGAATGTCGCGGGCATCGTCGCGGTCGTACTTGAGAATGCCCGACAGGTCGGCGTGTCCCGGGCGCGGACGGTGCACGGCACGCTTGCGATCGCCGGCGGCGTCTTCGTCGCGAGGCGCCGGATCCATGATCTCCTGCCAATTCTTCCAGTCGCGATTGCGGATGAGCATCGCGATCGGGGACCCGAGCGTCTCGCCGGCGCGCACCCCGGAGAGGAACTCGATCTCGTCCCGTTCGATCTGCATACGGCGACCGCGCCCGTACCCTTGCTGTCGGCGCGCGAGGTCGGCGTTGACGTGCTCGGCGAGCAGGGAGAGGCCGGCGGGGGCGCCTTCCACGATGGAGATCAGGGCGGGGCCGTGGGATTCACCGGCGGTGACGAAGCGGAGTGGCACGGGAGTGACGGCAGACGGGAGACGAAAGACGGGAGACGAAAGAGCGGGGGCGGCCGGTGGCCACCCCCGCTCAAACTAACGACCCAGGCGCGTGCCCGTTACGGCTTCTTTGTCTCCGTCTGGGTGCGCGCCACCTCGCCGTCGTCGAGAATGTGCGGCGTGATGAGGATGATCAGGTCCTGCTTGCGCTCCACCGTGTCGGTCTCACTGAACAGGCGCCCAATCAGCGGCAACGAGCTGAGCAGCGGAATGCCGGTGCGGTTCTTGGAGACTTGCGTCTGCGTGAGCCCACCGATCACCGCCGTCTCGCCGTCGGCGACCAGCACCTCATTCTTCGTGTTGCGCTTGTTGGTGTTCGGGCCGGCGGCAGTGATCTGGACGAGTTGTTCCTGCGACGCGGTGACCGTGAGGTTAAGCTGGCGGTTCGCCGTCACGCGGGGCGTGACGGTGAGCGTGATGCCGATTTCCTTGGTCTGGATCTGCGGCGCCACGGCGTTGAGCTGGCCCGTCGGCACCGGCGGCGTGAGCAGGTAGGAGAGCGTGGAGCCCGAGAAGAGCGTCGCCTCGGTGTTGTCGAGGGTTGTGATGCTCGGCTCGGCTTGAATGTCGGAGAGCTGTTCCTGCGAGAGCGCGTCGAGGAACGAGGTCAGGTTGAACCCGCCGATGGCCATGTTGTAGATGAGGCTCACGGCGGCGTCGCTCTTGTAGTTGCGGCTCGCGTTGGCAATGCCGGTGAATGCGTCGCCGGCGAGGTCCACGCGGAACTCGCCCGGCACCACCGCGTTGTTCACGACGCGCGGCATCAGCCGGTTCTGGAACGTGCTCGAGGTGCCGAGGTCGTAGCTGATCCCCAGCTTCTCGGTCCCGGTACGGTCCACGGCGATGATCTTCGCCTTGATGGCGACGAGCGGCGTGCGGACGTCGAGATCCTTGATGAAGCCCATCACGTCAGTGAGCCGCGCCTGCGTCTCGGTGATGATGAGCGAGTTCGTCTTCTCGTCGGTCGTCACCGTCCCGCGACCACAGCCAGCCGTCGAGATGGAAGTCGCGCCACCGGCGGCGGCGCCAGCCGCGGCTTCGGCTCCGGCCGCAGCGGGCGCGCTGGCCGCAGGTGCCACACCACCCTTGGCGCAGCCGGCGTTGAGCAGGCCGGTGATCGTGGTGGCGAGCGTGGCCGCCTTGGCGTAGTTCACCTGCACGATCTGACTGACCAGCGGTTCCGACGCCTGGCGGGCCGAGAGGTTCGTGTAGCTGTCCACCGTGATGATGCCAGTGCTGTCCTCAATGGCGGTGAGGCCCACCGAGCCGAGGATGGCGGCGAGCGCCACGTCCCACGGCTTGTCCTTGATTTCCATGAAGCCGATCTTCGTGTTCGCCACACCGGCGCCGGCGACGATCGTCTTGTTCGCGAACGTGGCGAATGAGCCGATCACGTCGCGAATCTCGGTGTCCTTCTCGTACGTCACGGTGATGCGCGGCTGTTCGTAGGGCGGCTCGGCGACCGGCGTTGCCGGGGCAGCGACCGGCGGCGCGGCCTTCTGCGGATCGACCGACGCGGCGCTGGCCGTCGTCGCGCTGGTCGGCGCGCCGAGATGCCAAGCGGCAAATTGATCGGAGCCGCTCACGGCAATGCGCACATCGTGCTCACCGCGCACGACGGAATACTCGCGCAACCCATCGGTGTGAATCACCAGGCGGACGACGTCGGGCTTGGTCTGCGCCACGCGCAAGTCGGTGATGCCCCCGCGCGCGACCTTGTCGTAGAAGCGCGCCGGCACGCTCAGCGTCGCGCCGCGGAAGTCCACGACGATGCGACGCGGGTTGTCGAGCGTGAAGTCGACGACGTCGACCGTTCCGTCGATGGCCACCACCACCTCGGCACGCCCGGCGGCCGGCACGATGCTGAGCGCCGTCACCGACGAAGGTGCGCGCGGCGTCTCCGACGCGGCGGTGGCGCTTCGCGCGCCGATGGTCAGCGCGGTCGCGATCGCGGCCAGCTGGAAGACTCGCCTCATGGCTTCCCCTTGGTCTGCTGGGTCTGCTGCACGTTCAGCTTCAGCACTTCCTGGCGGCTGAACCCGTACTCTTCGATGGTCATCACCACTTCCTGCGGACGCACCTGCGACACGCGGACCCGGCCGAGCATCTGACCGGCCTTGGCGCGATACTGCTGGCCCGTGCTCTGGTCGCGCATCACGGCCACCGAGTTGCGCCCCGCCGGGTCGTAGATGACTCCAACCAGCCGGAGATCCGCCACGAGCGGCCGGATTTCGCCCGTCTCGATGGGCGATGCGAACGGATCGCGCCGCCCTTCGCTCACGTAGGCAAAGACTTCGCGATCGAAGGAAATCTTGCTCGAGTCCTTCACCGGCGCGGGCGCCGCCGCCTTGGCCGCCGGTGCCTTGGCCGCCGGTGCCTTGGCCGCCGGCGTCTGGGCTGCCGGCTTTGCGCCCTGCCTGGCCTTGGCATCGGGGCTGGCCAACGCGGTCTGCGCGTTGGTGGCCGCGACGTTCTTGCGCGCCTGCTCGATGGGCTTGTTGATGCTGGGCGGGATCTGTGCCGAAGCGACGGAAGCGCCGGCCATCACCGCGACGAGTGCGATCAGGCGCCGGCTCATCCCTTCCTCCCGGGCTTGGCCGCGCCGTTGTCGTCGGTGAGTGCGGTCTTCACGGCGTACGTCTGGATCGTGAAGCTGGCCTGGAGCGGCACGCGGTCCGGCGACCGCTGCATCTGCGCCCCCGCCCCGCCTGCCACGCCCGAGACCTGCAGCTGCAGACCGAGGGGCGCGACGATGCGCGTCATCGAGGCGATGCCGGTGAGCAACTGGCCGATCTCGTGGTAGCTGCCGATGGCGCGCAGCTTGTAGCGATAGGTGTCGAACTGTTCGCCCTGGATCACGGGCTCGGGTTCGATGTAGCCGATTTCGAGGCCAACGCGGCGTGCGGCGGTGGACACTTGCTCGAGCAGGGCGGGCACTTCGTTGCCGGCCGGCACGAGCGTCCGCATCAGTTCGAGGTTGCCGCGCAGGCGCTGGGCCTCCGCGCGAATGGTCGCCACGGAGCCGCGCGCAAGCTGCGCCTTGGCGCGCTGGTTGCCGGCGTCGAGCGAATCCACGTGCGTGGCGACGGTGGCCAGCGATTCCTGCTTGGGCGAGAAGACGAAGTACCAGTACGCGCCCGCTCCAATCACGCCAAGGAAGGCGAGAAAGAAGAGCATCTGGTCGCGTTGGTTCGTTGGGAGTCCGGCCATGGTCTACCTCACCGACACGGTGAACGGCACCGTGCGCAGCACCGCGGGATCAGGCTTCTCGTACTGGAGGTCGATCCGGAACTCGGTCGCTTCCTTGCCCTGCTGCATCACGACGTCGCTGCGCACCAGCGTGACGTTCTGCAGGAACGGCGACGCCTCGAGCGCCTTCATGAAACGCGTGAGCGCCTGGATGTCCACTGTGTTGCCGACCACCTGCAGGGCGAGAACGCTCTCGTCGCTCGATGGCGGTCCCCCGCGCGGCGCGCCCGGCTTGGGCGCGGCCTTGGAGATGCCGGCCTGCACCTCGGGCGGATCGGCGGAGATGGCGCTCGTCTGCACGACCGAGCGCAGCCAGATATACGGCGGCATCGCCCGGCTGATCTCGTCCATGATGTGCGGCCAGACAAGGCGCGTGCCGTCAATCGCCGAGATCACGGCGATCTGACGCTGCACCGAGTCGCGCTGCGCCTCGGCCTTGGCCCGCTCCGCGATGACGGAGGCGTAGCGCGTGGAGTCCTGCACCGCCTTCTGCTCGCGCTCGGTGAGCGACGACTCGCGGCGCGACTGGTAGAACCACATGCCGCCGATGGCGGCGAGGCCGACCGTCACGCCCGCGATGGCACTGAGCATCCACGGATCGCCGATGCGCGACGTGAAGTCCTTGAACACCTCGCCGACGTTCCCGAGGTTGAACGAAGGGCCACCGCTCCGCGTCTTCTTCCGCGCGCCGGGGAGGAGATTGATTTCAATCATGGTGCGCTCTGGGCCCGGGTCAGGCGGGCTGGCGCAGCGCCAGACCGATGGGGAGCATCAGCAGGGGCGCCACTTCGTCCGTGACGAGCGGATCGAATGCCCCGTCGCGGACCCGCAGGTTGGCCAGAGGATTGGCGTGCTCGACCTGAACGCGCAACCGCGCGGCCAGCACGTCGGAGAGCCCAGGAATGCGCGAGCCGCCGCCGCACATGTAGACGGCGCGCATCGGCGCGGCGTTGCGCGATGAAGAGGCGAGGAAGGCGGCGGCGCGCTCGATGCCGACGGCGATTTCCTCGCCGCGTCCCTCGAGCACCGCATCGAGGTGCGGCGAGCGATCGTAGCCCTCGAGGAGCTGGGACGCTTCATCCGCCCCCAGGCCGCGCTCGCGCTGCAGGTCCTCGCGGAAGCGCCGCGTCCCCACGGAGATGTCGCGCGTGAGAATCGGCACGCCTTCGTCGAGGATGTTGATGTTGGTGACTTCGTGCCCGATGTTGACGAGGCCGACCACGCCCTGCATCGCATCGGGATAGCTGAGTTCGAACGCGTTGTGCAGGGCGAAGGCGTCCACGTCCACCACCGCCGGGTTGAGCCCCGAATCGGCGAGGAGGCGCAGCTTGGCCTCGACCAGTTCCCGCTTCGCCGCCACCAGCAGCACGCTCATTTCGGGCGCATCGCCGGCCGGGTCGAGAATCTGGAAGTCGAGCTCCACGGACTCCATGTCGAAGGGGACGTGCTGCTCCGCCTCCCATCGCATGAGTTCGCGCGCCTGCTGTTCCTTGACGCGCTCGATCTGGATCTTCTTGATGATCACGTCGCGGCCGCCGACGGCGGCGACCACGTCCTTGGACGAGACGCCGGCCGCCTGCATCGTGGCCTGAATCGCGTCGGCGACGATCTGGGGATCCATCACCTCGCCCTCGACGATCGCGTCGGCAAGGAGCGGAGTAATGGCCACCTTCGTCAGCTCGGGCTCGGCATGGGAATGGTCAATCACGGCCACCTTGACGAGGCCGGATCCGACGTCGAGTCCAACTGAGGTCTTCTTGCGACCGAAGAGCGCCATCTGCGAACCGGCCCTCAGGCGAGGAGTGCGATCAGGCAACCGCGCACCGCGCGGCCTCCCGACGATGGACGACGTGTTCGCGTGCCGGAACCGCAAAGTTGCAGACGGTCACCACACGCGGTCAATAGTTGTGACAGGCGCAAATTGCTGGCTTGGCTTGCAGTTACGCCAACTCAGCACTCTGCGGCGTTCCCCCCTCGAACCGGCGGAATTGCCGGCTTGGCGAGGGTTCCGCCCCATTATCACGAGCGGGGGGGGATATAGGTAACAGTCGGACAGTCACGGAGATGGCACGCGGGTCCAGCCCAAGCCGGCGAGCGGCACCCATCGGCCGAGCCCCGTGGAGTCCGGTTCCCACGCCAGCAGCAGGCGGTGCCGCACCCGGGCGTTCCCGCCATAGACCGGCGTTTCAGCGGTGAGGTCCATCGCGGCGAACGGCGGTGCGGCGCCCACGAGGGTCCAGCGCGCACGGGCCCGCCCGGTGACCGCCTCGCCCGAGGCGATGAGCGCCCCGGGGATGATGACGGGGCAACACGCCCTGATACCCACCGAATCAAGGCCGGCCGACTGTCCGCCCGCCACGGCAATCGCCAGCTCCACCCGGGCCAGTTCGAGCCCCGCCTGGCGCATCGAGCGCAGGGCACGCTGCGCGCCCACCGCCACGACCATCGCCATCAGGACCATCGCAGCCAGCACCACGGGAAGGGCGAATGCGCGGCGACTCACGGCGACGAGGCAATCGTGAGGCGCGCCTGGCGAACGGACGAATGGCTGTGAAATTCGGCGCGTACCTCCACGTCAATGGCGGTCGGACGTCCCGTTCCATTGAGGACAGGCAAGAGCCGCAGTCCATGCTGGCTCGCCGAACGCAGGGGCCCCGCAATTGGCTGCGCGCTTCCGCACGCGCTCGCGCAGCTTCGCTCGCCGAACCACCAGTACCCGTCCGAAGACCGGTAGATCGTGTACCGGACGCGTCGCCAGACCCTCACCGGAACGGTGAGCGCCGGCACGGTGGCCGGTGGCGTGTCGGAGAGCGTGAGTCGCGTGCCGCCAAGTGGGCAGGCGACGGATCGCCGCAGGGAGCCGACGGCCGCGACGGTGGTGCGCCACTCGGAACGGGTGAGCGTGTCAAGCAGGGCCACCGAGTCCCCCGCGCGCGGCGGGCTCCACCAGGGGTCGGCCGCCGAAACAACGAGGCGCAGGGCCGCGCGCTCACACGGAGTGGCGAGGATGCGTTGCGACGCCACGTCGAGCGCGGTGTCGCCGAGCACGAGCGGCGCACCGAGGGCACGTCCGGCCTCCGCGCGCAGAACGGCGAGGACATCGTGGGCGATCTCGTCGGCGCGCGCCTGCGTCTCGCGAGCGCGTTGGAGCTGCAGGTGCAGGGCGAGAGCGCGCGTCGCGGCGGCCATCACGACACCGGAGAGTGCGAGCGCCACGAGCAGCTCGGGGAGACCCACACCGCGACGCCGGATCACGGGGTGCACCGGACGGTGGCGGTCATTCCTCGGGTGAGGCGCGGCCGCGATGGCACCACGATGGTGTCGATTAACGTGAGGTGGCCGCTGTCCGCCAGGACGAACCACCGTTCGGAGATGCCGTCCCCATGCGCTTCGCCTCCGCGCGCGCCCGAACAGGCCAGCGCGAGCGAGTCAAGGCGCGCCTGCATCGCCTCGGCGACAGCGCGCGTCAGCCGGGCGTCGGCGTCAAGGCGGGCGACCGCAGCGGCGGCGCGCGCGAAGGCAGCGAGGCCGACCGCGAGCAGGACCAGCGCGGTGAGAAGCTCGACAATCGAGAAGGCGTGGAGGCTGCGCATGCCGACACCATGGGAAGGCCCGGGCCGGCGTGCATCATCATTTCCCGCCGTCCGACATCGAAGCCATCCGGCGTGAAAACACGATGGGCCGGGATCGCTCCCGGCCCATCGCGTTCGTCAGTCGGTCAGATCAGGTGCAGACCGGCTCGCCTTCGTTCGTGGCCGTGCCGCCCACGGAGATGGCGCAGGTCTTCGTCGTCGACGCGTGGCCGGCCGTGGCCGTCCACCCCGTCGCCGTCACCGTACCCATCGTCACGGTCACGCCGCTGGAGGCCTTGTAGTTCGTGCCCATGGCGGTGATCGACGAGGCGTAGGTGCTGTTGTTGTCCGAGAAATACGCTTCCTGAGCGGTCACGAGGTTGCGAAGGTCGGACTTCATCGAGGCCACATAGGCCTTTTCCTTCGTGTTCGCGAACTTCGGAATCGCGATGGCGGCCAGAATGCCGATGATCACGACGACGATCAGGAGCTCGATCAGGGTGAAGCCTTTCTTGTTCGAAAGCATTCGGTAGGTCTCCAGCGCGAGGGTGAGAATCGGCGTCACGAGCGAACTTCGCGAGCGACGCAACGGACGGACGTTCGGATTCGCGGACCGTCACACGTGCAATTGCCTTGCCACGCCGATTTCGTACCGCTAACCAGTTGTCTTTTATGTATTTAACCATCAACAACGACGACGTCAGGTCGTTACATCAGGGCGCGGATTGCACCGACAATTGGCAGATCGCCAGAGGCCCCCGAGGTCGATCATGGCTCTCTTTTGGACAGCTGTCTAAATATTGACTAGCGAACGCGCCGCTCGGAATCCGACGGCTAGCGCTTCGCGCGACGGCTCATCCACTTCGTCTTGATCGTCGGGTCAAGGCTGTCGTTCGCGACCAACGCGCTGTCGGCCCGGTCAATGATGTACAGAAACGCCCGGCGGTACATCCCGTCGGCAATGGCCACGCGCGAGGTGGTGCGCGCCCGGTGCCACTGCGCGAGTTCCAACTGGCAGGCGGCGATCGAAACCGTGGCGATGGTCAGCTCTGGTTCCAGCGCGAGCGCCTTCTGATAGAGCGGAATTGCCGCGTCGCAGAGATGCGCCTCTCGATACCGATGCGCGAGATCCACGTAGACGGCATGGTACTTCGGCATCAGGGCGATCGCGATCTGCCATTGGCGCTCGCCTTCGCGAGACCGATGCTGCGTGAACAACTGGCCACCCATCGCGTAATGCGCCTTGAAGTTGAGAGGTGACTCCGCCACCATCAGCTCGAACGCGGTGTCGGTGTCGTGCCAGAACGGATTGCGCAGCGTGCTGCGCACAACGCCGAACAGCAGTGCCGCGGCGCACGCGACCGGCACGAGGCGTTGCAGCGGCGAGTCCAGGGCCCGCAGGCGAGCGCGCAACGCCTCCGCGCCCACGGCGACCACCAGCATCGCTCCCGCCGCCGGGAGATAGAGCGTCCGCTCCGCCAGCAGGATGCCGGTGGGAAGAAGCACGTTGCTCACCGGCGCAATGAGCAGCGCGAACCAGGCGAGGCCGAACGCCACGAGGGGCGTGCGGCGCGCAGTGAGGGCGAAGAGCGCCACCGTGCTCACCACGAGCAGGATGCCGGTGAGCTGCGACACGTCGAACGTCGGATACACCTCGAGCTGGCGAGGCGAGTAATCGGCGTACAGGCGCAGCGGCGCGAGCATGAGCCGCCCGTACTCGGGGACGACGTCGAGCATGATGAAGGCGCGTGCGCGCATTCCCTGATGCAACAGCGACGGATGCGGCACATCGCCGCCGACGGCGCCCAGCACGTGGACGCGCAGGGCGATGAAGCCAGCCGCGATGACGACCAGCGGCCAGAGCAGGAGGCGCAGGCGACGCAGACGCGCCAGAACCGGCGCATCGCGACAGAGCAGCAGTTCCGCGGCGAGCAGCAGCGCCGGCAGGACGATGACGTGCTCCTTGGTGAAGATGCCGACAAGGAAGATGGCGACGATGGCCAGCGCGGTCTGTCGCCGCAGGGGTCCCTCGCGGCGATCGCGCAGGTACAGTCCAACCGCCGACAACAACGCCAGCGCCGCCCAGAGTTCTGCCTGGCCGACCGCGTTGGCCACCGCCTCGACATGGACGGGGTGCACGGCGAAGAGGGCGGCGGCAAGCCAGGCCACGCGCGTCGGTGCCACGAAGCCGAGCATCCAGAAGACGCCCACGGCAGCAACCGCCGAGAGCAGTACGTTGACCAGATGAAAGACAATCGGCGATCCGCCGCCGACGACCCACTGGAGCGAGTAGAAGAAGATCACCAGCGGCCGGTACAAGCCGGCGCCGTTCTTCATCGGCCAGTACGATTCCTCGAAGTAGCGCCACAGCGCACGCACGTCGTGCACACGGCCATTCTCGGCGATGATCCAGCGGTCGTCGTAGGTGAAGCCGTTGCGCAGGCTCGTGGCGGCCGCGGCCACCGCGAGGAGCGCGATGAGCATCGCCAGAAGGCCCCAGCGCGGATCGGGGAGCGGGGCGATGTGCGGCGGCGTGTGGGGCGGCGGCCCGGGTCTGGCCGGTTCGGCCTCGACGGCGGGGGCGGTCACGTCAGGAAATTGAAGCGCACGATATGCCAGAACGCCGCCACGCCGTCACGCCAGCCGATCTTCTTGCCCTCGGCGTAGGTGCGTCCCGAGTAGCTGATCGGCACCTCGAAGATCCGCGCATTGGATCGCGCCAGACGCGCCGTCACCTCGGGCTCGAAACCGAACCGGTCGCTGGTCAAGCGCAGCGAGCGCGCGAGGTCACCGCGGATCGCCTTGTAGCACGTCTCCATGTCGGTGAGGTTCAGGTTGGTCGCCATGTTGCTCAGCAAGGTGAGCGCCCAATTGCCGACCGAGTGCCAGTAGTAAAGCACGCGATGCGGTCCGCTGAGGAAACGCGATCCGAAAACGGCGTCTGCCCGGCCATCGACGATCGGCTCGAGCAGGCCGGGCCAGTCGGCGGGATCGTATTCGAGATCGGCGTCCTGCACGATCACCACGTTGCCGGTGCTCGCCGCCAGCGCCGTACGAATGGCAGCGCCCTTGCCGCGATTCACCTCGTGCCGAATCAGGACGTCAATGCGGCCAGCCGCCTTGAGCTGCTCGAGCTTGGCCCAGGTGCCGTCCGTGGACCGGTCATCGACGCAGATGACCTGCTTGGGAACCGCGACGGCTCGCACCTGATCGAGAATCACCTCGATGGTGGATTCTTCATTGAAGACGGGGATGAGCACCGACAGCACCAGATCGCCCGGGGCGATGGGCGTGCGACCGCGCAGGCGCGGGAGGGCGGGAACCTGAGTCGGCGTGGCGTACATTGAGTTCGGAGGCGGAGGGCGAATGCCGGTTAGGGCCGGACTACATCATACACTATCACGCCCGACGTGTCGGCGCCCAGCAGCTTCAGCCGACCCCGGTTGACGAGGATGCTTGCCGCGCGCAACGACTCCTGCTGGGCAACGATCACCCAGCGGGGACGGTAGGCGTCGAGCACGCCCTGCACCTGCCCGGCCAGCTCTTCGTCCGTGCGGGGGCGTACGTGCTGTTCGGCGGTGAGCGCGAGCAATGGCACGGCGGGGCGTGCGGCGTACAGGTGCACCATCGCATCCTGGTCGGAGGCGACAAGCCCCTCGCGCGGCAAGTTTGCCGCCACGCTGGCGGCGGCAAGTCCCATATGCGCCATCGAACGTTCGCCGGACTCCCACGAGCGACCCGGCCACGTGCGCGCATGCCACACAACGAACAGCGTCGCGAGCACTGCACCGACGGCGCGCGCCGCATATCGCACTCGTGTCGATGACGACGGGGCGCCGAGCGCCACCACACCTGCCGTCACCAGGAGGATCGCGATGGGCCAGAGGGGCCAGAGAAAGCGGTCAGGTGGAAATGGCCACGCGAGCAGGAGCGCGCCGTACGGAATGAGGAAGAGCAACATGACGCGAGCGCGAGGCCAGAGTGCGTGCGCGCCGGCCGCGGCGAGCGCGACCAGCGCTGCGACCACGAGGCCCTTCACAAGCGCCGGCGCCTGTGCAAGCCCGAAGAGCGTCAGCGGAATCAGCAGGCCGCGCAGGTTCTCGGCGAGCACGCCCGCCATGAAAGCGAGTCCACCGCCGCGCCACGCCGCGGCGAGCCACGGTCCGTAGCCGCCGTACGCACCGACGATGGCGTCGGGGACCGCGCGTGCATGCGCCGATGCCCACGTCTGCCACGGGGCGAGCAGCAGGAGCGCACCAACCAGCAGCAACGCCGCGTCGCGCCAACGGCGTCGCATCAGGGGTACGGCCAGGGCGGCCGGGAGGAGGGCGACGCCGACGGTTCGGAGCATCGTCACCGCACCGATGGCCACCCCCGTCAGTATCAACGTGCGCACCGTGGGGGCCGCGTCGTCGGCAACGACATCGTCCAGCACGAGCAGCAGCCCGAACAGGGCGGCCATGAAAGCAGTCTCGGAGAACAGCAGGCCGTTGAGAAAGAGCACCGGCACGCTGGCGACGCTCGCGAGGGCAACCGCGGACGCAGCCAGCGGTCCCAATCTTCCGCGGCGACGCGCCACCGCACGGATGGCAATCGCGACAACGGGGAGCAGCACGACGTTCACCAGCTTGAAGAACGCCACATTCGCGGGGAATCTCGGCGCGATCCACCAGAGCGGCGCCAAGAGGAGCGGGTAGCCGGGCGGGAAGTGCGTGGCGGCCGGCGCGCCCGGAAGATTCACGTAGTGATAGCCATCGCCGAGCGCGAGGGCGCGTGCGAGTATGAGATAGTGACCGTCATCCTGAAAGACGCCCATCGGCACATCATTCATCGCGAAGACGCCGAGCAGGAGTGCGAGGGCAACGGTTGCCATCGCGGTGCGGCGGTCGAGCACGCGCGACGTGTCGTTCATTGGCGCTCACGGAGGGCAAACGCTGCACCGCCGCCGGCGATCGCCGGCAGAGCGTGTATGACCGGCGCTCCGTCTTGCGCCGCCCACAGCGGAATCGCGTCGAGTTGCGGCAAGCCGTCCGAGAGCACGAGCACCTTGGGGTGAAAGCGCCCCGTCAGCGCGCCGAGTTCGCGTGCCTGGGCAGTCAGCGGCTTGTCGCGCACATGCTCGGTTGGTGTGAGCATCGAGACCGGAATCGTCTTCCGTCCGGCATAGAGGGCGACCATCACGTGCGCGTCGCTGGCCACGATGTCGTCGGGCGACGTGTGCGCCGCCGTCCACGTGACGAGCGGCCAGATGCGGCGCGTCATCGCCGCCTGCGGGGCGCCGGCCCATCCGCCGGCCAGTCCGCGCGACGCGTATACCGCCTGACCGGCGAGCAGGAGCGCGAAGGTGAGCGTCGCCGCGCGCGTAGCGGGTGGCCAGCGGTGTGCGAGTGCGGCGCCAACGTCGCGTGCGGCGGCAAGGAGGAGCAGTGCCAGGAGCGGCCAGACGGCCCAGATGAATCGCTCGGGGTTGTACGGCCAGAACAGGACGACAACACCGTATAGGAGCACGAACGCGGCCGTCACGCTCGCACGCCGGAGCAGCGTCACGAGCCCCGCACCGAGCGACGCCAGCGCCATGGCGGCCGCCACCCACTGCAGCGCGCGCGGCAGGCGAGGCGCGAAGAGCACGCCGAAGGCGCGCCAGAGGTCGCCCGCATTGCGCGCCAGGACCTGCACGGCCAGCGCCGGCTCCCGCAGGTAGCCTCCGATCACCCACTCCAGGTACGGGCCGTAGAAGCCGCGCAGTTCATCAGGGAAACCGCGCGACGACTGCCACACCCACCACTGCCACGGTGCAAGCAACACAACCGTGACGATCGCGAGAGCGAACGCCTCGCGTCGACGACGGCGCCCCCAGAGCTGAAGGAACGCCGCGGGCAGCAGCACGCCGCCGATGGTGCGAACGAGCGCCAGCGCCGCGACGGCGAGCCCGGCCATCGCGGCGCGGCCCACGCCGCCGCGCGCGATGGCCGCATCCACCAGCGCGATCGCTCCGACGAGCGCGGCAAAGAAGAGCGACTCGCTGAACAGGACGTTGGCGACGACGAGGACCGGCGCGATCACGGCACTGATCGCCACCGTGATCGCCACCGGCACCGGCGCGAGGCCGAGGTTCCGGACCGCGAGTCGCACCGTGCCGAAGACGCCCATCGCGAGCAGGAGCGGATTGAGCAGCTTGAGAACGGCGACGTTGTCGGGAAACGGCGGCGTGACCTTGAGCACCGCGGCCAGCAGCAGCGGAAACAGCGGCGGATAGTGAATGGCTGGCGGCGCACCCGGCAGGTAGGTATAGCGATAGCCGTCGCCGGCGGCGAGCGCCTTGGCGGTCAGCAGGTACACGCCGTCATCCCAGAAGACGCCGATCGGATCGGGGGTGATGCTCGTCATCGCGCAGGCCAGCACGACGACGGTCGCGAGCGCCGCCGCGAGCCACGGCGGCCGACGCCACGCCCGCAGCGGCGCGCCAGGGCGCGCCGCCGGATCGGTCACGCCTCCACCCCGTAGCGCGCGAGCTTGCGGTGCAGCGTGGACGGGTCAATGCCGAGCGTCTCGGCGGCGCGCGTCTTGTTGCCCTGCTCGCTCTCGAGCACCCAGAGGATATACGCGCGCTCGATGGTCTCGAGCGTCGGGTTGGGTGTCGGCCGTTCGGCGACGAGCGGCTCGGCCCTCCGTTCGGCGAGCCGCTCCGGCAGGGCGGTGACGCCGATGACTGCCCCTGTGCTGAGGATCACGGCGCGCTCGAGCGCGTTCTCGAGTTCGCGCACGTTGCCGGGCCACGCATACTCGCAGAGCAGTTCCAGGGCGTCCTCGCTGAGGCGTTTCGGCCCCTCGCCGCGCTCCGCCGCCGCCGCCTGCAGGAACGCCTCGGCGAGGACGGGAATATCGTCGCGGCGCTCACGCAGCGGCGGGAGGTGAATGGCGATGACGTTGAGCCGGTAGAACAGGTCGCGGCGGAACGCGCCACGCTTGATTTCCTCTTCGAGATCCCGGTTGGTTGCGGCGATGATGCGCACGTCGATCGCCACCGGATCGGTGGCGCCGACGGGAATGATCTCGCGCTGCTGCAGCACGCGCAGCAGCTTGACCTGCGTCGCCTGCGTCGTCTCGCCGATCTCGTCGAGGAAGAACGTGCCGCCGCCGGCGGCCGTGAAGAGACCAGACTTGTCCTTCACCGCCCCCGTGAACGAGCCCTTCACGTGGCCGAACAGCTCGCTCTCGAGCAGCCCCTCGGGGAGCGCGCCGCAGTTGATGGAGAGGAAGGGACCGTCGGCACGCCCGGACAGTTCGTGCAGGTAACGGGCGACCACTTCCTTGCCTGTCCCCGACTCGCCGGTGATGAGCACGGTGGACTCGGTGGCCGCCACCGCCTCCGCCATGCGCATCACTTCGAGCCACTTCTTGCTGGCGCCGATCGGCGCGCCCTCGGTGGCGCGGTCCCGACGGCGAATCTCCTTCTTGAGCGAGGTGTTCTCGACGCGAAGATTGCGATGCTCGGCCGCGCGGCGCAGGATTGCCACCAACTCGTCGTTGCGGAACGGCTTCTGGATGTAGTAGAACGCCCCCTCGTTGACCGCCTGCACGGCGGTCTGCAGGCTCGCCTGCGCGGTCATCAGGATCACCGGCACGTCGGGATCGCGGCGACGCGACGCGGCGAGCAGTTCGACGCCGGTCACGTTGGGCATCTTCACGTCGGTCAGCACGATGTCGTGCGGCACGCGCTCGAGCGCGTCGAGGCCCGCGCGGCCGCCGTGCGCCACGGTCGGGGCAAACCCCTCGCTCCGCAGCAGGATCTCCAGCGTCTCGAGGATGCTCGTCTCATCATCCACGATGAGCACGGAGGGACGGACGATGTCGTTCACGCGGAGTCTCCGGTCGTGCGGGGGGAGCGGGGGAGGAGCACGGTGAAGCGCGTGCCGGCGCGGCCGCTGTCTACGAGGACATAGCCCTTGTGCGCTTCAACGGCGCGGTGCGTGACGGCGAGCCCGAGGCCGGTGCCGCCCTGCTTGGTGGTGCTGAACGGTTCAAAGAGACGCTCGGCGATCTCGGGGGCGATGCCCGGCCCCTGGTCGGTGACGGCAATCTCGAACGCGCCGCTGGCGAACGCGACGCCCGACGGCAACCGCGCGCGGTCGACGGCGCGCGCCGTCACGTGGACCGTGCCGCCCGCGGGCGACGCCTGCATCGCGTTGAGTACGAGGTTGAAGATGGCGCGGTGCAGCAGGTCCTCGTCGCCAACGAACGGCAGCGCGTCGCCATCCGCCTCCACCTCGAGTTGGACCGCCTCGGCGCGGTTCGGGTGCGCCAGCGCCAGCGCGGCCGCACCGCGCGCAATCTGGCCCAGGTCCACCTTCTCCATCCGCGTGACGCGCACGCGGGCGAAGTCGAGGAACTCGGTGAGCACGCGCGACAGCCGCCCCGACTCGCGGACGATGAGGTTGCCCAGCGTGCGCTCGTCGTCGGTGGCCGCCGGACGACGCGACATCTGCTCCACGGCGCTCTGAATCGAGGCCAGCGGGTTGCGAATCTCGTGCGCCAGCGACGCGGACAGCTCGGCGACCGCCTCCAGCCGCTGGGCGCGCAGGTTGAGCTGCTCGAGCCGCTTCTGGTCGCTGATGTCCTGGAAGATGGCCGTCGCCGAGCGCGGCACGTGCGCGCCGTCTCCGTCATCCGACGTGGTCGTGACGCCGACGGAGAAGATGTTCGAGTCGCGCGTCAGGAAGCCCTCGGCGCGACTCAGATGCACGCGGTCGCGCAGGGCATGCTCGAGCGCGTCACCGACCACGGGGGCGACGCGCCGCAGGTCGGGGAGCACCGCGCGCCCGATGGCAATGTCGAGCGGGAGGCCGAGCAGTTCGCTGGCCATCGGGTTTGCGTACTGCAGGGTCCCGAATTCGTCGACGGTGATGATCCCCGAACGGATGTTTGCGAGAATGTCGGCGGCGCGCAGTCGCGCACTGGCCAGCTCGGCCTCCGCGCCCTGCCCGCGCTCACGCAGTCGCGCGGCGATGGAGCTGGTGCCGAATGCCACGCCGACGAACACGACCAGCTGCAGCGCGAGCGCCAGCGACAGGTTGCCCGCGCCGACCACGATCACGTCGGCGACGTAGAACATGCTCCCCAGCCCCGCCACCAGCAGGGCGCCGCGGATGGGCAGGAGCAGTGCCGCGGCCGCATTGACCAGGATGTACAACGCCGCGAAGCCCGACGCCGCTCCCCCCGTGACGTGCACCACAGACGTCACCACCATCAGGTCGAAGACGAACTGCCCGTACATGAAGGCGATCGTCGGCGGCCTGCGTTGCACCTCGGTCCAGATGGCCGAGGGCACCGTGAGCACCATCGTGAGCGCGAACGCGAGCGACGCGACGAGCGTGTTTTCCGGGTCGGTGCGCTGCCAAACCAGAATGGCGGCGATGTAGATGGAAGTGGCCAGCGAGAAGCGCGCGAGATACAACCAGCGCACGACGCGGCGCGGGTCGAGCAACCCACGCACGTGTTCGTCGGCCCCAAGGAAGAAGTTCGCGCGCATTAGCATTCCCGTCGGACTGTTGCAGGATGCAAGGATCTTCGAGACCGTGTTCGTGTCGCATTATGCAACGATACGAACCGATCCGCCACCATTAGATTACTGGATTCGTCGGTTTTCCCAGTTGTCGTGTCCCGCCTCCCCACCAATGGCCGCAGAAGCACCCCTCAGCGTCAACGCCCACATCGCGATCCCGCGCACCGAGCTGCTGGTGCGTGCGACGCGGGCGGGTGGGCCGGGCGGACAGCACGTGAACACCTCGTCCACGCGCATCGAGCTGACCTGGAACGTCGCGACCACGCAGGCGCTCGACGAGGAACAGCGCACCCGCGTGCATGCCGCCCTCCTCTCGCGCCTCGACGCCGACGGCACGCTCCGGGTGGTGGCCAGCGACACGCGCAGTCAGCGGCAAAACCGTGAACTGGCCGAGGAACGGCTGGCCGCGCTCGTTCGCCGCGCGCTGATCGTGCCGCGGACGCGGCGCAAGACGAAACCGACGCGGGCCTCAGTGGAACGTCGTCTGACCACGAAGAAACGCGCCGGCGCGAAGAAACGCGACCGGCGCTCGCTCGGCGACGACTGAGCGGGCCCCGAACCGGGGTCGTTCGCGCTACCGCCGCTTGAACGAAAAGCCGACGTGGATGGTGAGCAGGTCGGCGCGTGAGCGGCGAGGCGACAGGACGGGTTCGTCGTTCTGGTCGAACGCGATGTCGTCCCGCGTGAGATATCGCGCTTCGCCGTTCCAGTGGTAGCGTACGCCCAGGTCAATGGCGCCGCCGCGCGATCCGACCGGAATATACAACCCACCGTACAGCGTCTTGGCGAAGGTGCCGTCGCTGTAGTTCGTGGACGATGCGAACGCCTCGCTGTTGTACTGGTCTGAGCCCGACACGCTGGAGCGTGTGACGAACGAAGCGAAGCCGATCGAGCCGCCGACGTACGGCGAGAGCGCGCGCCCGGGGAGACCCGCCTGCAGGCCGATGCCCCCGTTGAAGATGTTGTTTGTCGTGTTGACGTCGACGGCGATGAGGCCGAGCGGTCCGCTGCCCAGCGGCGCGCGCCACGAGCGCGAACCGTAGAGGTCGTATCCCAGGTCGGCGCGGATCAGCAGCGGCGAGTTCCCGAGTTGCCAGCCCGCGTAGCCGTTGAGGCCGAAAGCCGCGTTGACGTTGCTGGCGAAGTCGCCCTGCGGCGACCCGTAGTGCAGGGCGCCGCCCAGCGCGACGGAGCGCGGCAGCGAACGGTCCGACGAGTAGTCGTACTGCGCCGCGCTGGGCGCCGCAACGGCAGTGAGCAGCGAGAGCAGGGCAAGCGTCTTCATGAGGTCGCTCCGTCGCGACGCAGGTGCGGATGATGGAGGAGTGGCGGGGCGCGCCGCGCGCGCCCCGTGTCACATCCTACCCAAATACGTGTCCCGCGGTTTCAGGGGAGCCGCAGGGCCGGCCACTCGTCGCCAAACGGGTCGCCCGGTGGCGGGCGCAGCGCGGGCGTGATCGGCGGCACCTCACCCTTCTCCTGATAGCGTGCAATGACCTGCGCGATGGCCAGCCAGTGCGCCTTGGCGCCGTCATTGGACGACGCGGCAGCGTGGGCCGTTGCCGCGTCGCGCAGGCGTCCCAGCTCGAACTCGACGATGGCGCGCACCGCGGGCGCCGCTTCCTTGTCCGCGGCCAGCGTCACGAGGCGATCGGCGACGGTGCGCTGCGTGACGCGCTGCAGCGCCATCAGCTTGCCGCCCGCCGGCGCCGGCGCGTCCCACGTCCCCTGCACCAACGCGCCGATGGCGTCCTGCAAGGAGAAGCCATCGGGCGTGCGCGCCGCGTATTGCACCATGCGCGCGGTACGTTCGCGCTGCAGGATGCCGTCCACGATCATCCCGGCGAGCGTGCGCGCGGCGCCCAGCTCGTCGAACGCCGGATAGGTGCGCGACCCGGGCAGCTCCACGTTGCTGTTGGCGTCGAGCCGCGGCGCAAAGAGCGTGAGCACCGTGTCGGGAATCTCAAGCTCCCGCGGATCGAGCGCGGCGATGAGCTGCTGCATTGCCTCCCGCTGGCGTGCGCCGCTGATGATGCGCGTCGCCTGCTGGCCATCGCCCTTCACGCTGTTCGTGTATTCGAGCCCACCGAGCGTCTTGGTGACGCCGTTGAGCGCGAAGCGATGGAAGAAGTAGAGCAGCGGGAAGCGATCCTGCAGGATCTCGAGCGGCTCGCCCTCGCGGATGTTGCGCAGGCCGAAGCCCTGCATGGCCAGGCGACGCGCCGCCATCTGATGCGAAAGAAATTCACCCGCCGTGGCCGCATCGTCCCACAGGTTGGTGCGCGGATCGGCCGCATTCTCCGGGCGCGCGTCGCCATCGCTGAGGTAGCGGTAGCCCTTCTTCAGGCCATCGGCGACGATCGCCTTGAGCGAATCGGCCTCGCCGGCCGGCGGGAAGATGCCGTATCCCCAGTGGATGGCCCACACGTCGTACGCGCCGGGCCCCGTCGCGTAGGCGGCGCTGATGTCAATCTTGCCGTTCTTCACGCGGATACGGGGGGCCGGGTAATCCATCACCGAGCCGCGTTCGTATGTGCTGGCGATGTAATTGTGCGCGAGCCCCAGCGTGTGCCCGACCTCATGCGCGCTCACCTGCCGGACGCGCGCGAGCACGAACGCGGTGTCGGCGGCCGCCGCCTCGGCACCGAGGAAGGCGGAGTAGATGTTGTAGTCGGTGCGGTTGCGATGCGAGTCCATCCGCGCCATCCCCTTGATCATCTCGCCGGTGCGCGGATCGGTGAGCGCGCCGCCCACCGACCAGCCGCGCTCGTTGCGGTTGATCCACTGGACGACGTTGTAGCGCGCATCCATCGGGTCGACGCCTTCGGGGAGCAGCTGCACCTGGAAGCCGCCCTTCAAGCCGGCGCGGTCGAACGCCTCGGTCCAGAAGGCCACGCCCTCGAGCGTCGCGGACCGCAGCGGCTCGGGAATGCCGCGGTCCACGTAGTACACGATGGGATTCTTGATCGGACTTCTGGGATCGTTCGGATTGACGCGCTCGAGCCGATGACGCGCCGCCCACGTCTTCTCGAGCTGGCCCTGCAGCGGCGTGGCGTAGTCCTTGAACGAGACGCCGAAGAATCCGACTCGGGGATCGGCCTCGCGCGGCCGGAACGCGCCGTCGGGAAGTCGCAGCAGGGTGATGTGCTGGCGAAAGTTCAGTGCGCGCGCATCGGGGACGAAGCGCCGCAGCGCGCCGCCGGGTTCGCCCGAGGCGGCGAGCGTGAGCGCGATGTCAATCTCGGTGTTGTCGGGGAACGCCTTCGTGTACGGCCCGTACGCGCGCGACCGGTCGCGCGCGACCGCGTACGTCCCCTGCCGGGCACGGGCAAGCGTACCGGCGATGTCATTCCAATCGCGCATGACGAGGTCGCTGGCGTCCACCAGCAGGCGGCCGCCTTCCGTCGCGAGCAGCGGCAGTGCCGCGACGGTGCTGCTGGCAAAGCCCTCGTCCACGGTGCGCTGGTGGTCGGCACTCCCGGTCGAGCGATACTGCGTGTTCTCGAACGTGACGAGCACGCGCTCGCCGGTCCGATCGAAGCGCGCGACGCGCACGCTGCCGCCCGAACCGCGATCGAGCCCGAGGTCGTTGGAACCCAGGCCCGTCGCCAGCGTCGTCATGAAGAGCAGTCGCGTGGCGTCGGCGGGCAGTTCGAGCCAGACCCCGCCGGTGCCGTTCAGGTACACCGGGATGAACCCGTCCCGCTTCTCCAGCCCGGCCGTTCGCGCCGCGATGGAGGTGGAAACGGCAGCAGCCTGCGGTGCAGGCTGCTGGGCGGGAAGCGAGACAGTGAGCGTCGTCGCGCAGGCGGCGGCGAGGACCAGGCGGGAGGCGGGCATCGAGGGCTCGGTGGGGGTGAGTGCGCTTACGGCTTGACCATGGACTTCACGCCGTCGGGGAGCGCGAAGACCTTGGGATCCACCTTGTCCCATTCGTACGCCGTCATTGTGAGGACCACGTCGCCCTGCGGGGTCTTCTGCGTGATCTTGCCCGGCATCTTCACGCCGCCCTGATCCTTGTAGTCCGACATCACGACCGTGATGTCAATCTTCCCCATCTGCGGATTTTCCATCGTGCGCGTCATGCCGGCCGCCAACCCGCTCTCGGCGTCGAAGAACTGGAACGCCTCGCCCGTGCTGTCGGCGCGAACGAGCTTCACCTTGTAGCACTTGCGCCCCTCGAAGTCCTCGGCGCCGACGGTCTCGATGGTCGTGTACTTGCCCGCGTCGGGGAAGTCGGAGAAGAAGTCGGCCTGCTGCTTCAGCTGCGTCGCCTGTTCGCCCGAGAGAATGCTCGCGCCGGCCATGGGATTTACGGACCAGGCGGTGGTGCCATCATAGCCGCTGGACATCTCACCGAAGGAGCCAAGCGTGATTTGCTGCAGGAAGAGCGCCGGCTTGGCACGATAGATATTCATGGCGCCGTCAATGCCCATGGCGGCCATGGAGAAGGTGCCGGTGATGTGGAGCGAATTGTGCTGCTCCATCGCACCGCGGCCGCCCATCGCCTCGACGTGCTTGGCCAGCAGCGCCTTGCCATCCGGCAGCGCCTGCGCGGAGGCGAGAGCGGGAACCAGGCTGGCGACGGCCAGCGCAGCGAGCGTGCGGCGAATGTTCATGTCAAACCTCGAAAGTGACGGGACCGGCCAACGCGGGCCGGGTGGACGGTGAAATCTGGACGGCACGAGGGAGGGACGCCATCCATGAGACGGCCCCCTGCGTGCTCGCGTACGCGGCGCGCTCGTCCGGTGTTTCGGCGGGCAGCCGCCGCTGTTATCGATGCGGTGCCGGGAGGCCGGCCTCGATGGCCAGGCGGACCCGCTCGCGCTGACGGTCGCTCCCACCGACGAGGACGGCAATGAGGTTGTTCTGCATCACGAACATCGGCGGCTCGGCGAACGGATTGGGCTGTCCCTTCGGGATGGCCGTCAGCGTGTCAATGCCGGCGGCGACGCGCTGTCGAACCGTGCTGTCCGCGAAGATCCAGGCCAGCAGGTGCGCCTTGCCGACGCGCAGCCCGACGGGAGCGACAGGGAGCCGCGGATGGGCCGGCAGCGAATCGTCGGCGCGCGGGGCGAGCCCGGCGTTGACCAGCCGCTCGGTGAGCACTCCCTCGTCCCAGCGCCCCGTCGCGGACGCATGCGGCACCGTGCGCACGCTGTGCGCCATGGCGGCAACTTCGCGCTGGGCCTTCGCGGCGCGCGCGATCCGGGGGTCGTCGCCGCACGCGGCAACGAGCGCCGCACTGGCCAGCCAGTAGAGACCGTTCGCAAGAATGCGTCGCCGCATATCTTGAAATATGGCACGGAACTCTCGCGACGACACCGAGTCGCTCGACGCGCACGTGCGCCTCGACAAATGGCTGTGGGCCGCGCGGTTCTTCAAGACACGCGCGCTCGCCGTGGAGGCCATTGAAGGAGGCAAGGTGCTGTATGGCGGAGAGCGCACCAAGCCGGCGCACGTCGTGCACGTGGGCGACGAGGTACGCGTTCGCCTGGGCGCGTACGAGCACGTGATCCACGTGCGGGCGTTGAATCCGCGTCGCGGGCCGGCGGCGCAGGCACAGCTGCTGTATGACGAGACGCCGGAGTCGATCGCGGCGCGCGCGCACCTCGCGGCGCAGTTTCGCGCCGCCAGCGCATTCAACCCACAGGCGGGCTGGTCGGACTCGAAGAAGGATCGCCGCGACTTGCGGCGGATGCGCGGCAAGGGCTGACCGCCGCGCCGGCAGGGTGCCGCACCACCAGTTTCGTCGCGAGCACGCGTTGCGCGGACAGCCGGCAGGCCACTAGAATTCGCGTCTTGAACGGGAGCCGACCTGATGACCAGCCAGCAGAATGTGAATCCGTCGTCGCAGGGATGGGGCATCGCCGCCTTCATCGTGGTCCTGGCCATCGTGGCGAACACCGTGGCTTATCGGATCCACAACGCGACGTATCTCAAGCCGGACGCGCCCGCATCGGCCGCGGCGGCCGAGCACTAGCCGGCAACCAGCCCCGGAAAGACGGATGCGGCGGAGGCCCATTGGCTTCCGCCGCATTGCTGTTGCCGGATCTGGCTGGTCAGGTCTTGTGCCGGAACGTGATGCGACCGCGACTCAGGTCGTAGGGCGAGACTTCCACGGAGACGCGGTCACCAGCCAGTACGCGGATGCGGTGCCGCCGCATCTTCCCCGCCATCGTCGCCAGCACGTCATGCCCGTTGGTGAGGTGCACGCGAAACGTGGCACTGGGCAGCACTTCGCTGACGGTCCCTTCGAGTTCGATCGCTTCTTCCTTCGCCATAAATCCTTGGTCGTTTGTCGGCCTCGATTTCGCACCCCGGCCGCGGGGGAAACAGCGTAATTTAGTCTGCCGAGGGACGACAAGATAGAGGCAGAAAGTCGTACATGACCCTCCCCCGACCCTAGATTTCAGCCTCCCTTCCCCCACCACCGTCATGCGCCGCCCACTCCTCCGCGTCCTCCTCGCCGCGTCCGCGGCCGCCCCGCTCGCCGCCCCGCTCGTCGCGCAGTCGCCATCGTCGTTTGAGGCCGAGATCAAGCGTCGCACGCAGGAGGTGCTGCCGCAGGTGGTCGCCTGGCGCCGCGACATCCACGAGCACCCGGAGCTTGGCAACCGCGAGACTCGGACGGCCGGGATCATCGCCGCGCATCTCCGGTCGCTCGGCATCGACGTGCGCACCAACGTGGCGACCACCGGCGTGGTGGGCGTTCTCCGCGGCGGCAAGCCCGGGCCGTCCATCGCCCTTCGCGCCGACATGGATGCGCTCCCGGTGACCGAAGAGGTGGACCTGCCGTATCGGTCTCGCGTGCACGCCGAGTACAATGGGCAGACCGTCGGCGTGATGCACGCCTGCGGTCACGACACGCACGTCGCGATGCTCCTCGGCACAGCGACAGTGCTCTCGGCGATGAAGGACCGCCTGCCGGGGACGGTGACCTTCCTCTTCCAGCCCGCCGAGGAGGGGCCGCCCAACGGCGAGACGGGCGGGGCGAAGGTGATGATTGCGCAGGGAGCCCTCGACCATCCCAAGGTGGAGGCCGTCTTCGGCCTGCACGTGCGCCCCGGGCGCGCCGGTGAGGTGGGCTACAAGGCGAACGGCGCGATGGCGAGCAGCGACCAGCTCGACATCGTGATCCGCGGCCGGCAGACGCACGGGGCGATGCCGTGGGCGGGGATCGACCCGATTGTCGTGACGGCGCAGGCCATCAACGCCCTGCAGGCCATCGTATCGCGACAGACCAACCTGGCGCAGGCCCCCGCTGTGATCACGATCGGCTCGATGCACGGCGGAGTGCGGCGCAACATCATACCGGACAGCGTCGTGCTGTCGGGCACGATCCGCATGTTCGACGCGGCGATGCAGACGGAGATTCACGAGCGTATCCGGCGCACGGTGACGGACGTCGCGGCCGCCTGGGGTGCGACGGCCGATGTCCGCATCGAACCGCAGACGCCGGTGGTGGTCAACGACCCCGCGTTGACGACGCAGATGGCGCCGACGCTCGGACGCTACGCGCGGCGCGCGTTTGCCGACATCGCCTGGACGCCGTCGGAGGACTTTGCGTTCTTCGGACAGAAGGTGCCGTCGCTCTTTGTCTTCCTCGGCGCCACGCCGGACAGCGTACGCGTGGAGGACGCCGCGCCGAACCACAGCCCGCGATTCTTCGCGGATGAAGCGACGTTGCCGTACGGCGTGCAGGTGCTGACCGGGCTCGCCGTGGACTACCTGAACGCGCCGCGGACGCGCCCCTAGGTGCTGGCCGTGACGGCTGACGTGGTGCAGTCGCTCGCGGAGGCGCTGCGCGGCGCAAATCCGGTGGAACTCGTCGCGGTCGCCTTCGGCCTCGTGAGCGTCTACCTGTCGGCGCGCGAGCACATTGTCAGCTGGCCGACGGCGATCGTGAATGTCGCGATCTTCTTTGTGCTGTTCTGGAAGGCGAAGTTGTATGCCGACGCGGTGCTGCAACTCGTCTACCTCGCCCTCTCGGTGTACGGCTGGTACGAATGGCTGTATGGCGGCGCGCAGCACTCGCGCCTGCGGGTGTCGCGCACCACGCGCGCGCAGTGGCTGGTGCTGGCGCCCCTGTTTCTCGTGGGCGGACTCTCGCTCGGCGCCCTGCTCGACCGGTACACGGATTCGCCCGTGCCGTACTTCGACGCGCTGCTGACGAGCGCCAGTCTTGTGGCGCAGTGGATGATGACGCGCAAGCTGCTCGAGAACTGGATGCTCTGGATC
The DNA here is from genome assembly GCA_021813725.1 of bacterium. GTDB lineage: Bacteria > Gemmatimonadota > Gemmatimonadetes > Gemmatimonadales > Gemmatimonadaceae > PNKL01. Next base: position 2,841 of record JAKAJN010000021.1, on the reverse strand, counting down.
GCCGCCGACCTCGTCTACGTGCCGCTCTTCATCCAGCGCGGCCTGCCGTTCACCGCGGTGCAATACGCGGTGTTCCTGCTGCTCGCGGCCATCGGCTGGCGCGGCTGGCGTCGGTCGCTCCTCGCGCCGGGAGCGGAGCGCGCATGACGTGGCGCGTGGTGGTGATTGGCTCCGAATGCACCGGCAAGACGACGCTCGCCCGTGCGCTGGCGGCGGCGTTGGGCGCATCGTGGGTGCCCGAGGCCGCACGCGCCTACGCCGAGGCGCGCGGGGGCGTGCTCAGCGCGGCGGACGTCGAACCCATCGCCACCGCGACGCGCGATGCGTTGCGCGCCGCCCTGGCTGCGGCGCCGGATGTGCTCGTGTGCGACACCGACCTCGTAAGCACCGTGGTGTACGCGCGCGCCTACTATGGATCGTGCCCGCCGTGGGTCGAAGCGGCGTGCGTGGCGCAGTTGGGCGATCTGTATCTGCTGTGCGAGCCCGACCTCCCCTGGGTTCCTGACGGCGTGCGCGACCGGCCGCTTGAACAGGAGCGGTTGGCGATGCAGAATGCCTTCGCCAGCACGCTCCAGTCACTCGGCGCACGCGTGGCGAGCGTGACCGGCACCGGCGACGCACGCACCGCACGCGCGTTGGCGGCCGTGCGCGCCGCCAGGCCCACGAAGGGTTCCGCATGAACTCGACCGTCCTCGAACTCGACGCCGCCATCCTGCAGGCGGCCATCACGTCGCTCGCCGGCGGGCTCTGCTTTGCGCTGTATGTGCGCTACGAGCGGCCGCATTTTGCCTGGTTCGGCATCGCGTGGACGATGTACCTCGCCCGGCTCCTCGCGATCCTCGCCTTCATGGTGCAGCAGAATCCGCACTGGCTCTACTGGCACCAGGTGTTCACAGGCGAGACGGCGCTCGCGCTCCTCTGGACGGCCATCGGCTTCAGCCGCGGGACGCCGTGGCGCAATGCGTACTGGCTGGCGGTGGCCTTTCCGCCCGCGTGGGCGTATGTCGCCATTTATCGCATGGACAACTTCCTGCTCGCCGCAGGACCGGCGGTGCTGTTTCTGAGCGTCGCCACGCTGGGGACGGGCGTGATGTTCCTGCGCTATCGCCTGCGCAATCCGTCGAGCGGTGCCACGATCCTCGCCGTGACCTTCCTGCTCTGGGGCCTGCACCATCTCGACTATCCCATTCTCCGCTCGCGCGGCGTGTGGACGCCCTGGGGCTACTACCTCGACATCATCTTCCTCCTTGGCGCGTGCGCCGGCATCCTGCTGCTCGTCAATCACGAGCTCGCCGACGGATTGCGCGTGCGCACCGCGGAGCTCGAGCACCTGCAACGCCGCATGGTGCGGCAGCACGAGGAGGAGCGCCGCCGGCTCTCGCTGGCGCTGCACGACGAGACCGCGCAGGTCTTCGCCGCACTCAAGCTGGAGCTCGGCGCGATCGGCGAGCGGGTGGACGATCAGTTGCGCCGTCGCGTCGGACGCGCCGTCACGCTGGTGGACGCCGGCCTGCGGCAGATCCGCGACGTGACGCACGACCTGCGCCCGTCACTCCTCGACGATCTCGGGCTCCTCCCCGCCCTGCGTTCGCTCGTCGGCGAGTTCGCGTCGCGCCGGGATGCGCCGACCACGTTCGAGGCGCCGGAGAGCCTGCCGGTGGTCAGCGACGAAGGCGAGGTTGCGCTGTTCCGCGCGCTGCAGGAGAGTCTGTCGAACATCAGCCGCCATGCGGCGAACGCGCCGGTGCACGTGATTGCCGCCGCCGACAGCCGTTGCGTGCGGCTCATCGTCTCTGACGTTGGGCCCGGCTTCGACGCGACCAGGCTCGACCAGCTCGAGGCGGCGGGGCACCTGGGGCTCGCCGGGATGCGTGAACGAATTGCCGGCGTGGGCGGCGACGTGCGGCTGGTGAGCGCGCCAAACGCCGGGGTGTCCATTGCCATCGAGGTCCCGCTGGCGGAAAATTCCAACCAATGACCACGCCCATCCGGCTCGTCCTTGTGGACGACCACGTCATCGTGCGCGAAGGGTTGCGGCACGTGCTCGAGGAAAGCCCCGAGTTCCAGATCATCGGCGAGGGCGCGACGGCCGCGGCGGCCATCGCGCTGGCCGCGGAACACAAGCCCGACGTGCTGGTGCTCGACATTTCGATGCCCGGCGGCTCGGGGCTGCACGCCGTCCCCGAAATTCTCGAGCGCGCGCCGAACACGCGCATCCTGATGCTGAGTGTGCACGACGACTCGGAGTACATCCTCGAGAGCGTGCGCGCCGGCGCGCACGGCTACTGCCGAAAGGATTCGGCGCCAGACGAATTGCGCCGGGCCATCAAGACCGTCTTCGAAGGCAACACGTATTTCTCGGCGCTCGTCGCCCAGCGCGTCGCGCAGGCACTGCGCGAGGGCAAGTCGGCGCAGGACGTCGCCCCCGCGCCGCCGCCTGGCACCGAGGTGCTGTCACCGCGGGAGCGCGAAGTGCTGCGCTTCATCGCCCAGGGGCGCGCCAACAAGGAGATCGGCGCACAACTCGGCATCAGCACGCGCACGGTCGAGGCCCATCGGCAGGCCCTGATGAAGAAGCTCGGTATTCATACTGTCGCCGGGCTGACGCGGTACTGCCTCGAGCACGGCATTGATGTAGGGTAAGTACTTACGTACAAGTGGCAATTGAGCGACGTGCCATCCGGTCGTATTCTCACTGCGGTACACGAGTGGTCGGCGCCGACCCCTTGCGGCGTCGCCTCGGGTGCACGGCCTCCTGGCGTTCGTCGGCACCCACATCCCAACGGCCCGCAGTCGGCATCGCGCCGACGGCGGGCCGTTTGGCGTGCACGGCCGCGGTGG
>JAKAJN010000127.1 GCA_021813725.1 bacterium | reverse complement strand
ACCGGCGGTGGCCGTGCCCACGACAGCGGCCGACGGTGGGCCGGGGTATGACGGCTCGCTGGCCCCGCTCGAGGGATCGCCGCTCGTGCAGAGCATCGGCGCGACTCCCGCGGCCGCCGCGGCATCGTCGCCGATCGATTGGCCGAACATCTACAACGGCACGGCCATCACGCCGACCTTCACGTCAGACTATCAAGGGAACGGGTTTCCCACGGAAGCCTGGTTCACGGCGAACCCGACGTCGTTCCCCGTGATTTTCGTGGCGAACGGCCCGCCAAACGGCGGTCTCGAGTTTGTGCTGAACTATTTTGGGCGCGGGCTCCTGATCGTGCAGGACGACATCCGGCTAAACGGCAACACGGCCGGTTGGGATGGCATCCTGCTCGTTGGAGGCCGCATCCGCACCAACGGTTCCAATCGCGTCTCCGGCGCGACGGTCGCCGGTCTCAACACGCAGTTGGGGGTGACGCCGCTCCCCTCGGACATCAACGACCTGAACGGTACGAAGGCCTTCCTGTACAACTCCTGCACGGTCTCCCAGGCGGTGTCGGCGCTCGGCTCCATACGCGTGTATAAGAACACGTGGGCCAACAACTTCAAGACATACTAGGTCGAGGGACGGGGAGGAGGAGGGGTGCGGGGGCGAAGTGAGGGGGAATGAGTGTGGTGAGGGGGAACGGGTGAGGGAGAGCCGATCGGCTCTCCCTCTTTCGCATCCCGCTCGCCTCTCATCCACCGGCGACCGTCTACCGTCTACCATCTGCCCCTGCGTATCCTTCAGGTCCCCCCGGGCTCCCTCGCATACGGACTCCAATGACAGACAATCTCACCGCGCGTGTCTCCGCCGCGCTGCAACAGATCACCAATCCCCGCACGGGCGAAGACCTCGTATCGAGCGAGCAGGTGGCCGACATTGCGGTCACGCTCGACGGCAAGGTGCGGCTCGAACTGCGTCTTGCCGCCGCCGACGATGCCACGCTCGCCCGTACGGTGCGCCAGGCAGTCGAACGCGTCGCCGGCGTTACCGACGTGCGCGTCGAAGTCAAGGACGCGGTGCAGGTGGCGGTCACGGGCAGCACCCCGAGTGCGCGCGCGCCGAAGTCACTTCCCGTGATGAGTCAGCCGGGGGCGCCGGCGCAACCGTCAGCGCCGCAGCCGGTGGCATTTCCGCATCTCGGGCGCATCATCGCCGTCTCGTCGGGCAAGGGTGGCGTGGGCAAGTCGACGGTCACCGTAAACCTTGCCGTTGCGCTCGCGCGGCAGGGGAAGCGGGTCGGCATCCTCGACTCCGACGTCTACGGCCCGAATCTCCCGATCATGCTCGGCGTCAATGCGCCGCCCGCGGTGGAGAACGAGCGGATCATCCCGCTCGAGGCGCACGGCGTGAAGGTCATTTCGCTCGGCTTCCTCATTGAGCGAGACCAGCCCGCCATCTGGCGCGGCCCGATCGTGATGAAGATCGTCACGCAATTCCTGCGCGACGTGGCCTGGGGACAGCTTGACTACCTGTTTGTCGACATGCCCCCCGGTACCGGCGACGCGCAGCTCTCGCTGGTGCAGGCCGCGACCATCGCGGGGGCGGTCATCGTCACCACACCGCAGGAAGTGGCGGTGGGCGACGCGCTCCGCGGCGCCAAGATGTTCGAGCGCGTCGGCGTGCCGGTGCTCGGCATCGTCGAGAACATGAGCTGGTTCGAATCGCCCGAGACGGGCAAGCCGATGGCCATCTTCGGCTCGGGTGGCGGCCAACGACTGGCCGACGAGCTGGGCGTGCCGCTGCTTGGCCAGGTGCCGCTGTATCCGCCGGTGGGTGAAGGAGGCGATTCCGGTCGGCCGATTGTCATCGCCGACCCGGAGTGTGGCGCGGCGAAGTCCCTCGTGGCAGTGGCCGAACGGCTCACAACGAATTAGCGGCGTCTCGAGTATCCAGGGGACCGACCGCCTTGTGTCCCCCGGCTGACCCCTCAATTTGGGCCCATGCCCCTCGTCACCCTGCTCACCGATTTCGGAACGGCGGACGGCTACGTCGCCGAGATGAAGGGCGTCCTGCTCACCGGCTCGCCCGGCGTGCAACTGGTGGACATCTCGCATGACGTGCCGGCGCAGGATGTGGATTTCGCACGGCTGACCTTTGCGCGTTACTGGCGGAGGTTCCCCGCCGGCACCGTGCACGTGGTGGTGGTGGATCCCGATGTGGGGACGTCGCGCAAGGCGCTGGCGGTGGAGAGTGACGGCCGCTTTGCGGTCGGCCCGGACAATGGTGTGCTCTCGCCCGCCATGCTCCTCCCCGACGCGCGGGCCGTGGCGCTCGAGATTCCGCACGGCGCCTCCCCCACCTTCCATGGGCGCGACGTCTTCGCCCCCGCTGCGGTGCGCCTGCTCAACGGCACGCCCCTCGACGCGATGGGCACGCCCTTCAGCGAGGCGGCCCTGCGACGCACCCCCGAGGCGCAGCGTCGCCCCGATGGCGGACAGGATGGCGTCGTGCTCGCCGTGGATCGCTTCGGCAACCTCATCACCAACTTGACGGCGCGCGGCGACGGCCTGGTGGAGATCGCCGGCAAACTGCTGCGCATCCTGCGCACGTACGGCGAGGTCGACGAGGGCGAGTTGCTGGCGCTCGTCGGTTCGCACGCGCTCATCGAGGTGGCGGTGCGCGGCGGCAGCGCGGCGCGCACCCTCGGCGTCGGGCGCGGCGAACCCGTGACCCTGCGCCGCGCCCCCTAAAGCGCGCCGTCGCTCAGCGGGCGGGGTCGCCCGGGGAGGTCGATGCGGCGGGTGGCCGGCGTGCGGCGACGATCCCGCCGATTGGCGTTGGCGTCTGCCACCCTTCCGATGCCGCCGGCGCCGCTGCGACGGACGTGCGCACGCGCTGCACCCCACCCCGCGCCAGCAGCGCGGCGCCGAGTCCAGCGCTCGCCGCGACCCACGTGATGGCGACGGCGACAATCCGGACCAGCATGGCGCTCCAGGTGCCGTTGACGAGCAGCGCGTTGGCCAGCCACGGGAGCATCAGCAGCACGGACCCGACGACCAGCGACTGCACCGCACGCAAGCGAACGTTGGGTCCGGCGTGGATCAGTGCGTGACCGGCCACTGTCGCGGCGGCGAGCGCACCAAGGGTCACCACCCCTGCGACACCGAGGATGAACGCCACGACGGCGAACGGAATGAGCAGGATGCCGACGATGGTGAGCGCCAGGGCAAGGCAGAGCAGCACGAGCAGGGGAGCGGCGCCAACCTGAGCCGCGATGCCGACGAGAAACGCCGTCGTGAACCGATGCTCGAGCGTTTGCACGACTGCTTCGAGCTGCGCACCGGAGAACAGGATGACTCCGAGCCCGACGAGGAGCACGATGACGAGCCACGCGAAGGTGATCTTGAGTGCGTGGCGCACGGCGGCCGCGCCCTGCCGTTCGGGTTCTTCCGACTCGACCGCGCCGACCGGCGCCACGGCCCGCATCTCGCCACCGACACGGCCGCCCTTGACCACCACCTGGCCCTGCAGCGCCAGCGCCGACCCGGTGACCTCGCCGCCTGGATGCACGACGACGTCTCCGCCAAGAGCGAAGACGTCGCCAACGACTTTACCGCGCACGTCGAGCGAGCCACGAGCGGTCGCGATGGGTCCGGACACGGTCGTGCCGGCCGGAACTGTCAGATTGCCCCAAGTGAACCGGTCGATGGCCGGCACGTTGTGGCCGGCCGGCGTGCCGCGCGCGCTGTCGAGCTGTCGCGCCACGGAGTCGCGGCTGGCCGCGGGTTGCTGCGCTTTCGATGTAGGGGCACCGCCGATCGCGAGCAGGATCGCGACGGCGGCCAACGGAATGGCACGCATGGTCAGCTCCCGCGTTGGCGGGAGGCGGCAGCCAGCGCGCGGAAGCCGAAGGCCGCGCCGCCGACCGCCGCGACCAGAGCCACCGCCGCGGCGGACATCGCGAGCGCCCCATCCGACTGCAACGCGGTCGCCGCGCCAGCACCGAAGACCGACGACACTGCATCCTGAAGGCCGCCGAGGATCGCATCCCGGATGCGTGTCGTGATCACCGTGGCCGAGCCGACGGTCAGCCGAGTGCCCAGAGCGAGACCGAGGGCGCCGGCCGAGATGGCCACCGAGGCCAGGCCGGTGCCGGCAATGGTCAGGACGCGCAGCGGCCGAGATTCCGGCACCACGCGGCGCACCGTCGCAACAGCAGCCACGTGCCAGGGCTCGACGATCTGGACTTGACATAGGACGCGATCGGCGAAGCCGGGGCGCGGTGCGAAATGCGGGAGGTGCTCCAACGCATCGGCCATCACGCGCGCCTCGTCGAGGCGGGCGCGGCAGTCGGTGCACTCATCGATATGCGCGCGCAACGGCGTTGCGCCAAAGCCGGCGTCGCCGTCGAGCAGCAGGTCGATTTCGTTGGGTAGCAAGTGGCGGTGCTGCACTGGTCCTCCTGTCATGCCTTACGGGGTCATCGGGGAACGGGTTTCACCGGGGTGGTCGCTACGTGCGGACTCACTCCCGGAGATGCTCCAGGGCTTCCCGGAGCTGGTGGCGGGCGCGATGGATGTAGGTCTTGACGGTTCCCAGGGGGAGGTCGAGCGTCGCGGCAATTTCCTCGTACGATCGCCCCTCGACGTGGCGCAGCATGATGCAGGAGCGGTACTCGGGGCGCAGCGCGCCGATGGCGCGTTCGATGGCGGAGCCCAGCTCCTTGGCTTCCATCACGTCGAGGGCCGATTCGGCGTGATCGGCGATGTCGAACGAGGTGGCCTCGATATCGGCAGCCGTGGCGGCATTGGGGGCGCCATCCATCGAGATCGTGTCGAGGTGCCGACGTCGCAGGTGATCGATGGCGACGTTGTTGGCAATCTTGAACAGCCAGCTCGAGAACTTGAACTCGGGGCGGTACTTGTCGATGTGGTTCAGGACCTTGATGAACGTGTCCTGGGCCAGGTCCTCGGCGGTGGCACTGTCGCGTACCATGCGGAAGACGAGCGAGAAGACCGGGCGTTCGTAGCGGCGCACGAGCTCCCGGAATGCCGCCTCGCGCCCTTTCTGGGCGAGTCGGGCGACGTCGGCATCGGGGAGATTGGGAAGGTCGAGGGCGGGAGCCATGCGCAGGGGCGGAAAGGTAGCCGCGGCGCGACGCAGCGACCAGCGCAACGACGCTGCGCGACACCGGGCCGCACGCGGCGCAGTCCGCACCTGCTTGCTCCAGTACGCCACCCCGGCGAGCTTTCGGGGGTGAATCGCATGACCGACCTCGAGGCGCGAGAGGCGAGCGCCGCCGCGGCCGGCGCCGCGGGCAAGCGCGCCTATGTCCAGCGGATGTTCTCGGACATCGCGCCGCGGTACGACCTGCTCAATCGCGTGCTGAGCGCGGGCGTGGATCGCTCGTGGCGACGCGTCGCGCTGGCATTGCTGGGATGGGAGCGCGTGCCGGCTGGCACGTATCTGGACCTGTGCGCCGGCACGCTCGATGTCGCGACCGCCCTGAGCGCCCAACCCGGCTTTGCCGGCCGCGTCGTGGGGGCGGATTTTGCGGAACCGATGCTCCGGGCCGGTCGTGCCAAGCTTGCCGGCCGGCCAATCGCGCCCGTGGTGGCCGACGCGCTCGCGCTCCCCGTGGCCGACGGAGCGCTGGCCGGCGCCATCGTGGCGTTCGGCATTCGCAACGTGGCGGACCTCGATGCCTGCCTGCGCGAAGTGCATCGCGCGCTCACGCCGGGGGCGCGGTTCGTGATCCTCGAGTTCTCGACGCCGCGCGCGGCGCTGGTGCGGGCCGTCTACCACGCGTACTTCCATCACGTGCTCCCGCGTGTTGGCGGACTGGTGAGCGGGCATCGGACGGCGTACTCGTACCTGCCGGATTCCGTTCGCAACTTTCCGGAGACGACCGCGCTCGCCGAGCGCATGCGGGCGGCGGGCTATACGGACGTGACGTGGCGCGCGCTGACGTTTGGCATTGCGGCGGTGCACGTGGGGGCGAAGGGCAGAGGGGAGACGGAAGACGGGAGACGGGAGAAGGTGGAGCCATGGCAATCGACTCGGTAGCGGAATTCATTGAGGCCATCGACGGCATCGGGGAACTGGTGCGCGTCAGCGAGCCCGTGTCGGTGCACCTCGAGATGTGCGAGATCGCCGACCGGGCGATGAAGCTCCCCGGCGGAGGGCCGGCACTCCTGTTTGAACGCCCCGTGCTTCGAGACGGCACGCCCTCGGCGTATCCGGTGGCCATCAACCTGTTCGGCTCGATGACGCGCATGGCGCTGGCACTCAGCGTGGAGCGCCTGGACGAACACGGCGATCGCATCACGCGGCTGATGGACCTCAAGGTTCCCGAGGGGCTCGTGGGCAAGCTCTCGCTCCTGCCGCGCCTGTTCGAGCTGTCCAAGTTCCCGCCGCGCGTGAAGGGAGGTGCGCCGCCGTGCCAGGAGATCGTCTGGCAGGGCGACGAGATTGACCTCGACAAGATTCCGGTGCTCACGACGTGGCCCGAAGATGGCGGTCCGTTCTTCACGATGACGCAGGTGGTGAGCAAGGATCCGGCCCGCGGTATCCGCAACGTGGGGATGTATCGCGTGCAGCAACTCGGCAAGCGCGAGGTGGCGATGCATTGGCAGCGCCACAAAACGGGCGCCGCGCACTGGCGCGAGATGGCCGAACGCGGCGAGAAGATGCCCGTCTGCATCGTGATTGGATCGGATCCCGCGTCGATGTATGCCGCCAGTGCGCCGCTTCCGCCGGGGATCGACGAGTACATCTTTGCCGGCTTCCTGCGACGTGATCCGGTGAAGCTGGTGAAGGCGGTCACGTGCGACCTCGAAGTGCCGTGGGACGCCGACCTCGTGCTCGAGGGGTACATCGACCCGACCGAGGCCCTGGTGGTCGAAGGGCCATTCGGTGACCACACAGGTTACTACTCCGAGGCCGATCTCTATCCCAAGGTGCACGTCACCGCGGTCACGATGCGGCGCGACATGACCTACGTGGCCACCATCGTCGGGCGTCCGCCGATGGAGGATTACTACCTCGGCCACGCTACGGAACGGATCTTCCTCCCGCTGCTCAAACTCACCGTCCCCGAGATCGTGGATTATCACATGCCGGCCGAGGGCGGGTTCCACAACCTCGTCTTCGTCTCGATCAAGAAGAGCTATCCGGGACAGGCGTACAAAGTGATGAACGCGCTGTGGGGGATGGGGCTGATGTCGCTCGCCAAGGTCATCGTGGTGGTGGACGACTGGGTGAACGTGCGCAACACGCAGGAAGCATGGTGGGTGGCGCTCAACAACATTGACCCCGAGCGCGACGTGCGCTTCACGCTCGGTCCGGTGGATGTGCTCGACCATTCGAGCCGCGCGTTCACCTTCG
>JAKAJN010000020.1 GCA_021813725.1 bacterium | reverse complement strand
GCGACCGGTCTTGGTTCGGTGCGTCCAGGTCTGCTGCACGACCGTCGCGCCACGCGCTTTCATCTCCGCGACAATCCAGTCGCCCCCCTTGCGATGCGCCTCGCTCCCCGGCACGCGAGGACCGAATGCCACCTGTGCGGCGGCATACTTGAGCGCGGCCTCGCCATCGAACTCCGTCGTGACCACCGGCGGCGCGGGCGCGGCGTCAGGCTTCGAGGAGCACGCGGCGGCGACCGCGGCCAGAACGACCAGCGCCACGCGCGCACTGCGGGGAATGCGCTGCACGCTCCACTGTCCACCGTCCACCGTCCACTGTCCACCGTCTCTCATCTCAGTTCCCCCGCGAAGAACGACACCTGCAGCACCGCCGTGAAGACCAGCTGCGAGAAGCGCCGGTTGAAATTGTTGTCGAAGGTCACGATGCGCGCCCCCGTGAGCGAGAAGGTGAGGTTCTCGGCCACGTCAGCGTCGGCGTTGACGTTGATCGCCTGACGCCCGTTGTCGGCCAAGCGGCTGCGCTTTGCCGTCGCCGACTGGTTCTGCACCCACGACTGCGCGGCGCTCTGCTGGTAGCTGACGCGCGTGCGCAGGTCGTTCTTGAGCTTCCAGCGCGCTGGCATCTTGACCGAGCGCGACAGATCGGCGTTCAGGTCGCGCGAGCGCGACTCGGCGATGCTCCCGGGGAGCGAATCCACGCGATGCGTGCTGCCGATGCCGAACGACGTCATCAGCCCGGTGCCGACATTCCACGTGATGCTGCCGTTAATCGGATAGGACGTCACGCGGCTGACGCGCACGTCGGGGGCGGCACCCTCGAGCTCGCTCGGCACGACGCTCGACTGACGGGTGTTGAGATAGCGCACCGACCCGCCGAGACTCGTGATCACGCGGCTCGCGAACCGCGGCCGCAGCGTCATGCGCAGCGACAGATCGGGGAGCGTGAGCTGCTCGCCGTCGATGATGGTCTGCGTGTTGTCGAAGCGACGCGTCCAGTTGCGCGTGTTCACCTTCTGCATGCGTGTCGTCACGGCCATGCCGAGCGGCAGGCGCAGTCCGGTGCTGAGCGTGACCTGCGCATTGCTGCCGGCGCTGGTGGCATTGAGGCCGTTCTGCGTGCGGAAATGGTCCACACCGCCGAGGCCGAGCTGGTAGCCGAGCCCCGGGGTGAACGGCGCGCCGTCGAACGCCGAAACGAGCGAACGGCTCGCCTGCACGTCGATGGGTTGGAGAATCTGCACGAGGATGGGCGTCACGAGTGAGTCGTGCAGGTACGCGCGCAGGGCGGCGGGGACATCGATGTTGGCGCCGAGCGCAAGCGTCTGCGTGTTGTTGACGCGGCGCGGCAGGTGGTAGCCGCCGGTGCTGTCGGCGTCGCGCACGAGCGTGCGCGAGGTCGGGTCGCGCTGCATCGAGTACGCGCTCGTGAAGTCGAGACGCGGGCGCATCCAGAAGGCCACGGTGGGCGCGAAGCCGAGTGCGGCGTTCATCTGCCGCTCGCGCTCGAGCCCGACGTCGAGTCCGAGGAGGCGGTTCCGTTCTCCGGTCGCGATCACCGCGGTGGGTGAAGAGTCGCCGTACTGCCGGAGGTCGCGCAGCGAGGTGAAATCCCAACGGGCGTTCAGCGCGTCGAAGGGGCGCAGTTCCACCCCGGCAACATTGCGCCAGACGTGGCTGAGGCCCGTGACGAGCCGGCCCGTGTCGGAGAGCGCGTCGGCGGGCTTGAGGTACGCCAGTCGGCGGTCCTCGGCGCGTACCATCGAGCTGCTGAAGCGCACGCTGGCCGGATTGAGCCGCACGTCGGCATTGCGCAGGGCCTGCACCCACTCGGTGTTCTGCAGCCAGATCGGCAGGGCCCCGAGGGCGTGGTCCACCCACTGCGGCATTGGCCGCACGCGCGCCGGAGAGGCGAGGTTGTAGTCCACGCTGGCGTTCAAGTTCTTGGAGGTGCCGTCCTGGTACTCGCTGCGCGCGCTCGCGGTGCCGTAGTTCGCGGTGGCGCCGAGGTTGTTGACGACTGCGGCCAGCCACCCCTCGCGCAGCGGCGTCGTGCGCCGCAGGGCCACGGACACGTTGGTGGCGCCGCTGCGGGGCGTGCGCAGGCCGCGCACGCCATCGCCACGCAGGTCGGAGCGCGAGACGAAGAGCGGATTGTTGGCGCCACTCGAATGATTGATGGTGACGGGAATCGCGTAGCCCAGTCCGGCGGGGAGGAGCTTGTCGAGACGCAGCGAGGTGCCGATGTCGAACTGATTGTCCGAGACGTACGACGGCGTTTCGTTGAGCTGGCGGAAGTTCGCGTCGCGGTGGCTGAAGCCGGCGCGGAACGAGCCGATGTCGCCGGCGGTGATGTTCAGGCCCACCTGGGCGGCGTAGCCCGGCGTGTTGTCCACGTTGGTGAGCCGCATGTCGTCCACCCACAGCTCCAGCGTGTCGCCCGGCACGATGCGCCCCGCGCCGGTGACGCCCGAATCGACGCGCACCATGCCGACGGCGAGGTCCTGCACCGCGGCGAGGTTGGGCGCGCTGATGTTCGGGTCCACGGTATACACCATGTAACCTTCATGGCACGCGGCGTAGCGCCGAATGCTGACGCCCGCCGGCAGGCCACTGCGCGCGATGAGCACCGAGTCGGCGCCGTGGCAGGCGAGCGAGTCGGGGCTGTTCTGCAGGAAGGCGTTCTGCAGCTGCGCGCGCAGGGCAAAGAACTTCTCGAAGTTCACGCGCACCTCCGGCAGCCACGCGGCCTGACCGGCGCCGGCGGCCACCGGCGTGCGGTAGAGGTAGAAATTGTCGGCGTCGCGCCCAAGCCGGACGAAGAAATTCATTTCGCCGTCCTGTCCCCATCCGCTGCCGCGGCCGCGCGCCCAGACACGAAGCTCGCGGTACTGCATGAAGTTCCGACTCCCCTCGGCGAAGCGCATGTACGTCTCGGCGCGCTGATAGGGCGCCAGTTGCTGCGCGGTGAGGCGCAGCGACCGCTCGTTGATCTGCACGCGCTGGTTCTCGAGCCCCGTGATGATCTGATCGGGGGCATCGTTCACGCCGGGCGGTGACTCGTAGATGAGCCCGCTCGTGGAGTCGCGGTCCATCGTGCCGATGGTCGAGGCCTGCACCGCACCCTGGAGCGTGCGGTCGCCGGCGATGCCGTTGATGGGCCGGTCGGCGCGCTTGAGCCAGGCCGCGCCAGTGAGCCGGAACTGCGCAATGGGCACTTGCGTGAAGGCATCGTCGCGCGCCCCGGCGCCGCTGACCATCGTGAGCCGCAGGGCGCGCACGCGGCGGATGGACGGCCCACCGGCAATGGTGTCGAACGGCGCGTTGAACGGCAGGCGAACGAAGACCCAGCAGAGCGTGTTGTTTTCCACGCCCCCGCCCGACGTGTCCACCTGCGTCACTTCGCACTTGCCGACGCGGGTGTACGCCTTCGGGTCGGACATGTCGACGACGTAGCGCAGTACCGGTTCGCTTTCCCGCTGCGATGACACGAAGTTCAGCGTATTGTCGAGGTCAATGTCGTTCTCGTCGAGGCGTCCGTTGCGCACGGTGCAGTTGGTCTTGGCATCGCCGAGTCGGTTGAGCTTGATGTCGCCGCGCTGGCAGATCGGGTAGTCGCGCAGCACTCCCGAGGAGTCGGGCGACGTGAACTGCAGCGTCGGCACGACATCACCGGGCAGGCCCTTGTCGTCGCGCTCCTGGTTGAAGGCGCGCGAAAACGCATCGCGTTCGGAGTGCAGCGAGTCGAGGCCCACCACGGCCCGTCCCGAATACAGCGAATCCACCGCTGCGCCGTTGCGCGAGACGACGAGGCGCGTGGGCGAGACGCCGACGGCGTTCTCCGAGACGTCGCCGAAATCGAAGACGAGCGTCGGATTGCGCGGCCGGTGCGCGGCCGTGGTGTCGATGAGCGTCCAGAACTGGAGGTTCTCGATGCGCGACAGGTCGGTGCCGGAGGCATTGAGCACCGTGCGAATGGAGCGCCAGCGCCGCCCCATCGGCGCATTGTTGATCCGCCACTGGTACGCGCGCGTCGCATCGTTGTAGGCGCCGCCGACGCTCAGTGGATAGAGCGTAAGCCAGAGCAGCGGCTCGGGCTGCTGCAGCCCCGACCCGATGATGTTCACGAGCGGGTCAATCTGCTGCAGCGTGAAGGTGACCGTCTGCCCGGCGGCGCTGAGGCCGTTGTTCTGCCATGCCAGCGTCGCGGCGCGCGCGAGGTCGAGACTGGCCGCGCCCCCGATGCGCGAGGCAAGCGCACGTCCCAGCGCGGGCTGGCTGCTCGTCAGCCAGGCCGGGTCGGACAGGGGAACCAGCGTGCCGCCCTCGCCCTCGAAGCTCTCGAGGTACGCCTGCCCCGCGCTGTTCGCCTGCGGGCGGCTGGTGGCCACCTCGGCGTCGAGATGCACGCGCGACGGCGTGCTCGTCTGCACGAAGGGCAATCGCTGGAGCGCACGCGTGAGCGGGGCGGCCGTGAAATCGAACGTGCCGCTGATGCCGGCAATGAACGACGACTGCGGCTCGTAGCCGAGCGGCGGGCGTGTGAAGGTGGTGCGCTGGTTCTGCGCGATCGCCATCACGTTGATCTCGCCGACATCGAGCGGGAATTGCCCGGCGAAGCCGAGGATGCTCTTCGGCGCCGCGGCGAAGAGCGGGTTCTCCTCGAACCGCACCGACACCTGCCTGGCGCTCGGGAAGAGCGTGTCGGGGCGCAGGAAGGTGACGCGGCCGAGGTCGTAGTCCACCCGGTAGTCCACGTCGCGCTGGAGGAGCCGCCCGTCGAGCGTGAGGCGCTCGGAGTTCGGGCGCACCTGGGTCGCGCCGAGCATCAGCGACCCCGCGTCGCCGCCGCCTTCGGCGTCGTAGCGCAGGCGAATGCGGTACGTCGACTGCGGATGCTGCGTCGAGTAGAGGTACTCGCCGGGCGTCGTGTAGATTGCCTCGCTCGCCGGATTGCCGGCGGGCTGGGCAAGCCCGCTGCGCGAGAACGGACGCAGCGAAGGAAAGACGAGGAAGTAGTCGCGGAGGATCCTCGTGCCAGCCGCGCCGCCGACGGTGACGTTCGGGTCGCCCGGGCGCGGGAAGAGCCGGTTGTCGATGTCGAAGGTCGCGCTGTTTCCCGACTGGGCAAGGCCGAAGAGCTGGAGCCAAGTCTCGCTCGCGCCGGCCACCGGCTTCTCCTGGTCGCCGGAGGCGCCGGTGACGATGCGCGCCGTCACCGTACTGCGTCGCACATCCTCGCCGCCGACGCGATAGACCGAGCGGATTTCCCGGTCGAAGGCAGCGTCCGTCGGACGCACCTGCGGATCCCAAAGCAGGTTGGCGAACTGCTCGCGTGCGGTGTATTCGAAATCCGGCGTACCGCCCGTGGACGCCATGGTCGTGTCGCGCCCGTTCAGGCGCACGGTGTAGGCCACGACCAGCCGTTCGTTGCTCAGATTGAGCGGACGCACGAGCGCCACCCAGAGCAGCGAGGGGTCGGTGTAGTAGTCGACGTTCTCGCGCAGCAGTTCGTAGATCGGCCCGCGACGTGAGGCCGGATCGCCGATCAGGCGGAACTGCGGACCGTTCGGATTGGGCGGCTGGCCGCCGATGAGCAGGCGGTACAGATAGATGCGCGACGGCCGCACTGAATCGGGGAGCGCCGCGGCGAGCCGCTGCAGTTGCGTCGTGTTCAGCAGGTCAACGTTCGGGAAGTCGGCGAAGCGGTGCGGGTCGACCGTGAAGAAGAAGCGCCGCGGCTCGACCTGGTAGTCCTCGATTTCGCGGTCCACCGCCTGCACGGTGCGATCGCCCACGGTGAAGACGCGGTCCTTGGTGACATTCCCCTTCTGCTGGGCGACAATCGTGCGAAAGCGCATCGGGCCGAGCTGGCCGATGGCCTGCAGGCCGTAATTGCCGCTCGGAATGCCGCCGGTGATGAAGCGGCTGGCCGGCGGCTGGAAGGTGACGTTGCCGACTTCGAGGCGCTGGATCAGCTCGTCGGTCTTTCCCTGGTAGTAGACCTGGATGTTGTTCGACGCGTCAAACTCGCGTTTGCTGTCGTAGTCCACATCAAGGTGCACGCGATCGGCCACCACGCCGCCGGTGCGCACGTCGAACTGGAAGTCGAAGAGCGGTTGGAAGGTCCCCTTGCACTGCGAGGCGAGACTGAAGAACTGCGAGCTGATGCAGCGCTCGTTCCGGGTGCGGTTGATCTTGCTCTCGAGACGGCCGTTGAGGACGAGGCCCAAGTCGGCATACTGGCCGAAGAGGTCGGCGGCCTGCGCGCGCAGGGTTGTGTCCGCCTTCACCACAAGCGTAGCCGGTGGGGCCGCCTCCGCACCCCTCCCCGTCCCCTGGAGGGTGCGCTGCACGGCAAGCCGCCACTGCTCCGCGAAGGCGCGTTGCGCGCGCGCCTGCGATGCCGCCGCGGCACGTCGGGCAATCTCGGCGGGGCTCTCGCGGTCGCGAGCGAGGCTGCCGCCCGGCTGAAGGGCTGGCGGCGAAACGAACGCCAGATGGAATGGCTGCAGGACCGACGGCTCGCGCCCGGCCGGCGGCGCCCCCTGGGCGTGGACCGCCAGCGGCACGGCTATGAGGCAGGCGGCGAGAAGGGGGTGTGCGCGCACCAAGCGGGGCAGGCGGGGTACGATGAAGGCGGACGGTGGACGGTAGACGGCAGGCGGTAGTCGGTTGCCGTTTGCATCCTTTGGCCCACTGTGTCCCTTCACCCTTGCATCTGAGCGGTCGGCTGGTGGAATATACGGTCGGTCCGACACCCTACAACCCTCGGCGTGACTGGCAGTTCCGCCCATCCTGCGCCCCGGGACCGACTTCGTGAAGATCACTTCCAAGTACATCCTGAGGGAGCATGTCGGGCCGCTCGTGTTTGCGCTTTCGGCGCTCACGTCGCTGCTCCTGCTCAACTACATCGCCAAGAAGTTCGGCGACCTGGTGGGCAAGGGGCTGCCGGTGCGGGCAATCGTCGAGTTCTTCGCGCTCTCGATTCCCTTCACCGTTGCAATGACCCTGCCGATGGCGATTCTCGTCGCCACCCTGCACGCATTCAGCCGGCTGGCGTCGGAAAACGAGATCACCGCCTACAAGGCGAGCGGCGTGTCCATGCACCGCCTCGTCGCGCCGGTGCTCGTAGCCGCGCTCTTCTTCACCGGGTTCATGGTCTGGTTCAACGACCAGGTGCTGCCGCGCGCCAACCATCGCCTGGCCACGCTCACGAGCGACATCTCGCGCAAGAAGCCCACCGTCGCCTTCAAGGAACAGATCATCAATGAAGTGTCGCCAAGCCGGCTCTACCTGCGCGCGGTGCACATTGATCGGGCGACGAGCCGGATGCGCGACGTCACCATCTACGACCTGTCGCCACCGCAGAAGCGCCGCACCATCCACGCCGACAGCGGACTGCTGGAGTTGTCAGCCGACCAGTCGGACCTGCTGCTGACGCTGTACAGCGGCTCGATGACCGAAGTCTCGCTGCAGGAGCCGGCGAAGCTGCAGCGCAACTTCTTCACCACCGACTTCATCAAGGTGCGCGGCGTCGGCAACCAGTTCGAGAGCGAGTCGCCGGACAGCGCCTACAAGAGCGACCGCGAGATGACGATCTGCGAACTGGAGTCGCGCGTCGAGCGGGCCGCCAAGACGCGCGACAGCACGTGGAAGCTGCTCTACAAGTACGACCGCAAGACGGCGGCGCCCCTGCAGCCGCAGGTGCTCCGCCCCGGCATCGGCACCGCGTACTGTCGCCTGCTGTCCGCCGTCGGCATCCGGACCGCCGCCGCGGCCACCGTGCCACAGGACACGGCGAAACCGCGGCCCGACACGCTCAGGCAGCGGCCGGACACGCTCAAGGCGCCGGCTCCCGTGGTGACGACCACGCCCTCGGACACGGTCCCACCTCGTCCGGACTCGGCGCTGCACGCCGCCGGCGTACCGCCCACGTTTGGCCAAGTCGTGCCCGCCGCGGATACCCTGCTCCCCTCCACGACGACCGTGATCGTCGAGGGACTCAAGATCGAGTTCGGCAATGCCGCGAACATCGTGGACGGCCACTCGGTGGAAATCGAGAAGAAGTTCGCGATCGCCGTGGCCTGTTTCGTCTTTGTCCTGCTCGGCGCACCAATCGCGCTGCGCTTTCCGCGCGGCGGCGTCGGGATGACCATCGGCGTCTCGCTGGCCGTCTTCGGCGTGTACTACGTGGGTCTCATCATCGGTGAGACGATGGCGGACCGCGACTACATGACGCCGTTCTGGGCGATGTGGGCGGCCAACATCATCCTTGGCAGCATCGGCCTCGTGCTCACGGCGCGGCTCGGCCATGAGGGGACGACCAACCGCGGCAGTGAGACCACGGAGTGGCTCGATCGCGCGCGCCGGCGCGTCGTGCGCCTGGTCCGGAGGCGGCGGTGATGCGCCTGCTCAAGCCGCTTGACCGGTATGTGCTCGCCGAGTGGGTGAAGATCTTCTCGGGAACCGCGCTCGGCTTTCCGCTGCTGGTCATCATCATCGACCTGACGGAGAAGCTGGACAAATACCTCAATCGCGACCTCTCGCCGCGCGACATCGCGCTCGCATACCTGTACGGCGTGCCGGACACGATGTTCCTGGTGATGCCGGCGGCGGTGCTGTTTGCGACCGTCTTTTCGGTTGGTGCGTTCACCCGCCATTCCGAGATCACGGCGGCCAAGGCGAGCGGCATCAGCTTCTATCGGTTCATCCTGCCGATGGCGTTCGGCGCACTGCTCGCCACCGGTGCGGGACTGACGATCGGCGCCGTATCGCCCTACACCAACGCGCGGCGCGTTGAACTGCTGAAGGAGCGGCAGTTCAGCAACCGGTCGAGCCGCTTCAATTTCACGTACGCCGCCGAGGGCGGGCGGGTGTACACTGTCGCCGGGGCCGATGTGGACCAGCGTGCGCTCGACCAGGTGGTGGTGGAGCGCAAGGGCAAGGACGCCGCGTACCCGACGTACTTTGTGACCGCGCGATCGGGCAAGTACGACGCGCGACGCAAGCAGTGGACGCTGTCGAGCGGCGTGATGCACATCCTCCCCACCGATTCGCTCGACATCAGCATCGCGTTTGACTCGCTGCGCGACCGACGCATGACAGAGGAGCCGCGGGCACTGATGGCGAGCTCCAAGGTGCCGGACGAGATGACGTACGAGGAACTCGGCACGTTCATCAGCGCGCTCGAGCGGTCGGGAAGCGACGTCGGCGCGCTGAAAGTGGGCCGGATGCTCAAGATCGCCATTCCGGTCACGTGCGTGATCATCATGCTGTTTGGCGCGCCGCTCGCGACGAGCACGCAGCGCGGCGGCACGGCATTCGGTGTCGGCATCAGTCTCGGCACGACGGTCATCTTCCTGATGCTCGTGCAGCTCACGCAGGCCATCGGGTCCAAGGGGCTCGTGCCGCCGAATCTCGCGGCGTGGCTGCCGGGCATCGTGTTCGGCGCGGTGGGGATAGGGTTGCTGGCGAGAGTGAGGACGTAGGCACAGAGAGAAAGCAGAGAGAAAGCAGAGAGAAAGCAGAGAAAAAGCAGAGAGAAAGCAGAGAGAAAGCAGAGAAAAAGCAGAGAAGCGGGAGGGACGGCGCTTCTTTGATGTGCTGCGCGGTGGAATGATGGTGGCAGTGCGGAGGCGAATCCTATCCTTCGCTCATGCACCAGCACGAGCAGCTCGCCGTGTGGAAGCGATCACGTGCGCTTGCCGCGTCGCTTCACCGGACGGCCTCCGGCGCACGGGGACATTTTGCCGTGACTGCGTGGCCTCAAATCGTCCGCGCCGCGGCGAGCGTGCCGGCCAACATTGCCGAGGGCGCGATGCGAAGCTCGAGCCGCGACTTTGCCCGCTTCCTGTCCATTTCAATCGGATCGGCCGCCGAACTGCACACGCTGCTGCTCATCGCCGCAGACAGCGGGCTTCTTCCGGTCGAGATAGCGAATGCCGCGGCGACGGAAGCGCGGGAAATTCGGCTGATGCTGGTGGGACTGCGCGCCCGGGTCATGCGTCTGCCCCGGCTGCCGGCAGCACGGTAGAAACGCAGAACTCCGGGAGCCTCTCGGCCCCCGGAGTTCTGCTTCATCTCTGCTTCTTCTCTGCTTTCTCTCTGCTTCTTTTCTGCAGCTAGAACGCGTACCGCACCGACAGCTGCATCCGGTAGTTCGACGTGATGCTCTGCCGGTTGAACATCGAGTACGTCGGGCTGAACGTGAACTTCGGACGCGCCGCGACGCCGGCCGCGCCGACCATCGAACCGGTTTCCTTTGTGGAGTAGTTCAGCGGCCCGAGGATGGCCGAGTTGGCACCCGCCGACGGCACCTGGCCCCAGTTCTTGTTGAGGAAGTTCGCCAGGTTGAAGATGTCGAGGCTCACCGTCACGTTGTTGAGCGCCGGTGCGTGGAGCCCGTTGGACAGCCCCATCTTCCCGAGACTCTGGCGGACCGTGAGGTTGACGAAGCTGCGGAACGGTTCCTCGCAGCTGTGGCGCTCCATGATCGTGCCGCGCTGCTTGGCCAGGCACTTGTTGCTCGAGATGAACTTCTCGAAGGCAGCGGCCTGCATCTCCGGCGTATTGGACCCGCTCTGCACGAAGATGATCTCGTTCGGATCGGTGACGTTCTTCGGGATGTAGAGCAGATCGTTGCCGATGCCGTCGCCGTTCACGTCGCCGGCGCTCGAGCCGCCGATCAGGTAGTGGAACGGCATGCCCGATTCGCCGATGTAGATGAGCGAGAGGTCGGTACCGGTCTTCTGGAACGAGTATGACCCGTTCGCGACGACGCGGTGCGGCTGCTCGAACATCGACTTGGTGAGACGGGTCGACTCCTGCGGATAGTAGCCCGCCGAGCGGCCGAAGCGGTACTGCGAGAAGGCGGTGGACGACCCGAGGCTCTGGATATCGTACGCCTTCGAGAAGGTGTAGAAGACCGAGCCTTCCCAGTTGTTGCGCCAGCGGCGCTGCAGGCCGGCGGTCAACTGGTAGCTGTAGTCCTTGTTCTGGTTCGTGACGTCAAGCACCGTGTTGCGGCCCGTGAACTTGAGGTTCGGGGTCAGCGGCGCCGTGCCGTACATCAGGCGGCCGTGCGGATCGGTGCCCAGCGGCGCGCCGAGCGCGATGTTCTCGTAGAACAAGGTGTTGATGCCCTTGGTGTACATTGCCTCGAACGTAGCGACGATGCCGTCGACGATCTCGCGATCAAAGCCGACATTCGCACGCAGGCTCTGCGGGAACTTGAGATCCTTGCTGAGCAGATCCACTTCGGCCGTGGCCGAGAGCGACGCCGTGCCGCCCGTCGCGCAGGCTTGCGGCGCGTTGGCGGCGTTGGCCGCCGTGAGCGTCGGTGCGGCCGTCGTGTTGCACGTAAGCAGTGCGACACCCGAGAGGCCAGAGTTCTGGAAGGAATTCGAGAGCCAGACGTACGCTGGACGGCCGGCGAAGACGCCAACGCCACCGCGCAACTGGTTCTTCTGATCACCCGTCACGTCCCAGTTGAAGCCGACGCGCGGCGACAGCGTCATGTTGCCGCTCGGGATGTCGGCCGTGTTGCGGCCGAACTGCGTCACGATCGTCGGGTTGGTGGGCGGCTTGTCGCCAAAGGCCGGAAGGTCGGCGCGCACGCCAGCCGTGATGGCCAAGCGCGGCGTCACATTGAACTCATCCTGCACGTAGGCACCCAGCAGGCTCGCGTTGAACCGCACCGCGCCGTCGGTACCGGCCGGCAACGGAACGCCTACGATGTACTGATTGGTCTTGCCAATCTGGAAATCGTCGAGCGAGTTGAAGTTCCAGACGCCAAAGATCGACTGTGCGAACAGGTTGCGGACCTTGTACGTCGAGTAGGTCGCGCCGACCGTGAAGCGGTGCGAGCCGACCGGGATCTGGAGGTTGTCGGTGAGCTCAAGGATGTCCTGATCGAGCTCATTGCCATGGCTGAAACGCTCGGCGCCATCGATCAGCGTGATCCCTGTCGTGGTGCGGGCCTGCCACTGGGGCACGCCGCCAACTTCCGGCCGGCGGCGGTCACGAATGCGCGTGAGCCCCGCGAAAATCTCGTTGTACCAGCCGTTCGCGAACGCGGAGCGAAGCTGCGCCACCGTGGCGCCCTTGTCCGAGCGGAACGCGTAGGCGTTGTTCAGGAGCTGGAACGTCGTGCCCGTGAAGGACCGGCTGAAGACGTCGTCCTGCGCCTTGCCATAGTTGTGGCGCAGCACCAGTGACGAGTTGAAGGGCAACCCCTGCACGTCGAAGCGCACGAAGATGTTCGTCAGCGGGTTCGAGTTCATGCGCGAACCGCCGCCAGACGTCGGCAGGCCGTAGCTCGAACTGATGGAGTTGAACCGGTCGAGGTCGGCGTTGGTTGGCACGTTCGTCGCCCCAGCAAGACCGATATAGGGGCCCGATGCCGGCGCCTTCTGCGACTGGAACTCCGGGTTCACGAAGAAGTGCACGCGGTCCTTGAGGATCGGGCCACCCAGCGAGAATCCGGTCTGCGTCTGACGGAAGTCCGAGAGATACGGCTGGGCGCGGGTGATTTCCTGGTCGCGGAAGTACCAGTACGCCGAACCCTTGAAGTCATTGGTGCCGCTCTTCGTCACGGCGTTGATCAGCGCGCCGGCGAAGTTGCCGTAGCGCACGTCGTACGGCGAGAGAAGCACCTGATACTGCTTCACCGACTCGAGGCCGATGGACTTGCCACGCGCCTGGCCGCCGGGCTGGCCGGTGGAGCCGAGGCCGAACATGTCCGACTCGGTGGAGCCGTCGATCTGGATGCTGTTGTAGCGGTTGTTGACACCGCCGCCCGAGAGGCCTGGGCCGGAGTTGGAAATCTGCGGCGTGAGTGCCACGAAGTCCGTGAAGTTGCGGCCGAGCGACGGCAAGCGCAGCAGCGCCGAGTCGGAGACCGTCGTCCCCGTGCCGTTCTTCGACGGTGCGATGACCGGGTCGATCTCCGTGCTGACCGTCACCGCGGCGAGGGTCGTGGCGGCCTGCGAGATCTGCAGGTCGACGCGGGCGACCTGCCCGATGGAGACGTTGACGTTGTCGCGCGTGACCGGCGTGTACCCGATGCGGCGGACCGTGACGGCGTAGCCGTCGCCAACCTCGAGACCGGGGACGCGATACCGGCCGTCGGCGTTGGTCATGGCTCCGCGGCTCACGCCAGTGGAGGCCTGACGCACCTGCACCTGGGCGCCTTCGATCGGCGCGCCAGACGCGTCCGTCACGCGGCCGGCGACGGCGCCGGTTGTGACCTGGGCATATGATGCATTGGCAGCCAGAACGAGCAGGGCGACCGCTGCACCGAAGTAGGCCCTCAGACGAGTGAGATTCATAAGCTGAAGGGGTCCTTGGGAATGGGGGTGAACATGCGCCCGAACCCCAGTGGGGGTCAGGTTCAGCATCCGTAAAAGATGGCGCTCGCATCAACAGCGGTCAACGCGAGCGAGTGTCACTTTGTGGTCACGTGACGCGACCGACCCATCGCGGGTATTTGGCCCGCGCCGCCGGCGCTACGCGGCGCGGCGGCCGACCGTCAAGTAGTAGACGGGCACGCCCGCCAGCAGCACGCCGAAGACCGACGCTGTCATCCATCGGCTCTCGGGATTAATGAAGCCGTTCGCCAGCAGGTACACCACCGAAACCACGAAGAGCAGCGGCACGACGGGATAACCCGGCACGCGGAACGACGGCGCATACCCTGGCCGCTTTCGCAACCGGAAGATGGCCGCGACGGCGAGCGCATAGAACGGCAGGAACGCGGTCACGAACGCGTCGGCCAATTGCTCGAACGACCGCAACAAGACGAAGATGGCGCCGAGCAGGGCGGTGAGCGTGATCGCCACCCACGGCGTGGCAAAGCGCGGGTGCACCTTGGCAACGGCCGGGAAGAAAAGCCGGTCGTCGGCCATGGCAAAGAAGATGCGCGGCGTCGTGAAGAGCGACGCGTTGAGCGTGCCGAAGGTCGAGAGCATCACCGTCACCGCCACGAAGACGACGCCGGCGGGGCCGATGAGCCGCTGGGCCACGTCGGCGGCCACGAGCTTCGACGCGCGAATCTCGCTGATGGGCATCACCGCGAGGTACGCAACGTTCGCCAGCAGGTAGATGGCGAGGACCATCAGCGTGCCGCCAATCAGCGCGCGGGGCAGCACCCGCTGTGGATCCTTGACCTCGCCGGCCGCGTAGCTGAGGTCGGCCCACCCATCGAACGCCCACAACGTCGAGACGAGCGCGAGGCCAAACGCGGAGACGGTCACGGGAGCGTCGGGGAGCGCGGGGGTGAAGTTGCCGCCGGTCTGCGGCAGGCCGATGGCGAACGCAATGAGCACGATGAACACCAGGCCGCCGTACTTGGCGAGCACGGTCAGGTTGGTCACCGCCGCGCCGAGCCGGACCCCGAGCACGTTGAACGTGCCGGTGACGAGGATCGCGAGCGCCGCGCCCAGGCGCACCTGCGTCACGTGCTCCGGCGCCACCGGGTCCACGCCGATGACGCGATGGAAGTACTCGGAGAAGGTGATCGCGATTGCCCCGAGCGACGCCGCCCGGATCATCACGAGCTGGCCCCACCCCAGCAGGAAGGCCGCGAGCCGTCCCCATCCGTCGCGCACGAAGACGTAGATGCCGCCCGTCTGCGGCAACGCGCTCGCCAGCTCGGCCAGCGTCAGTGCACCGCAGACGGCGAAGATGCCCCCCACTACCCAGACGGAAAGCATCGGCAGCGGCCCCGGCAGCTTGTCGGCGATGCCGGCGGGCGAACGGAAGATTCCCGACCCGATGGTCGAGCCGATGACGACCGCGATGGCGGTCCAGAGACCGAGGCGACGCTGCAGCGTCGGCGCCGCCGTGGCGGTGGGGGGCGTGGGTGCGGGCATCGCGCTAGTGTAGCGACCGCGGCGCGAGAGCGCGAGTGGCGCCGCCGTCAATTGACCGCGAGGCAACCGTTGAATTGAATGCTTGTCCGGGCGAAATTTCCATCGTGACCCTCCCCCTGTCTCCCCTGTTCTGGCTCGCCATCGCGCTGGTGCTGGTCAGCCAGCTGATGATCCTGCGATCGACCATACGCGCCATGCGAGCGGCGGCTTCTGACCGCGCGCGGCGCGGCATCGAATGGGCGTATGCCGTCGTCCCGGCGGTCGCGCTGGTGGTCGCGCTGGCCGCCACCTGGCAGGCCTCGCGCGAGCACGCGGTGCGGCTCGACCTGGAAACGCGCGCCAACCAGACGGTGGCGCCGTGACCGCGCCCGCCGCGGTGCTGCGCGAACCCTCGCTGGCTCGCGACCTGATTGCGCTGACCAAGCCGCGCATCATCTCGCTGCTGCTCTTGACCACGCTGGCGCCGATGTTCGTCGCCGGCACGCCCTCGTGGGGCGTCATCCTCTGGACGGGGATCGGCGGCTACCTGATGGCCGGCGGCGCGAACGCGGTCAACATGTACCTGGACCAGGACATCGATCACGTGATGGCGCGCACGAAGCTGCGCCCGATTCCGAGCGGACGGCTCAGCGCACGCGCGGTGCTGGCCTTCGGCATCGCGATTGCCACGGCCGCCACGTGGCTGCTCGGCCACTACGTGAACGTGCTCACGGCGGCACTCGCGCTGGGCGGCTTCTACTTCTACGTCTTCGTCTACACGCGCTGGCTCAAGCGCACGACGCCGCAGAACATCGTCCTCGGCGGCGCCGCGGGCGCCTTCCCACCGCTCGTGGGGTGGGCGGCCGTGACCGGACGCGTGGATCTCGCCTCCGTCTACCTGTTCCTGATCATCTTCTACTGGACGCCGCCGCACTTCTGGGCGCTCGCGCTGCTCAAACAGCGCGACTATGGCAAGGCCGGCGTGCCGATGGCGCCAAATATCTGGGGAGAGCGCGAGACCATCGACCAGATGCTTTGGTATACCGGGCTTCTCATCGGGCTCACGGTGCTGCCGGTGACATTCGGCGTTTTCGGTGCGTTCTACCTTGTCGCCGCGCTGGTGCTCGGCGCGATCCTGCTGCGCGGCGTCTGGAATATCCGGACGCTTGACGCGCGAGGCGAAAGCTGGATTCCGGTGGCGTGGAAGGTGTACAAGTACTCGCTGCTGTACCTCGCGCTGTTATTTGTGGCGATGGCGGTGGACCGGCACGTCTAGAAGCGACTGAGGACTTGGATCGAGGATTGCGATCTGGGATTCCGATTGCGGGTCTCGACTGGCGATGGGCGGCCGTCGCTCATCGAGGTCCTTCGTCGCTGTCCTTCATCGCAATCCTCGAGCCAAGTGCTCAGTCACGCTTTGCGGCCAGACGCCACACCCCCGCCCCGACCGCCAGCAGCGCGGTCCCGAACAGCGACATCCGCAATTCGCTGACGTACGCGCTGACGATCCCAACGAGGCCGGCGGCCACGAAGAACGCGGGGAGCCAAGGGTAACCGAGCGCGCGATACGGACGCACGGCGTCGGGGCGCAGCTTCCGCAGGCGGAAGACCGATGCGGCACCGAGGGCAAAGAAGATCCAGTCGGCAAAGACCACGCCGCCCAGCAGCGTGCCGATGCTTCCCCGCGTGGCCAGCAGGAGCGCGAGCGACCATCCGCCGAGCAGGACGAGCGCGACCCACGGCGAACCGAAGCGTGCGTGCACGCGCGCGGCGGCGCTGAGCGCGCGGACATCGCCGCCGAGGGCGAAGACCACGCGTGCATTCGTGAGCAGGGCCACGTTCACGAAGCCGAGGATGGAGAGCATGGCGGCGACGGTGATGGCGGTGGCAGCGGCCGCCCCACCCACGCGCGCGGCGGTGTCGGCCGCCGGCGCGGCGCTCGCGGCCAATCCGTCGCGCCCCAGCGCGAAGAGGTACGCACCGGTCACGCCGAGGTAGACGGCGATCACGATGGCAATGCCGATGGCGAGCGCCCGCGGGATGTTGCGCGCCGGGTCGCGAATCTCGCCGGCAATCATGTTCATCTGCTGCCAGCCGCCAATGGTGAACAGCACGGCCACGAACGCGGCCGCGAATCCCTGCGCCAGCCCCGGCGATGCGACCACGGTGGCGGGGACGGCGGGTGTTGCGGCGGGACCCAGCATCAGCACGAGTCCACCCACGACAAGGCCGGCAAGCGCGGCGATCTTCGCGATCGTCAGGACGTTCTGCACCACCACGCCCGGCCGGATGCCGAGCACATTGGTGGCGGTGAGCACCACGATGGTGATGGCGGCAGCGCCGATCGGCCCGCCGACAGCCCCGAGTGGAATGAACCGTCCGAGATAGCCGGCAAAGCCCATCGCCACTGCCGCGATGGCGCCGCTGGAGATGAGACCGGCGTTCATCCAGGCAGAGAGGAAGGCCGGCAGCGGACCGAACGCCTCGCGAATGTACACATACGCGCCGCCCGCCTCGGGGAGCATCGCGCCCAGCTCGGCGTACGTGAGCGCACCGGCGAGCGCGACGAGCCCGCCGAGGGCCCAAACCAGCAACACCCACGTGGCCGACGGCAGGGCGGCGGCAGTGGCGGCGGGGGTAAAGAAGATGCCCGAGCCGATGATGCCGCCGACGACCACAAGCGCGGCGGAGAAGAGACCGAGGCGGCGTTGCAGTGCCATCTATTGAGAGGGAGGTGTGACTGGCACGCTACAGCAGAGACCACGGAAAACAGCAATTGCTCACCACCGAGACACGGAGCAACACGGAAATTCGCGGAGAACAACAAACACTAGATGGAACGACAGCCCGCCACGCAGAGACTGGAGTGGCGAGTGCTGTTCCCCGAAGAAGTCGTAGTTGCCGTCTTCCGTGAACGTCCGTGATGCTCCGTGTCTCCGTGGTGAGCAGTTGCAGCCAAGAATCAGACCACCAGCAACGCCACCTGTGGTTCCTTCGGCGTCACCACGAGCTCGTTGCCGAGCACGTAGGCATTGACCTCGGTGCGCATGCCAATCTCGCCGGCGATGTAGATGCCCGGTTCGATGGAGAAGCCGCTGCCGCTGATGAGCACGCGCTCTTCGCGCGTCTCGAGGTTGTCGAGATGCGCGCCCGAGCCGTGCAGTCCACTGGCGTCAATGCTGTGACCGGTGCGATGCGTGAAGTACTGACCATAGCCGCGCTCGACAATGATGGCACGCGCCGCATCGTCGGCCTCGCCACCGCGCACCGGCGCGCCGGACGCCAGCTTCTGGCGCAACAGCGCGATGGCGGCGTCACGCGCGTCGCGCACGGCATTCCACACCTCGACTGCCCTGGCACTCGGTTCACCGATGCTCGCCATGTACGTCTGATCGGCCCACATCCCGTCGGGCGCCTTGGCCCAGAGATCAATGAGCACGATGTCGCCCAGCTTGAGGTGCCGCGGCGCCTCGGGTGACGGGTCGTAGTGCGGATTGGCGGCGTTTTCCGTCGCCGACACGTTGGGTCCGTGGTCGGTCCAGAGACCGAGTCGCGAGAATTCGCCGCGGATCCAGTCGGTGAGTGCGTACTCGGTGATCGGCGTGCCGGCGCGTGCCGCGGCACCCGCCTTCCGGAAGGCGGCGTACGCGATGTCCTTGAGTTGCTCGGCGGCGATGTCATGCGTGCGGCGCTGTTCATCGTTCCAGACCGCCAGGCAGCGCGTCACGAGGTCGCCCGAGCATTCCACGGTCGCGCCCGCCGCGCGCACCATCTCGAGCACGCCGGCCGGCACGTAGTCCACGTAGGGGACGGCGTCGCCCGGCGAATATTCCATGACAATGCGCTTCCCCTTCACGCACCGCGCCACTTCGGCCTCGAGCACCGGCCAGGCGCTATACTGGCGGTTCTCCCACGCCGCCGGCCAGTCGTGCCACGGGTTCTGTTCGATGACGTGCGTGATGGCCACCGGCGCGCCCTGCGTGGGCACCCAGACGAACCACCGGCGCGACACGAATCCCTTGATGCCGACGAGTCCGCTGGCAATCGCATTGATGCCGCGGAAGTCGTACAGCAGCCAGCCGTCCACGCGCGCATCGCGCAGGGCGGCCTGAAGGGTGGCAACAAATTGTGCGTTCAGCATGGCATCATCCCTTGCCGCGGAGCGGCCGCCACTCGGCGCGCCACTCGCAGCTGCCTTCGCCGCGCGAGGCGCAGCGGACATGGTCAACGGCGCCCACTCCGCCGACCATCAATTGAATGAGCTCGCGGAGCGCCGACTCGTAGAAGGCGCAGCCGCCGAGCTTGGGCGCAGCATCGTGGGTCACGGACTCCGTCACGTCCAGCATGATGCTGCCACCCATGCGGCGCGCTGAGCCGCGCAGGTATCGCCTGGCGACGCGACGCACGTGGCGCAGGGCGAGGGGGCGCGTGAGCAGCGCGGGGAGCGATCGCATCAGCTTGCGCGTGACGGGAGAAATGGTGCCGTATACCTGTCGAGCGAACGAGCGGCCCGCCTCGCGGAAGACCGCCTCGGCGTCGGGGCGTCGCCCGATGAGGCGCGCGATGCCGACGGCTTCGTTGAAATCGGTGCGCTGTTTACGGCGCACCGCCTCCGTGTATCGCTTGATCTGCGCGAACACCGTGTCCGAGAGGCCAAGGCGTTTGTTGCGCAGCTCATGCACGAACTCCGCCTCGTGGTCGTTGTCGGGGAGGTCCACGGTGCGGACCGCCTCGAGGAGGCTCAACGGAATGAGGGGATCGACAGGTCCGGGCATCGGTGACGCAAGCTAACGCGCCACCGTATGGCGCAACAAGCGACACGCGGCATACGTTCCCCGGTGGCGCGCCGATGCGCCGTGCCGCGATACGACCTTCTCCGGAATTTCTCGCCGCCGTGCTGCTCGACCTCATTCCCCGCATGCTGATCGGCGGCACGCTCGCCGGCGTCGCCGCAGGTTACGCGCGCCGTCGTCACCAGCTCACGCTGGGCGGCGAGTACGCCGCGTTTGCCGTCGGCACGGCGGCGGCGATCGGCGGATTCCCGTGGCTGATCTCGCTCGCCGTGTTTTTCTACAGCTCGGTGCAACTCACGCGCTGGCGGGCCGGCGACAAGCGGCGGCGATCGTTGTCCGTACTTCCCGACGCCCGGTCGCGTGATGCCTGGCAGGTGCTCGCCAACGGCGGTCTGTTCGCCGTGGCCGCGGTGGTCTGGGCATTCAGCGGCACGTGGCAGGTGGGACTGTTCGGCTTCGGAGCGCTCGCCACCGCCACCGCGGACACGTGGGCCACCGAGGTCGGCATGGCGTTGAAGTCGTCGCCGCGCTCGATCCTCGGCTGGCAGCCGGTCATCGCCGGCACGTCGGGCGGCGTCAGCGCCTTTGGCCTCGCGGCCGCCGTCGTCGGCGCGTTCGTGATTGCGCTGTGCGCGGTGTACGCGCTGACCGTTCCCTTTGATATCCCGCGCCTCGAAGCTGTCTTTGTGGGCGGGCTCGCCGGCACGATCGCTGATTCGCTGCTCGGTGCGACGGTGCAAAGCCGGCGCTGGTGCGACGAGTGCCAGGCGTGGACCGAGCGCCGCGTGCACACGTGCGGCTACCGCAGTCGCCACCGGCGGGGGTTTCGGTGGATGACCAACGATCTGGTGAACCTGCTGGCGACCTGCCTTGGCGGCGCCGTGGCCGTGGGAGCGTGGCTGCCGTGAGCCGCGTGGACGCGGCCACGTTTCGCACGGCGCTGGCCCGCTTCGCCTCAGGGGTGACGGTGCTGACGGTGCGCGACCAGACGGGCGTCGACCATGGGATGACCGTCAGCGCGTTCTCGTCGCTCTCGCTCGATCCGCCGCTCGTCCTCGCCTGCGTGGACCGCACCGCCACCGTGCTGCCGCACGTGCGCGCCGCGGAGGTGTTCGGTGTAAGCATCCTCGCCGCCGACCAGGAGGCGCTCTCGGCGCGGTTCGCCGAACAGGATGTGGTCCGCTTCGACGGCGTGCCCCTCACGCACGCGGGCGAGGGACCGGCGCTGTTGGACGGCGCCGCCGCGCACCTCGTCTGTCGTCGCGTCGCGGAACACCCCGGCGGCGATCACGTGATCATCGTCGGTGAGGTACTCTCGGCCCGCGCGTTCGATGCGCCGCCCCTCGTCTACGCGCTCCGCCGCTACGGCGCATTCGCGCCGGACGCCATGCCCTGAGTCGCGCGCCGACGCCGGGGTGGCCGCACGTCGGCGCGCCTCCTACCTTCGCAGCAGCGTCCTCGCGCCCCCGTCCACTTTCCGGATTCCGCCATGCGAGACTCCGTCCGGCATTTTCTCTCCGAGTTCATCGGCACGTTCGCGCTGACCTTCGTCGGCAGCGCGGCCATCATGCAGGCGGCGCAGGGGGGCGGCAACCTGGTTGCCGTCGCGCTCGCCCACGGCCTCGTGCTGGCAATCTTCGTCTCGGCCTTCATGCACATCGGGGCGCATTTCAACCCCGCGGTCACCATCGGCATGCTCGTCGTCCGGCGCATCGAGCCCGTGATGGCCGGCCTGTACGTGGTGGCGCAGGTTGCCGGCGCCACGGCCGCGGCCTTCGCTCTCAAGTTCGCCTTCCCGACCGCGCTCTTCGCCGCCACCCGCGGCGGCGGCCAGACCGTCTCGCTCGACGTGTCGTCGGGGCAGGCGTTCGTGCTCGAGATGTTCGGCACGATGTTCCTCGTGTGGGCCATCTTCGGCACCGCCGTGGACCATCGCGCGCCACGCATCGGCGGGCTCGGTGTCGGCTTCGCGCTCGCCTGCGACTATTTCGCGATCGGCAACCTGACGGGATCGTCGGTCAATCCGGCGCGGTCGTTCGGCCCGGCGTTCGCCAGCGGAATCTATGAGGCGCAGGGGATCTACTGGCTGGCGCCCATCACCGGAGCGATCATCGCCGCGCTCATCTACGAGAAGCTGCTGCTGACCGACGAGCCGGAGCCGCTGGACCACGGCGCCATCGGCTCGCAGCGGTAGACGCGCACCGCGCCCGCACGCCGCACCACCACCGGAAGGCGATCAGCGCGTCGCCAGCAGCGCCGCGCGCTTGGCGTCGTACCGCGCCATGGACTCGATGATCGTCTTCATCGCCTCCTCGCTCTTCCCCCACCCGACGATCTCGCAGCGCTTGCCTTCCAGGTCCTTGTAGATGTGGAAGAAGTGCTCGATCTCGAGCAGGTAGTGCTGCGGCATGTCGGCGATGTCGAAATGCTCCTCGTGGTGCGGCGAGTTCACCGGCACCGCGAGCACCTTGTCGTCGGGTTCGCCGCGGTCGCGCAGGTGCAGCACGCCGATCGGGCGCACGTCAATGATGCATCCGACGAACGTTGGCTCGTTGATGCGCACCAGCACGTCGAGCGGATCCCCGTCCTCGTGGAGCGTGCGCGGGATCAGGCCGTAGTCGCCCGGATAATGCACGGCGCTGTACAGCACGCGGTCGAGCTTGAACAGCCCCGAGTCCTTGTCGAGTTCGTACTTGTTGCGGCTGCCGCGGGGAATCTCGATGACCGCGGTGACGGTGTCCGGCGGATGCGCGCCGACAGGGAGATCGTGCCAGGGGTGAAGCATGGGGGGAAGCCGATTGGGGACATGGACTCAGGATACCGATGAAGGATAACGATTCAGGACGACCATTGGCGATATCGCAGATCGTCGTCCTGAATCGGCATCCTCACTCGCAATCCTGAGTCCAGGGCCTTGGTCAGTAGCCCATCGCCGCTCCATCCCGCCGCGGGTCGGCGACGCCGATCAGCTTACCCTTCACCACGGCGATGGCGTGCACGCCACCGAACATGATGTCGCCGACGCGCGACAGCGGACTGTATCCCTTGGCGCGCAGGGCAGCGTACACCTCGGGAGCAAAGCCCGCCTCGACCTCCACGTTCCGCCCCTGCGCCGGCTGCAGTCGCGGCGACGCAATGGCCGTCCACGGGTCCTCGCCGAGGGCCAGATGCCGCCACGCCACCTGCGTTGTGGAGGTCGGGATGTACTGCGACCCAGCCGCACCGACGACCATCCGTACGTCGTTCCCCTTCAGGATGATGGTCGGATTGATCGTGGAACTCGCGTACCGATTGGGGCCGCGCGTCGAGTTGTCCAGGTTGGATGCGCCGGAGTTGAGGAAGAAGCCGTTGGCGTAGACGCCAGACCCGAAGAGCACGCCGACCGTGAACGTCATCGAAACGGCGTTGTGATCGCCATCCACGACGCTGAAGTGCGTGGTGTTGGACCCCTCCCACGCCGCGGCGTCATCATCACCCGATCGCGGGGCGCGGGGCGCCGCCACCTTGTCGGGACCGAGCTTGCTCGCCCCCCACGGATCGAGCGCGGCGCAGGCGCCGGTGGGCGCCACCGCGTCGTCCGGCCACGGATCGCCGGGCGCCGCGGCGCTCCCGCCATCGAGTGCGGCGAGCGCGTCCGTGCGCTTGGCGGCAAAGGCCGGACTCACGAGTCCGCGCGACGGCACGCCGTAGTACGCGGGGTCTCCGCGGAAGCGGCCGGCATCAGTGCCAGCGACGCGCAGCGCGTTGACGATCTGCACGGCGGCCGCCCCCTGCGTGGTCGGCGAGCCAAGTGGCAGCGCGTTGCTCGCCGCGAGCAAGTTGAGCGCCTCGAGCGGCACAGCGCCGCCGAGCGGCGGCGGGGCAGAGAGCAGCGTGTAGCCCATCCAGCTGGTGCAGAGCGGGCGCTCGAACGCAACAGGATAGCCCTTGAAATCGGCCACGGTGGCGGGACTGCCGAACGCACGCATCCGGGCGACGGTTCGCTCGGCGATGGGACCTTCGTAGAAAGCCGTGCGTCCGTCGCGCGCAATTGCCTCGAGCGTCTTCGCGAGTTGGGCCTGCACCAGTCGGTCACCCGGTCGCAAGGCGGCGCCGCCAGGCAGGAAGAGCGCTGCGGCAGACGAGTCGGCCGACAGCTTGGCACGCGATGCCTCCGTCGTGCGCGCGAGGAGCGGTGAGACGATGAAGCCGTCGCGGGCGAGCGCGATGGCCGGCGCCATCACTTGGGCGCGCGGCAGCTTGCCCCACTTGGCGTGCGCCTCAAGCAGTCCGGCGACGGCGCCGGGAATGCCGGCCGCGCGTCCATTGATTGGTGCGCGAAACGCGGCGCTGTCCGTGCGTGCCCAGTCGGGATCCGCCCCGGTGCGCGAGTAGAATTCCAGCGCGTCCGCGTGCGCACCGCCGCGCGTCCAAACCAGCATTCCGCCGCCGGCCCCAAGCCCGGTCTGCGACGGATCCACGACCGCGAGCGCGAAGGCCGTGGCCACCGCGGCGTCCACGGCATTGCCGCCGTCACGAAGGATCCGCGCCCCGGCGGCGGCGGCATCGGCGTGCGACGCCGTCACCATCCCGCGCGTCGACTCGGCGCGTTTGGCAAACATTGGAGGCGGCGAAGCCTGTGGCGGCTGCAGCCCGCACGCGGTGAGCAGGGCGGCGCCAAGGAGCAGGGCGCGCGGACGGATGGCGCGAAGTGTGGTCATGGCAAGGTGGAGAAAAGACGACCGGACCCGGCCGCTCTGGCCGGATCCGGTAGATTAACGCCGCGTGGAGTCTCCGCGCTGACCTCCGGCTTCACCCCGGAGCGCGCAACCGCGTCACTCCTCGAACTCGAAGAGTCCCTCGAGCTGCGTCAGGTGCAAGAGATGCCGCACCGTGGGTGGCGTGTGCGTGAGGCAGGTGGCCAGGTACTGCTCGCGGGCCCGCTTCTGCAGCAGCACCAGCACGCCGAGGCCACTGGCATCCACTTCGCGCGTCTCGCGCAGGTCGATCATCAGCCGCTTTGCACCGCTCGCGGCGGCCTTGGAAAGCCGTTCGAGCGCGTCGCGACGGAAGTCGAGCCGGTGCTCCGAGACGAGACGCTCGGGCGCCTGCAGGACGACACGATCAGCTTCACTCAGCGGGTACATGGTGCTCTCCTCGCCGCGCCCGATTGCTACTGCCCGCATTCTGCCTCCGGTTGTTTCCGCGCGACCCGCTTGGGCCTCGCTCACCTTCGGCGGCCGGACGATCTCGGCATCGAGATTCCTGGCTCTGCGGCCCCGCCTCGCGACGGGTGTGCTCTTTTCGGGTGATGCAGCGTCAGTTGTTGCCCGAAAAGAGATGCGAGAAGCGTGCCAAACTAATTGACGTTGTAACTCATTGTCAGTAATGTCGTTACAAGATCGTCACAACGTGACGGTACGCTTTGGCGGCCTATCGCGCACGGCGCAACGCAAGCCGCCAACCACCGTCACATTCGGTTTCAGTCACGAAGCGACGTCGCACCGTCACAACGTGCGCGCCCTGACATCACGACGCGCGCGGCGTTGCTGAGCGGCGCCGGTGCGGCTATCCTCTGTCGCATTCCTTGGGCGCTCCGCCTCCCACGTACGGGATCCCCTCCCGCATTCATTACAACGCCCGTCCATGTCTGATCTCGACACGCTCCTCACCGAGAACCGCTCGTTCCCGCCCTCTGAACATTTCCGCCATCAGGCGTTGGTGCGCGACGACGCCCTGCACCGCGAGGCGGAGCGCGACTATGAGGCGTTCTGGGCGCGGCATGCCCGCGAACTCGAGTGGATGGTGCCGTTCACCGACACGCTCGACTGGACGCCGCCGCACGCCAGGTGGTTCCACGGCGGACGCCTGAACGTCTCGGTCAACTGCATTGACCGGTGGGTGCGCGGTCCGCATCGCAACAAGGCCGCCATCGTCTGGGAGGGTGAACCGGGCGATTCGCGGGTGCTGACTTACTGGGATCTGTATCGCGAGGTGCAGAAGTTCGCGAACGTCCTGAAGTCGCTCGGCGTCAGGCGCGGGGATCGGGTGGGGATCTACCTGCCGCTCATCCCCGAAGCGGCGATTGCCATGCTCGCCTGCGCCCGTATTGGCGCCATTCACAGTGTCGTCTTTGGCGGGTTCTCGCCCGAATCGCTGCGCGACCGGATGAACGATGCGGAAGCCAAGGTGCTCATCACGGCCGACGGCGGCTATCGCCGCGGGCAGGTGACGGCGCTGAAGCGCAACGCCGACAAGGCGCTGGAAGACGCGCCGACGGTGAAGCATGTCGTGGTGGTGCAACGGCGCCCGGGCGGCATGGGCGACGAGTCGTTCGCGCAGATGCGCGAAGGGCGCGACCACTGGTGGCATCGCCTGATGCAGAGCGCGAAGGCCGAGTGTCCGCCGGAAGCGATGGACGCTGAGGACGTGCTCTTCATTCTCTACACGTCGGGCACGACGGGAAAGCCCAAGGGAATCGTGCACACGACGGGCGGCTACCTGACCGGTGTCGCGGCCACCACCAAGTACGTGTTCGACCTCAAGGACGACGACGTCTTCTGGTGCACGGCCGACGTGGGGTGGATCACCGGTCACTCGTACCTGGTCTATGGCCCGCTCGCCAACGGCACGACCTGCGTGATGTACGAGGGCGCGCCGGACTGGCCGGAGCGCAACCGGTTCTGGGAGATCTGCGAGAAGTACGGGGTGTCGGTCTTCTACACCGCGCCGACCGCCATCCGCGCCTTCATGAAATGGGGGGAGCAGCACCCCGCGCGGCACGACTTGTCGCGACTGCGCTTGCTGGGCACCGTGGGTGAGCCCATCAACCCCGAAGCCTGGATCTGGTACCACAAGGTGATCGGCGGCCTGCGCTGCCCCATTGTCGACACGTGGTGGCAGACCGAAACCGGGGCCATCGTCATCTCACCGCTTCCCGGCCTCACCTCCACGAAGCCGGGGAGCGCGACGCAGCCGCTCCCGGGATTTTTCGCGACGCTGCTCGACTCGAAGGCCAATGAGATTGGCGTGGGCGGCGGGCTGCTGGCGCTCACGCGCCCGTGGCCGTCGATGCTGCGCACCATCTGGGGCGACGACGATCGCTACGTGCAGACGTATTTCACCAAGTGGGCCGATCGCCCCGACCTCTACTTCCCCGGCGACGGCGCGAAGCGCGACGACGACGGCTTCTTCTGGATCATGGGGCGCGTGGACGACGTGCTGAACGTCGCCGGGCACCGCATCGGCACCATGGAAGTGGAGAGCGCACTCGTCGAGCATCCGGCGGTGGCCGAGGCGGCCGTCGTCGGCAAGTCGCACGAACTCAAGGGGCAGTCGATAGCCGCATTCGTGACGCTGCGCGATGGCTACCACCAGAGCCCGGCGCTGCGCGACGAGTTGCGCGAGTTCGTGGCCGAGAAGATCGGCGCCATCGCGCGCCCCGACGACGTGCTGTTCAGCGCCGACCTTCCGAAGACGCGGTCGGGCAAGATCATGCGCCGCCTGCTGCGCGACATTGCCGAAGGACGCACGCTGGGCGACACGACGACGCTCGCCGACCCGTCGGTGGTGGCGTCGCTGAAGGATCAGTACGAGGCGGAGGAGAGCTGATTCAGGACTTGGACTCAGGATGGCGGCTCTTGATCTCGATTGAGGATCGTGCCTGACGATGGGCGCCGGCAACGGGGCTGGCGCCGCCCCCACGGCGTTGAGGTGCCGATGACAGCCGACTTGCGTGCGGACATGCAGCAGGCGCTGGCGGCGGACTATGTGCTCGAGGAGGAACTGCCACGCGGCGGCATGTCGCGGGTCTTCCTCGCCACGGAGCGGTCGCTTCGCCGTCGCGTCGTCCTCAAGGTGCTCGATCCGGAGCTGGCGGCGTCGCTGAGCGCCGAGCGGTTCAAGCGCGAGATCGGACTGGCGGCGCGGTTGCAGCACCCCCACATCGTGCCGTTGCTGCACGCGGGGGACGTGGACGGCAAGCTCTTCTACTCGATGCCGTACGTCGAGGGCGAATCGCTCCGCGAGCT
This sequence comes from bacterium, assembly GCA_021813725.1. Lineage (GTDB taxonomy): Bacteria > Gemmatimonadota > Gemmatimonadetes > Gemmatimonadales > Gemmatimonadaceae > PNKL01. The sequence continues at coordinate 5,343 of JAKAJN010000020.1, read as the reverse complement.
GATGGCGCGCGAACGGCCGATGAGCATCGAGCGGGTGAGCCAGATTCTCGTCGAGGTAGCGGGCGCGCTCGACTTCGCGCACGCGCAGGGCGTGGTGCACCGCGACATCAAGCCGGAAAACGTGATGCTCTTCCACGGGCAGGCGGTCGTGCTCGACTTCGGCATCGCCAAGGCGGTGAGCGACGCGACGCAACCCGACTCCGGTTCGACCACCGCGCCGCGACTGACGCTGCAGGGCACCAGCCTCGGCACGCCGACCTACATCGCGCCGGAGCAGGCGGCCGGCGATCCGGCACTGGACCACCGCGCCGACATCTACAGCGTGGGGTGCGTGGCGTACGAGATGCTCACGGGCCATCCGCCGTTTCGCGGCAAGTCGCCGCAGGCGGTGATGATTGCGCATGCCAAAGAGGTGCCTGAACCGCTGGCGCGCCGCCGCCCGGACGCGCCGGCGGCGCTCGTCAAGCTCATCATGCGATGCCTGGCCAAGGCGCCGGACGAGCGACCGCGGCGCGCCGCCGAGCTGGTTGCGGCGCTGCGCCCGGCGCCGACGGGCGACGGTGTCCGCGGCGCGTTCCAGCGCTTCCCCTGGTGGCTTCCGTGGCTCCTCGCCGCGCTCTCGACCGCGGCGGCCATTGGCATCGCGGTCACCCGCGGCCTGTAACTTCCGTCCCTGCCGGATCGTAATTCAATCATGCTGGAGCATCTCCTTCCCGAATCGCTCTTTCCGCGCAAGCTGTCGGCCACGGCCGAGCGGCGCATGCGGCTCGCACAGGCGCGTGCGGAAGAGGCGCTGGTGCGCACGCACGTCGAGAACGCCCTGACGTTCGTGGACGCGCTGGCCGAGGAGTTGCCCTTCGACCGCGCCATCGACACCTACATCCGCGAGATGGCGCTGGCCGAGCCGCTGGCGTCGGTGGTGGTCACCCGCGTGCTCGTCGTGCTCGGCCAAGACTTGCTTCCCGCCCGCCGGGCGGAGCCGCGCGAGGAGCCGCGCCCGCGCCTGCGGTTGAGCGAGGCGTCGGGGGGGAAGGGCTCCGACATCCGGCGGGCGTAGCCGCCTATCGCTTCCGGTCCATCAGGGCCAACCCGAACATCACGACCACGAGAATCGCGCTGATCACGCAGTACATGCAAACGGCGTGGATCACCGCGAGCTCGAGATAGGTGAGGTACGCGCTGAACAGCACACCCCAGCCGGTGAGGACGACCAGCACCGCCGGCACCCGCGGATGTGCCGCGAACCGCTCGAGCGTACTCGCGTACGCCACCACGAACATCGCGACGTAGTACAGCACACCCCACATCGCCACGGGCTGGCCGAAGAACATCGCCCACGGACTCGTGTTGACCTTCTCGCAGCCGTCAATCTTGCAGGTCAGCGAGCCGATGATCCCGAGCTTGAAGAACCAGAGGTACATCGCCACGAACAGCCCGATGAGGGCGAGCACGGCGATGAGCATGCGGCGTGTCACTTGGCGCTCTTCTTGGCGGTGTCGGCCTTGCCCGTCTTGGCAAGTTCCGCGTCCACGAGGCGCTTGAGTTCGTCATACGGCAGGCTCCCGGCGTACTTCTTGCCCCCGATGATGAACGAGGGCGTCTCATCGATGCCGCGATTCTGCGCCTCGACGCCACTCGCCTTGATGTTCGGATAGTGCCGCTGGCTGTCGTAGCACTCGTCAAACTTGCCCGCGTCGAGCCCGAGGTCCGCCGCGTACCCCTTCATCTTCTTGTCCGGATTCGACGTGGACTGGGTGTTCCACAGGTCCTGCGTGTAGAACAGCCGGTCGTGCATCTCCCAGAACTTCCCCTGCTCGTTGGCACAGTAGGCCGCGTTGGACGCCGACCAGGTGTTCTTGTGCATCGGCAACGGGAAGACGTAGAACCGCACGGACACCAGGCCGGGGTTCACGAGCCGCGCGCGGACGTCGGGTTCGGTGAGCATCGCGAATTGCGCGCACGCCGGACACTCAAAATCGGCGAACTCGATGATCTGGACCGGGGCGTCGGCCTTGCCGAGCAGGAATCCTTCGGCGGTGCCGACCGGCAGGTTCGGGTCAATCGTCTCGCCACCCCCTTTGGGCCGGGTGGCAACCCAGCCCAGCGCGCCGGCGCCGATCACGACGATGGCGACGAGCAGGAAGGTGAACTGTTTCTGCGAGGCACGCTTGTTCTGGTTGGCCACGGAATTTCCGTCGGTTGGGAGGTGGGAGAAAACTACAGGATGAGAGGGTTGGGGCTCAATGGGGGAGACGGTGGACACGGCCGGAACGCGCGGTGCAGTGATACACCGCCCGGGGTAGGTTTAGGCATTCGTGCGCCGACGCGGCGCGCCGCCCTTTCCGCCTTTCGCCGACTCCGTGCTTCGACTCGACCATCTGCGCATTCCCGTCGGCCCGGGCGAGCTCCACGCGGAACGCTACGGGTTCGGCGACCATCCGATGGTGCTCCTGCACGGTTTCGGCACTTCCACCTTCCTGTGGCGTCGGGTGGCGCCTGCCTTGCCGCTTGGCCGCGTGACGGCGTGGGCGATGGACCTGCTCGGGCATGGCGAGTCGGACCGTCCGGCGGACGGGGATTTCGGCATCGCGGCCCAAGCCCTGTGTGTGGAGCAGGCAATGACGTCGCTCCGGATCGGCCGCGCCACGCTGGTTGGGGTGGACCTCGGTGCGGTCGTCGCCCTGCGACTGGCGGCGACGCGCCCGGCTCGCGTGCAAGGCATCGTGCTGATCAGCCCGCCGCCACCGGGCCGCGCGCGTGGCGAGGACCTCGCCGAGTTGGGGCGTGCCGCCGCGTCGCACCTGTTCGAGGCCACGCGTGGCATGCTCGGCGCGACGGCGTGGCTCGCCCCGCTGCTGACGAGCGCGGTGGCATCACCCGAGGCGATGCCGCCCAAGCTGGTGGCGCGCTACTCGGCGCCGTTCGTCGGAGCGGACGGCGTGCGTCACCTTCAGGTGCTGGCGAACGCCGTCTCGGACGGCGACGCGGCCGACCTGGATCTCTCCCGCATCACCGCGCGCGCACTCGTGCTGCGCGGCGATCACGATGCCTGGTGCACGCAGAACGATGCGACGCGGCTCGCCACGGCGATTCCGGCCGCCGACCTGCGCACGGTGGCGGGAGCCGGCCGGCTCATTCCGGAGGATGCGCCCGACGCACTCTCGGCGATGCTCGCCGAGTGGGCGCCAGTGGCGCGCGACGCCGAAGCGCCAAGCGCTTTGCACGAGCACGAATCGTGACCTCCCAACGCGAATCGGCGGCTATGCGTATAGCGCTTGGAATCAAGGCCCGCCCCGTTTACCTTTCAGAGACGCAACTCTCACCATCTTGCCGGACGCAATGAACAAGGGTCGAAACAGGAATCGCAGGCCAAGCAACGAGCCGTCACCGAAGGATCAAGCGCGTGATGAGCTGTTCCAGCATATCATCAGCTGTGGTGTCGTTGGATGTGAGCCGGAGCATCAGCGGGAGTGGTTCGACGAGACGATGCGGTATCTCGCCGAACGGTTCTACGAACTCTCGGCGGTGGACATCGCCGAACTGCGCACGCTCGGCGAGCGGTTCGCGCAGCCCCCGCGCTCGGCTGCCACGGCTGCCGCAGGCAGCAACGCCGTCGCCACGGCGTAGGCCACTCGCGATCGATTGAACGACGGAGCCCCGCTGAATTCCGGCGGGGCTTCGCGCATCCGGCGACCGGTGGCGCGGAAGCCGGTCAGCGACCGTTCGCGCGCGAGCGGCGCAGCACCAGCGCAAGGCGCGTGCCTTCGCCGAGCGCAAACTCCAGCGCGGGTGTCCAGCGCTTCGCGCGGCGCCCCTCGACGCCCAGCACCAGCATGAGACCCGCTCGTGCTCGCCGGGCGCCATCGCGCCGCACCGTGAGTCCGCCGCCGGCGTAGGGCCCCCACTTGTACTCGGCGAACGGGTCAAGCAGGTAGCGGACGGCGAGGTCAGCTCGCACGGCACCCACGGTCCCGTCGGGCGAGCCGGCAACGCCGGCGCCGACGGCGACGCCGGTGCGCACATAGTAACCCATCGCCGCATTGGCGCCCGCCATCAGCAGGGCCGATGCGTAGCGATCTGCGACGGCGTCGAGGCGCGCTTCGGGCTGGATGCGCGGCGTGAACCGGAAGCCCTGCGCGTGGAGCGCCGGTGGGGGAGCGAACACCGAGGCGAGCAGGACAGCGAGCAGCACACGACGCATCTCAGGCGCGCTCCCGGGCTCGCCAGAGCGCAACCGTGTAGTCCGCGATCGAGATGAGCGACACGACCCCGACCACGAGCACCGCCCACGGTGTACTGCGGCGGTCAATGACGATGACGGGGAGCGCGAAGAGCTGGAGCACCGTCGCAAGCTTGCCGGAGAATCGGGCCTTGAAGGTGGCATGCCGCAGCGACGCCACCGACTTGGCAATGACAAATGCCCCCGCAGTCGCAATGTCACGCAGGAGAAAGACGCCGTACTGCAGCGTCGTCACCTTCCCTTCGAGCAGCAGCGTGCCGATGGCGACGAAGATGAAGATGCGGTCGGCGAACGGGTCTATGAGCGCACCGACCCGACTGAACTGATGGCGGCGGCGTGCGAGCCAGCCATCGAGGAAATCGGTGAGGCCGGCGGCCGCCAGGATGAGCAGCCGCAGGTCGTGTTCGTGAACGGCCGGAAAGAGCGCCGCCAGGAACAGCCGGGACAGCGAGATGGCGTTGGGAAGCGTGGCCAGCGAGTCGCGCTCCATGCGGGGCAACATAACCCGCGGTGGCAAATGCTTGCCAGCGCCGCGGGCGGGGGGTAGCTTGGCCCAAGGACCCCCCGTGTCACCCCAGAGGTCGCGATGGCCGATTACACCGAACTGCTGAAGGGCGTCGCCATCTTCCAGGACCTCGACGAAGGGGAGCTCGCCCGCGTCTCCGAAGTCTGCCGCACGCAGGACTTCGTGTCGGGCGAGTACGTGTTCAAGGAGGGGGAGCCGGGCAACCGCCTGTACCTGGTGGTAGACGGCGAGGTGCGCATCAGCCGGATGATCCCGGGAAGTGGCGAGGAGGCGCTGGCCATCCTCAAGAAGGGAGCGCTCTTTGGCGAGATGGCGGTGTTCGATCGCAGTGAGCGGTCCACCGACGCCATTTCGAACGGCGGGTGCAAGCTGCTGTCGATCTCGCGCAGCGACTTCGAGCTGCTGCTGGACTTCAATCGCGAGCTGGCCTACAAGGTGCTCTGGTCGTGCACGCGGCTGCTGTCGTCACGCCTGCGGGCGACGAACGACAGTCTGAGGAGCTTCCTGGCGATGAGTATGTTCTAGCGACAGAGAGAAAACAGAGAGAAAACAGAGAGAAAACAGAGAGAAAACAGAG
>JAKAJN010000126.1 GCA_021813725.1 bacterium | reverse complement strand
CGATGCTTGGCGTCCATTCACTCGGCTTGTTCACCACCGCGTTGCCGCAGAGCAGGGCGGGAAGCGCCGAGCTGAGCGGCAGGAACATCGGGTAGTTCCACGGCGAGATCACACCGACCACGCCAAACGGCTCCTTCACGAGCGTCACTCGCTTGCGCCACGCCGCAAGCATGCCGCTGCGGCGCCAGCGCGTACGCAGGAAGCGTGGCGTCGCGGCAGCGAAGTGGTCGGCGAGGGCCAGGGTGACGCCGACATCGACGCCCAGCGCTTCGCCCACCGGCTTGCCGTTCTCGCGGGCGACGAGCCGGGCGGCCTCGTCGCGGCGGGCGAGGAGCGCCTGGGTGAATCGGTGCACGATGGCCGCGCGCAAGGTCGCGGGCATGGCAGCCCAGGCCGGCTGCGCGCGGCGCGCGCGGAATACCGCGTCGCGCACCGCGTCGGCATCCGCCATCGGATAGCGCTTCCAGACCTCTCCCGTGGCCGGATCGCGCGACTCCGGCAGGCGTCCAGCGGCTTGAGCGGGAGCGGCGGTCGCGTCAACGAGAGTGCTGGTCACGAACGGTTTCCGGTCGGAAGGTGTCTCACAGAATGCCGCCGAGGTTCGCGAGGCGCCAGTTGCGGAAGCGGCGACGGGCAACAGGCGCGTGGAACGGGGTCTTCACGTAACCCTGGGGTATCAATCGGGTTGCGTCAGGAATGTGACGCCGCTTCAGGGTACCGGGTATGTGAAGATGAGGGTGCAGGGTGCACGTATTGTTGGTGGCGCGGATGTTCGGCGACTATAACTTGTTGATTTACAACAGTTTACCGTTTCATTTTCTCGTGCGTGGCGGGGCGTTCGTGACGCTGATCAGTGTGCGTCCCGGGCTAACCTCAAGATCCGGAGTGTGATGGCAGGGCAATCACGACGCATGGGGGCGGTAGCGAGGGACGATGCGCCCACGGTATTGTGGGCTATTCAACCCGCGAAACCCAGCCCCGTGCGAGAGAACTCCGATATAGATCCCGCCATTCCGTTGCGCGCGCGCAACGGTGATTCGAAGGCGTTTGCGGAACTCGTGGAGTTCTTCCACGTGCGCTGTCTCCGCTACGCGCGGTATATGCTGGGCGACGAGGAGGATGCGGAAGAAGCGGTGCAGGACACGTTCGTGCGCGTCTACGACCATCTGGGGCAATTCCGCCCGGACGCGCGGTTCGAGCCCTGGCTCTTCCGGATCCTGGCGAATCGGTGCCGGACGTCGCGCGAGCGGCGTCGTCGCCGGGAGTCGCTGGTGGTGACGGGCGAACTCCCCGTGGTGGCGGCGTCGGTGGCGAGCATTGCACCGGAGGCGTCGCGGGACGTGATGGAAGAGGTGGAGGCCGCGTTGGAGTGTCTTCCTACAGAGCAACGGGAAGCGTTCCTCCTGCGGCATGTGGAAGACCTGTCGTACGAGGACATGGCGGTCATTACAGGGGTGCGGCTCTCCGCGCTCCGGATGCGGGTGAAGCGCGCCTGCGACGCGCTGCGCACGCGGCTGCAAGAGGAGAAGTGACATGTTGGATGCACATGACGAGCTGATCGAACAGGCAGCGACAACGCTGCGGCGCCGCCAGCGGCAGAATCCGCGGCTGGTGTCGCAGATCCTCGACACGGTCGACGGGCGGCCGCGCCGGTGGTATCGCGCGATGACTTGGCCCTCGGCGCCCTTCTCGCTGGCCGCCACGGCCACGCTCGCGGCGGCCGGGCTGCTGCTCGGGTTCCTCTCGTCAGAGGCAACGGACGTGGCGTCCGCGCGGCGGGCCGTTGCGACGGCCCCAGGTGCACAGGTGCTACCGGTGGTTCCCGCCGCGCTGTCCACCAGTGACGCGACGCCGGTGCCGGTGCAGTTCACCCTGCGTGATGTGCGCGCGTCGCAGGTGGCACTGGTGGGTGACTTCAATGGCTGGTCCCCGACCGTGACGCTGCTCGAGCCCGGTACCGAACCTGACACGTGGAGCGCGACCGTGCCGCTCTCGGCCGGTCGGCATGTCTATGCATTCGTGGTGGATGGCCGCACCTGGATGACCGATCCGCGAGCCCAGAAGGCGCGTGATCTGGACTTCGGGCGTGAAAACTCCGTACTTATCGTGCAGGCCCCGTGATGACTCTTCGCCGCTGGCACCTCCTCATTTCGCTTGCGTCGCTCGCCGCCGCCCCCGCGGCCCGTGCGCAGGCAGCCCGTCTGGACGCGTCCGCCGACCTCGGTCTGCGGCGCGCCGTGGAGCGCGAGTTGGTTGCCGCGCGCGCCATCGGGCTTCCGGAAGGCCTGCTTGTTGCCAAGGCCAATGAGGGCATCGCCAAACGTGCGACGCCCAAGCGCATCACGGACGCCGTCGCCGCCCTTGGAAAGCGGCTGCAGGTTGCGCGCGATCAACTCGCGCCCAACCCAAGCGAGGACGAGATTGCTGCCGGCGCCGACGCGCTCTATGTCGGCGTTCCCGCGCCCATGCTCAAGAAGATGCGCGCGGCCTGGCCCAGCCGGTCGCTGGCCCTCCCGCTCGGCGTGCTCACCGAGCTCGTCGCCAAGGGATTGCCCGCCGACCGCGCCGCACAGGTTGTCACTGACCTAATGCGGCGTGGGGCCACCAATGTGCAGCTCTACGCGCTCGCGCAGTCGGTCCAAGGCGACGTCGCCGCCGGCTGGGCGCCGGAAGCTGCACTCGATCTTCGCGCCCGCGGGGTGATGTCGCTCCTGCCACCCGCCCCCGCTGCGTCCGCGTTCGCCAATCCGCGGAGGCCGTAATCTCATGAGATGAGGGGTCTCGCCGCCGTCTGCTTGCTGTTCGCCGCCGTTCATCGTGCGGCGGCACAGGTCCCCGATGAGATTCGCGTAGAGGCAGGCGCCGCCGAGGTGCGCCAGGCCGGCAACCGGTCGCGCGCTGCGGCGCTGTTCGGGGTGACGTGGCGGCGCACGCGGGAACGCCTCGTTACGACCGCACTGGGTTCCGTCACGGTGGCCCGCGACTCGATCGGCACGGCCCAGGGATTGCTCGCCTTGCGTTATCAGCCGGCGCATCTCCCGAACTGGCGGCTGGAGACGGGCGCCGCGGGGGCGATGTTCGGGCTCAACGCACTCAGCGGAGGCGGCAACGGCGCCCTCTTCTCGCGCGTGCAGCGCGCGAGCCGTGCGCACGGCCTGTGGGCCGGCGCCGCCGGCAGTGTGACGAACCGGATGGGACACAACATGCAGACGTCGGCGTACGACGTCGGCGCGTGGGGCGAGTACAAGCGCACCTCGGGCACCGTCGCGGCGGTCGTGACCACGTCGCACGACACCGATCTGCTCGCCGCCAGCGGCCTGCCCTCGCGCCGTCCCATCGGGCCCTTCGTGGTGCGCGACGCGACCTTCACGTTGCAACAGAGCTTCTCGGCGCTCGACATCGCGGCGACCGGGACGTTTCGCGCCGGCGAGGGCGTGTCGCCGCACGTCAACGATCGCGCGCTGATGCTGGCGGCGGCGTTCTACCTCTCGCCGGTGGTCGCGCTCACCGTGTCAGGCGGCCGCCAACTGGCCGATCCCCTCCGGGCGCTCCCCGATGCGAAGATTCTCTCGGCGTCGGTGCGCGTGCTCTTCCTGCGTCGAGATCCCGCCGTGCTCCAGATCGACCGGTACGGGGCGATTGCGCTCACGAAATCCGACCCCGAAGGCGGTGCCACGTTGACGCTGCGCGTGCTGGCCAACAGTTCGGCACGCGTGGAAGCGTACGGCACGTTCAGCGGCTGGCAGCCGGTGCCGATGCACTGGGTGCTTGACGCCTGGGAACTGCAGGTTCACGTGCCGCCCGGTCCGCAGCGCGTTGCAGTGCGTGTGAATGGGAGCCAGTGGCGCGCGCCGGCGAACCTGACGAAGGTGACGGACGAGTTCGGGGGCGAGGCGGGGCTGGTGGTGGTGCCGTAGGGGCAGACGGGAGACGGGAGACGGGAGACGGGAGACCGGAGACGAAAGAGCGGGCACGCGACTGTCTGGCGCCGCCAATAGCAACCGGCATATTTGCCAGATCCCCCAGAGTGTCTGTCTTCCGTCTCCCGTCTCCCGTCTCCCGTCTCCCGTCTGCCTCTATGGAACGCCGATCCTTCGTGCAGGCCCTCGTCGCCGCCGGTGTGACGCTGCCGGCCTTTCGCGCCAACGCCATGCGGCAGGTCGCCACGGCCAACGCCATCGCCGGCGCTCGCTCCCCCGTGCAACTCGCGGACGACGAGCTGTACTGGGCGCAGATCCAGCGCGCGTTCGATGCCGACCGGACGATGATCAACCTCAACAACGGGGGGATCTCGCCCACGCCGTCGCACGTGCTCGAGCAGATGATTCGCGACCTGAAGTTCACCAATGAACTTCCGGTGGAGCACATGTGGCGTGTGCTCGAGCCGCGAATGGAGAGCACGCGGCGCGACCTGGCGCGCGACTTCGGCTGCGACCCCGAAGAGATGGCGGTTGTCCGCAACGCCTCCGAGGCGCTGGAGACGATGATTTTCGGCATCGACCTCAAGCGTGGCGACGAGGTGCTGCTCACCAACCAGAACTACCCGCGCATGATCACGTCGTGGCAGCAGCGAGTGGCGCGCGAGGGCCTCGTGCTCAAGCAGATCTCGTTCAAGGTGCCGCCGCCGAGCGACGAGTACGTGGTGGAGCAGTTCCGCCAGGCGATCACGCCGCGCACTCGGGTGATCGAGGTCACGCACATCACCAACCTCACCGGCCAGATCCTCCCGGTGCGGCAGATCATGGACCTGGCGCGCCCGCGCGGCATCGAGGTCTTCGTGGACGGGGCGCACGCCTTCAACCATTTCCCGTTCACGCGAGACCAGCTCGACTGCGATTTCTACGGCACGTCGCTCCACAAGTGGACGCACGCGCCCATCGGCACCGGCTTCCTGTACGTGCGCAAGGCGAAGATTCCGCAGCTCTGGTCGCTCATGGGCTCCACCGAAGGGAACCGCGCGAACATCCGGAAGTACGAGGAGATCGGTACCCACCCGCAGGCGAACTTCAACGCCGTCTCGGCGGCTCTCGCCTTCAGTCGCGGCATCGGCGCGGACCGGAAGATTGCCCGTCTGCGCTACCTGCGCGATCGCTGGGCCAAGCGCCTGCTGGCGACGAGCGACCGGGTGAAGGTGCTCACGCCGCTCGACAATGATCGCGCCGGCGCCATCTGCCTGTTCAGCGTGGACGGCATTGACCCGGGGAAGTTGGGCGGGTGGCTGCTGGCCAATCACCGCATCGTGTCGACGCCCATCGTGCATCCGGAATTCAGCGGCATCCGCATTACGCCCAGCGTCTACACGAGCGTGGACGAAGTGGACGTCTTCGCCGACGCCGTGCTGAAGGCCATTGCCAAGGGCATCGCATAGGCAGGCCGGCCATGGCGCTCCGCGGCGAGACGGTTCGTGCGAGCAGGCTGCTGCTCGTGGACGACAGCGACTTCGATCGCAAGATGATCGCCACGGTCCTTGCACACGAGGGCTACGACATCGCCCACGCCGCGTCAGGGGCGGAGTGCCTGGTGGTGGCCCAGGCGTTCGACCCGGACCTGATCGTGCTCGACGTGATGATGCCGGGCATGGACGGCTACGAAGTCTGCCGCACGCTTCGCGCCCGCGCCGCCCGTCCCAACATCCCGGTCCTGATGGTCACGGGGCTCGCCGACGCCGAGGCGATGGTGCACGGGCTGGAGGCCGGCGCCGACGATTTTCTCACCAAGCCGTTCAACAAGTGGGAGCTGCGCGCACGCGTGGCGTCGCTCATCCGTGTCGGCGTGCAACAGCGCGCGCTGGCCGACAGCGAGCGGTTCCACTGGGCGGTGGAGAACGCCGAGGATGGCTTCGTGCTCGTGGACCGGGCCGATCGCATCCTGCACTGCAACGCGACCGGACGGCGCTACCTCGACTTTGGCGAGGACGACCCGATCGAGGGGTTGTTCGTCGAGCGGATGTCGCGCGGCCGCATGCCCCAGCCGGCGGACGCGTGGATACGCTGGGAAGAACCTGACGGCCGGAAGAGCCCGTTCCACCTCGTGCGCATGGCGAGCGGCGGCCGGCTCAACGAATGGGTGCTGGTGACGCCGCACCAGAATCCGGATGACCCGGACGGGATGGTCGTGGTGAGCCTGCGCGATGTGAGCCAGCAAGTGGAGCGCCAGGTGCGCCAGTTCGAGTTTCACGAGCTCGTGTCGCACAAGCTGCGCACGCCGCTCACCGGCATTGTCGGCGCCGTGCACGCACTTGCGCTGGCCCGTGAGGAATTGCCCGGCGAGCGTGAACAGCAGATGCTCGACATCGTGGTGCAGTCCACCCACCGGCTTCGCGACGCGGTGCAGGATGTGCTGGAATACGCAGGCGAGTCGGCGGGACGCGAATCTTCGATGCCCGTGGCCGGACTCGAGCAGCTCGTGCGCGACGTGGCAGCCGAGGAACAGGTTGCCACACTGGTGTTCGAGTCGGAGCCAGGCATGGACGGCGTGCGGCTGTCGCTGGGCGACGTATCGTGGCACGCCATCCTGCGGGAGTTGCTGCAGAATGCCCGTCGGTTCCATCCCACCGGCAGTCCGCGCGTCGTCGTGCGCGTGGCGCGCACGGGCAACGGTTTTCTGCGCGTTGAGGTCGAGGATGACGGCGTGCATCTCACGCCGCCTCAGCTCCGGCGCGCGTTCGAGCCCTACGTGCAAGGCGATCCGGAGGCGACCGGCGAAGTGCCGGGGATGGGCCTCGGCCTGCCGATGGTCGCGACGCGTGTGTGGAGTGCCGGCGGGCGGTGCACCATCGAGAACTGCGGCGAACACCCCGGCGTGCGCGTGCGGCTGGAGGTTCCGGTTGCAGCGTCGTAGCGCGCGGGCCCGTCGCGCGCAGTAGTTTTGCGCGACGAACACTCTACCACCTCGCCATGGCTGCCAAGAAGAAGTCCTCAGCGCGCGCGGCGGCGGCGTCGAACGAAGGACCGTGGGCCGCCGTCTTCGCGCCGCGCAAGGCGGGCGAGCGGCGCTATTGGCTCGTGAAGTCGGAGCCCGACGTGTTCTCGTGGGACGACCTGCTCGCCGCGCCGGACCGCACGACCCATTGGGACGGCGTGCGCAATCACGCCGCGCGCAACTTTCTGCGCGACGGCATGAAGCACGGCGACCTCGTATTCTTCTACCACTCGATGGCGGAGCCGGCGGCCGTCGTCGGCATCTGCGAGGTGGTGCGCGAAGCGTATGCAGACCACACGGCGTTCGATCCGTCGCACCCCGGCTTTGACGCGGGATCGTCGCCCGCCAAGCCGACCTGGTTCATGGTGGACCTGCGCGCCGTGGAGCCGCTCGCCTCGCCGGTCGCGCTTCCCGCCATCAAGCGCACGGCGGCGCTGGCGAAGATGGCGCTTCTGCGCATCGGGCGTCTCTCCGTGACGCCGGTAACGGCAGCCGAGTGGAAGACGGTCGTCGGGCTGTCGAAGCGAT
>JAKAJN010000125.1 GCA_021813725.1 bacterium | reverse complement strand
AGGCGCACCCAGCCGCCGGCTTCCGCCATGCCGGGGCCGAGCACGCGCCGCATCACGCGCGAGCCGGTCGCGTCGGTGCGTCGGAGGACGACGGCACTGATGCCGCGGCGGGCCGCCGGCGTCAAGCGAACGGTGTACGAGAGGTCGCTTGAGAGCGGTTCGAAGATGAATTGTCCGTCCACGCCCGGCGTGACGGCAGAGAAGAACACGCGCGTCGGCGCTTCGCCGCGCACGAGCGGCGGAGCGGCCGGCGGCGGCCGGCGACGCGCCCCGCCCTGCTCAAACGCATAGGCGAAGGCGACCAGCCGCGCGTCGCTGAACGGCCGGCCCAGCAACTCGAGGCCCGTGGGCAGCCCGTCGGCGGTGAAGCCGGCCGGCATGCTGATGGCGGGCAGTCCCGTCTGCGCAGCAAGCGCGCAGGTGCCTCCGAGTTGAGGATCGCCGATCAGCACCGGCTTGCGCGTACTGGTGGGATAGGCCAGCGCGTCGAGGTGCAGGCTATCCATGAACGCGACGATGCGCTCCCGCACCAGCGACTGCCTGGACAGCACCTTGCGGTGCGACTCGGTGTCGCGCGCGCTCGCCGTGTCGGCCATGCGATGCCGCGTCTCGAGCGCCTTGTCGTAGAGGCCAAGGTCGAGAATCTCGCGCAGCGACCGCACCGGCGCGCCGCCCGGACGAGCGAAGTAGTCCATCAGATCGAACTTCGTCTCGAGAATGATGGCACTGCTGCCGGCGATCAGGTCATCGAAGCCGGGATAGTCCACCTCCACAACGTCGGCGCCCAAGGCACCCAGAGCACGCGCCGCGGCGCGGATGCTGTCGGCAACATCGGCATCGGCATTGCGAAAGTACGGCGCAAAGATGCCAACGCGCGCACCGCGCAGCGCGGTGGCACGGAGCGAGTCCACGAAGTGCGGCCGCGCTCGGCCGCCGAGATTGGTCGCCGGATCGTTGGGGTCTTCGCCGACGGTTGCGTCAAGACCGATGGCCAGATCGGTCACCGTGCGGGCGAGCGGTCCGGGGACGTCTTGAGTCAGCGCGAGCGGTATGATCCCGTCCCGGCTGAACAGCCCCATGCTGGGACGCAGCCCAAACAGCGACCCGAACGCCGACGGGATGCGGATGGACCCGCACGTGTCGCTCCCCCACCCCAGTGCGGCGAAACTCGCAGCGACCGCAGCCCCGGTGCCCCCGCTGGAACCGCCCGGACAGCGCGAGAGGTCATACGGGTTGTGCGTTTGCCCGCCGAACGAACTGATGTTGGTGACGCCCGCCGCCAGCTCGTGCATGTTCGCCTTGCCGAGGATGACGGCGCCGGCGTCACGCAGTCGGCGCACCACGAAGGCGTCCTGAGCCGGGTGATGATTGGCGAGGGCCAGTGAACCGCCGCTCGTGGCGAGGTCCTTGGTGTCGTAGTTGTCCTTCAGGATCACGGGGACGCCGTGCAGCGGACCGCGCACACGCCCGGCCGCCCGCTCGGCGTCGAGCGCCGCCGCGTCAGTGCGGGCCCGCGGGTTGAGCCGGATCATCGCATTCAGCCGGGGCCCGGCGTGGTCGTACGCCCGAATACGCGCGAGGTAGGCGTCCACCAACTGCACCGCGGAGGCGCGCCCGTCGGCCATCGCGCGTTGCAGGTCCGTCACCGAGGCCTCCGTCACCTCGATACCCAGCGCAGCCGGTCGCGCGCGCACGGCGCCGCGTTGCGCCAACGCTTTCGGCGCGACGACGCCCAACGCGAGGGTGGACGCGAACGCCGTCAACATCAATGCTCTCATGACATCCTCCGTGCCTGAGTATCCAGCGCCGCGTGGGCCGCCGCAACACGCGCACGACGCGGGGCCGAGATGCTTGTCGCGGCCGAGCGCGACGTCCCTTGCCGCGCCGTGGAGAAAGCCGCATGTTCGCGGCTGTCCGGAGGCGTCCATGGGCGATGCGGCTCGGCTCTGTCCGTCGTGCGATTCGGAAGTGCCGGCGGGTGCGACGTCCTGCCCGTCCTGCGGAGCCATCTCGATTCCCCCGGCCACGGACCCGGTCCAGATGGCGGAACTCGCGGCGCGTCTCACCGCCGTCCTCGGGGCCCACTACGCCATCGAGCGCCCGCTGGGACGTGGCGGGATGGCTGCCGTCTTCCTGGCGCTCGACCTGCGTCACCATCGCCGTGTGGCAATCAAGGTGCTGCTGCCGGAACTCGCGCCGGCGCTCGGTTCCGATCGCTTCCTCCGCGAAATCGAGATCGCGGCGCAGCTCAACCACCCGCACATCGTGCCGCTGTACGACTCGGGAACTGCCGACGGCTTGCTGTACTACGTGATGCCGTACGTGGAGGGCGCGTCCCTCCGACATCGCATCGCCAAGCAGGGCGCCCTGCCCGTCGGCGAGGCAATCCAGATCGCCCGCGAGGTGGCCGACGCACTTGCGTACGCGCACGAGCTGGGCGTGGTGCATCGGGACATCAAGCCCGAGAACATCCTCCTCACGCACCACCACGCCGCGGTCGCCGACTTCGGTGTGGCACGCGCGCTGCACGCCACGTGGGGACACGGGCCATCCACGACCGGCGGGCTCGCCCTCGGAACGCCACACTACATGAGCCCCGAGCAGGCGGAATCGCTCCCCTCGGTGGACCACCGCACCGACATCTACGCGCTGGGATGCACGCTCTTCGAGATGCTGACCGGGCGGCCGCCGTATGCGGGCGTGGGAAGTGTCGCCATCATCGCGCAGCACTTCGCGGGGCCGGTGCCCTCCGCGCGAGCGTCCCGACAGGAGGTGCCGGACGCGCTCGACGCACTCGTCGCGCAGGCGATGGCCAAACGCCCGGAAGACCGTGTGGCCACCGCGGCCGCGTTCAGTGCGGCACTGGAGGCGCTGGCGCCGCCCTCGCGTGATAGCGGCGCAAGTCTGGCGACGAGTCCGCACCGCACCGCGTGGTGGGCCGCGGCGGCGCTGGTGGCCCTGCTGGGCGGCGCCGGCCTCATACGCTGGGCCACGCGAGGCCGGGCGCCGTCACCTGACGCGCCGCGCTCCACGTTGACCGTCGTGGTGCGCCCGTTCGAGGATCGCGGCGCCGACGTCGCCTCGATGGCCACGTTGCTCACCGAACGGTTGACCGGCCGCTTGATGAGCATCACCAGCCTGCACGTCGCGGCCAGCACCGCCGTCGCCGGCCTGCGCGACGCGCCACTCGACACGCTGCGGGCGCGTTTCGCCCCCGATCGCTTCGTGGTGGGCTGGCTCGACCCACAGGGACGCGACAGCGTTCGCGTCACGGTGCAGGTGGTCGATCCGGCGAGCGGACGCGGGCTCTTTGATTCGAGCTTCGCCGTTGGTCGATCCCGCCCGGGGACGGACTCCGCGTCTGCGCGCTTGAGTCTCATCGTCCGGCACGCGCTGTGGGGCGAGATGGAGCGCGAACAGCGGCACGTCCGGGTCCGGAGTGCCGCCGCCTGGGCGCTCGTGGAGCGGGCGGGGGCGATCGCCGATGACGCACAGGCCGCGGCGCAATTCCGGCTCGACCAGCGCGTCTTCCGCAGCCTGGATGTCGCCGATTCCCTGCTTGGTGAAGCCGAGCGGCTCGACCATGGAAGCGACCTGATTCCGGTGGAGCGTGCACGCGTCGCCGAACGGCGCGCCTTCGTGACGGAGTACTTCCAGCAGGTGCTGCCCGCCGGGCCGCCGCCGCCGGTTCGGGCAATCGAAGAGCGTCGGCGTGCGCTCGCGCAACTCGATGCGCTGATCCGGACGCGAGGCGGCCCGGCCGACGCGTACGAGTTGCGCGGCCGCATCAAGCTCGGCCTTCAGCGGGCGCTGCAGCAGGACTCACTGCTGGAAGGCGCCGTGCGCGACTTCCGCAGCGCCACCGAACTGGATGCGCACCGCGCCACCGCGTGGAAGGAACTGGGAGCTGCGCAGCGCGAATCCGGACTCTATGAGGATGCGCTGCTCTCCGTGGACCGCGCCTTCGACGAGGACGACTTCCAGTTGTACCGCGCCGAACTGCTGCGGTCACGCTTTGACGCCGCCCTGCGGACCGGGCGCTATGCCATCGCTGACACGGCCTGCCACGCGTGGCTCGGCGAGGCACCCCGCCTGCAGCGCATCTTCGACTGCGAACTCCTGCTCTGGAGCCGCACGCGGGGCGACGTCACCGGACTGCGCGCCGCACGCGCCCGCGCCGATTCGCTGCGATCGGCCGGTGATTCGATTGGCCTGACGTACCTGATCCGCGAACTCTACGTCGCGCAGGTGGCGGCGCGCGCGGGCGATGGAGTATCCGCCGACGCCACGGCGACACGGGTGACCGCGCGCCTCCGGCCGGAGTGGCGCGCCGTGCTCGTACCGGAACTCGCGTACGTGCGTCTCCTGCGCGGTGACGCCGACAGCGCCGCCGCCCTGATCGCCGAGGCCGAACGATCGGCTCCGGCGATCCGACGCCTGGTGGAGCGAGCTCCCTGGTTCGCGGCGTTGCGCTCGCGCGCGACCGCTACGCCGGGGCGCGCGCGCCCTTGACCAGCGTGAACGGCCCGCGCGGATCGAAGTGCTGATCCGGGAAGACGCGCGACGCCTCATTGATGAAGACCGCGATGGCGGCGATGGTACGGTGCTTCTCACGCTCCTCATCGGTGACAACCGCGTGTTTCGCCGTCTTGTCGAAGGCCGCCGCAATGGCGTCGATGAGTGCCACCCGCAGGTCGCGCTTCTCCGAATCGGAGGGCACCGGCTCGTCGATGCAGGGGTGGCCAAACGGCAGATGCCACTTGAGCGGCGACTCCATGCACATGATACCCGTCGGCGTCAGGATGCAGATCGGACCGGCTGCGTCTAACTCGTTCATGGATCCTCCGGAGGGTGGGCGGCGTGAAGGAGCCCCGTCTCGTCCTCGAGACACCGGGGGGCGGCGGAACGGGCAATTCTGCGAAGCTGTGCGCACCCGGGGCGCGGCGCAACACGCTTGGTGCGGCCAGGCTCCGCCGGCGGGCCACGCGTCGTGCGCGCCGACCGCGACGTCCGTATGGTTAGATGGTGACCAGGTGTAATGCGTGGCCCGTCGCCGAGAGGAAGCGAGCGGCCGATTCGTGCGGCACCGAGAGCGTCGCCGTGTTCACCAGCGGATGGCAGTGAAAGGCCTCGGCGGCCCACACATCCCGGTCCACGAACAGCTCCACGGCGTGTTCCGGGTCGTTCACGAGCGCCAGCAGGGAGACACAGCCGGGCTCGATGCCGAGGCATCGCTTCAGGCGATCGGGTGATCCGAAGCTCGGACGCTCGAAGCCCGTGGTCGCGGCCAGTGCGCGCAAGTCGACGGGCTTGTGGGCGGCCACGACCACGAGCGCCTGCCGCCCCCCCTTCTTGTCGCGCAGGAACAGGTTCTTGGTCGGCGCACCGGCAAGCGGCGGGACCAATCGCTCGACTTCGTCGATGGTGAAGACCGGAGGATGATCGACGCGCTCGCAGTGAATGCCCAGCCCGTCGAGGAAGGCGAGGAGGTCAGCCATTGGTGCCCGGCGGCCCGGCCGCACGCTTGGGCGCGCGCCCCAGACCGACCAGTTGGGGCTTGGGCTTCTTCTTGAGTCGGCGCCGCCAGATGAGGAATGCCACCGCCGCCACGGCGATCGCGGCCACGGCGACATCCTGCCACCCGAGCCCGGTCATGCGCCGTACCCCAGCATCCGCCCGCCCTGGTAGACCACGAACGACGCCGTCCACGCCATCACGTTCATCATCACGAGCATGAAGATGGGCCATCGCCACGAGTTGGTCTCGCGCCGCACGACGGCCAGGGTGGACATGCACTGGCAGGCGAGCACATAGAAGACCATCAAACTCAGCCCGGTGAGCGGCGAATAGGCGAGACGCCCCGTGCGTGGATCCACGGCTTCGCGCAGAATCTTCCGCAGCGGTTGCACGTCGTTCTGGCCGCTCTCGAGATTGAAGACCGTCGCCATCGTCGAAACCATCACTTCGCGCGCGGCGAGCGACGTGATGAGGCCGATGCCGATGCGCCAGTCGAAGCCGAGGGGTGCAATGGCCGGTTCGATGAGCTTCCCCGCCCGCCCGGCGAACGAGTGCTCCAGCGACACTGAGGCGATGCGACGGTTCACGACACTCACCTGCGCCGTGTCACCGACGGCGACCGCCGCCGTGCGCTCGGCTTCCAGCGCGCGCATCGCCTCCCCGCCGCGCGGGTAGCTGGCCAGGAACCAGAGCACGACGGTGATGGCGAGAATCACCGTGCCGGCGTTGCGCGTGAAGAGCACGCTGCGCTCGCGCACCGTCGTGAAGACCGAACGCCACGCCGGCATCCGGTACGGCGGCAGTTCCATCACGTAGAGCGGCATGCCCCCCTTGAGCACCGTGCGCTTGAGCGCCCAGGCGACGACGACCGCGGCGAGGATGCCGATGAAGTACATCGAGAAGAGCGTCAAGCCCGGCAGCGTGACGAATCCCACCCACCGATTGGGGACGAACGCGCCGATCAGGAGCGCATACACCGGGAGCCGCGCACTGCACGACATGAACGGCGCGATCATGATGGTGGCGAACCGGTCGCGCCGGTTGTCGATGCTGCGCGTGGCCATGATGCCGGGAATCGCGCAGGCAAACGACGACAGCAGCGGAATGAACGACCGGCCCGACAAGCCGACGCGCGACATCACGCGGTCCATGATGAACGCGGCGCGCGCCATGTAGCCGCTGTCCTCGAGAATGGAGAGGAACAGGAAGAGGATGGCGATCTGCGGCACGAACGTGAGCGTCGTGCCGACGCCGGCAATGACGCCGTTCACGAGGAGCGAACGCAGCGGACCGTCCGCCATCACCGATCCGACGGCGTTGCCGACGCCGGTCATCGACCAGTCAATGAGGTCCATCAGCGGCTGCGCCCAGGCGAAGACCGACTGGAAGACCGCGCCCATCAGCACGACGAAGATGACGGGACCGTAGATGCGGTGCGTCAGCACGCGGTCAATCGCCTCGCGTCGCGCGTCCTTGCGTGTGCCCTCCGGCGCATTGACCGCCTCGGCGACGAGCGTGGTGATCGCCTGGTAGCGCCCCGTGACATCGCCCGCTCGCCAGGCGGGAGAGAACTCGTCGAGCCGCCGGGCGAGGAGATGCGCATCCGCCAGCACGTCCGGCGGCACGTGCCGCTCGAGCGCGTCGTCGTCGCCGGCGTCGAGCAGCATGGCCACGGCCAGGTCGCGTCGCGCGCGATCCGGCACGGCCTCGCGCCGCGGCAGGCGCTGTTCCAGCCGTTCGATCACGCGTTGGAGGTGCGCTGGCCATTCGCGGAAATGGCGCGTCGTGGGCTCCACGTCGCGCACCATCAGTTCGCGCAGGCGGTCGAGCCCCTCGCCCTTGGCCGCCGAGATGCCAATCACCGGCACGCCGAGCCGGCGCTCGAGCGCCACCGTGTCGATGCGCAGGCCCACCTCGCGCGCCGCATCCATCATGTTGAGCGTCAGCAGCAGCGGGCGTCCA
>JAKAJN010000124.1 GCA_021813725.1 bacterium | reverse complement strand
ATGGAACCGACCGCCGTGCACTGACCGCCGGTGCGTTCGAGATCTACGACGTCGCGCTGTCGGCCGACCGGCGATCCTTCCTGTTCCACTCGAGCGAAATCTCCAACTTCGATCGCGACTACTATCGCATGCCGACCGCCGGCGGTGCGCGACAGCGTCTCACCGTCGGCGCGGGCGCGCATGACGTCGTGCCGTCGCCGGACGAGAAGCAGCTCGCCGATGTCTACTCCACGACTGTGCGGTCGCCCGACCTCTTTCTCGCGTCGTCCTGTCCGCCGTCGGCGATGTGCAAACTGCCACCCGCCAGCCAGCTCACCGTCGCGCAGACCGAGGCCTGGCGCGCATTCAAGTGGATCGACCCGCCCATCGTGATGATCCCCGCCTCCGACGGCGTGCCGGTGCCTGCCCACATCTATCGCCCCGAGGAGATCGGAGCGCAGCCCAATGGCGCCGCCGTCATCTTTGTGCACGGCGCGGGCTATCTGCACAACGTCGGACACTTCTGGAGCCAGTATCCGCGCGAGTTCATGTTCAACAACTACCTCGCGTCCAAGGGCTACACCGTGCTCGATCTCGATTATCGCGCGAGCGCCGGCTACGGACGCGACTGGCGCACCGCCATCTATCGCTTCATGGGCGGGCGCGATCTGCAGGACCAGGTGGACGCGTCG
Source organism: bacterium (assembly GCA_021813725.1). Classification (GTDB taxonomy): domain Bacteria; phylum Gemmatimonadota; class Gemmatimonadetes; order Gemmatimonadales; family Gemmatimonadaceae; genus PNKL01. Next base: position 6,928 of record JAKAJN010000124.1, on the reverse strand, counting down.
CGCTGGCTGGGCAAGACGTATGGCATCAGTCCGGAGCGCGTCGGTATGTACGGCGGCTCGTACGGCGGCTTCATGACGCTGATGGCGCTCTTCACCGCGCCCAAGAACTTCGGCGCCGGGGCCGCGCTGCGCTCGGTCACCGACTGGGCGCACTACAATCACGGATACACCGGCTCCATTCTCAACCTGCCGCAGGACGACTCGCTCGCGTACCACCGCTCCTCGCCCATCTTCCACGCCGAGGGGCTCGAGGATCCTCTGCTGATGCTGCACGGAATGGTGGATACCAACGTCAATTTCCAGGACATCGTGCGGCTGACGCAGCGGCTCATCGAGCTCGGCAAGACGGGATGGGACCTCGCCGTGTACCCGGTTGAGGATCACGGTTTCGTACGCCCCTCGAGCTGGACCGACGAGTACACGCGTATCTTCAAGCTCTTCGAGAGCACCATCGGCCAGAACGGAAGCAAGGCCCCGCGATGACGCGACGCGCGGAATCTCCCGCCGGCATCGCCCGGCGCGTCGCCGCGGTCATCCGCCGCATCATCGGCGTGCCGGACTATGCGGCGTACGTCGCGCATGTACGCGCTGCGCATCCGGGGCAGGAACCGATGAGCGAACGCGATTTTCACCGCGAACAACTCTCGGCGCGCTATTCCCGCCCGGGGAGCCGCTGCTGCTAGCTGGCGAGCCGGTGGCCAGAGCACGGCGTGCTAGACGGCACGCCGCGGCCGGACCAACACCAGCCCCAGCGCGGCGAGGCAGGCGCTCGCCGCGCCAACGCTGAACGCGAAGGCACTCCCCTTCCAGTCCCACAGCAGGCCGAACGCCACGGAGGCCGGCAGCACCGCAGCGCCAATGACGCCGTTGTACCAGCCGAAGGCGAGGCCGCGACGGGCAGCGGGAACCAAATCGGCCACGAGCGCGCGCTCCACTCCTTCGGTGAGACCGAAGAACAACCCGTACGAGATGAAGAGCGCCCACGCGTGCCACGTCTCCGAGGCGAGCGCGAATCCCACGTAGACCAGCGCGTACCAGAGCCAGCCAGCGGCAATCATCGTGCGGCGTCCCACGCGGTCGCTCCAGACGCCCGCCGGTATGCTCGTGGCCGATTTCACCACGTGCAGTGCCGCCCACAGGATCGGCAGCAGCGCCGCGCTTACGCCGAGTTGCGATGCCCTGAGCAGCAGGAAGGCATCGGTCGAGTTGCCCAGCGTGAACAGCACCAGGACGCCGAGGTAGCGCCAGAATGGTGCGCCGAGAGGGGCGGGTGGAAATGCGTCGACGGTGGACGGTCGACGGTGGACGGTCGACCCGCTACCGTCGCCCGTCGACTGTCCACCGTCCCTCTCCTTCACACCAATTACCGCCACGACCACCGCCACCGCCCCCGGCACCGCCGCGAGCAGGAAGACCGTGCGTACGCTCACGCCCACCCACTGCAGCAGCACGAACGCAATCAGCGGTCCGACGAACGCCCCCGCGTGATCGGAGGCGCGCTGCACGCCGAACGCCCGCCCTCGCTCTGCCGGCGACACGGAATCGGCAATCAGTGCGTCGCGCGGCGCGCCGCGGACTCCCTTGCCCACGCGATCGCCGACGCGGATCGCGAGCACCTGCCACGCGGCTCCCGCCAGCGCCACCAGGGGTCGCAGCACCGACGCGAGCGTGTAGCCGAAGACGATGAGCGCCTTCCGCTTCTTCACGCGGTCCGACCACCAGCCGCTCGCCAGCTTCAGCAGCGAGGCCGTGGCGTCGGCTGCCCCTTCGATGATTCCCACCCAGGCCGCGCTCGCCCCCAACGTCGCCGTCAGGAAGGCGGGGAGCAGTGGATAGATCATCTCGCTCGACGCGTCGGTAAAGAACGACACCGTCGCCAGCGCCTTCACCGTGCGCGGCAGCGGCGCGCGCGCCGAAGCGCTCGCGGGGCTGTCGCTGGAGCTATTATGTGTTGTCACGCTTGAGCGCTCCACGCGCCGGCCGACGGTGTGAGCACCCGCGCCGCGTCGTGGCGGCTCCCCCGCAGGCCGGGGACGGCCGCGAACGCCGCCATCCACGCCTCCGCAAAACGCGCCGCCTCGCCCGTGTGCACGAGCGCCCAGACCGCACCGCCGAAACCCGCACCGAACGCCGTCGCCGCCACGGCGCCGTGCTCACGCGCCGAGCGGGCCAGCCAGATCGTCTGTGGCACCTGGTTCTGCAGCGCCTGCTCCGCCAGCTCCTGCGAGCGGCGCATCAGCGCGCCCGCTGCATTCGCGTCGGCGCGCCCGATGGCGTCGAGCATGCCCGGCACAATGACCGTTGTCTCCTCGTGAAACTGTCGAGTCCGTTCGCGCAGATACGCCACGCTCACTGCCTCACTCGCGGCGCGCTCGGCCAGCGCCAGCACCTGCTCGAGCGCATCCGGCGACGAGTGCAGCACGTCGGCCAATGTCACGTCCTCGCGCCTGGATTCGATGTTCCACACGCGCACCAGCGCACGTACCGAGTCGGCGACGCGGTTGTACGCGTGCATCGCGTTCCCGGTCTTCGTGGCGCGCACGCCGCTCGTCGCCACCACGATGCGCCACTCGGCGGGCCACGGCACGCGGCGAACCACGCGACCGGGCAGATAGGAGTAGGCCCCGACCGTGGCTGCCTGTGAGGCACAGATGGCGATGTGATCCTGCGCGCCGCCACGAGTCCCCACGCCGGCGTCGCCCGCGAAGGGCCCCCACGCCGCCCCGCTCTCCACCGCGGCGCAGTACTGCGCAAACGACAACGCGTCGCCGCCCAGCGGTTGCCACGCCGGCGTTTCCCACAGCCCGTTCGCGTCGAAGACCGCCATCGCCAGCGTGATGACCAGCGCGCTCGAACTGCTCATGCCCATCGACGTCGGTATGGTGGAGCCCAGCGTGACCGACACGCCCTGCCGGGCCAGCGGGAAGTCGCGCGCGATGCGCCGTGCCACCGCCGCTGCGTACACCGCCGATCGCGGACCGACCGGCGTCGCGTCGGGAGCAAGTGGCACTTTCATCCGCGACTTGCTGCGCTGGTCAAACACGCGCAGCACCGGCTCGGCAATCCGTTCCGACCTGGCGTGCATGTGAAACGGCGTCGCGCAGGTGAGCGACGGCCCTCCAGCGTAATCCGTGTGCTTGCCCACCAGTTCCACGCGCCCCGGAACACGGTACCGCCAAGTCATGGCGCCACCGTCACGCCACGCAGAAAATCGGCGATCGTGCCGACGTCGGCGCGGCGCGAGAGGTCGAGCACCCCGGCGTGCGCCCGCACCACGCGGAACGACTCGCCCAGTTCGTGCGCCGCAATCATCACTGCGTCCTGGAGTTCGAGTTCGCCACGCACCGAGGGCCGCACCCGGCGGCACGCCGCGAAGATGCGCGGCGTGAAACTCCAGAGGTTCATGCTCACCCACCGTTCTTCGCGACGCGCCAGCGGGTGCTCGGCCGCGGGTTTCTCCACGATCGCCTGCAGCGTGTCGGCGCCATCAATGTCGAGCAGCGCGTACGCCATCACGCGATCGCGGTCGATGTTGCCGTCGCGGATCAGCGCCTCGCCCTCATACGCCACCAGCCCGGCGCCGCCGATCGCGCACAACGCGTCGTACGATGCCACGGGATAGTAGTTGTCCGAGTTGAGCGTCAGGAATGGCGCTTCGTTCACCACGCCATCCGCCGCGAGCACGGCATCGGCCGTGCCACGCGGCTCGACCTGCACCGCCCATCGCAGCCGCACACGCCGCGGCGGCGCCTGCCGTTCGTAATAGTCGCGCATCGTCGCGTGGTCGGGCGCAACCACGAGCGTCACATCGGTCACCCCCGCGTCCGCCAACGCCGAAAGCACGAAATCGAGAAACGGCCGGCCGAGCGTGGGCATCATCCCCTTCTGCCCGGCGGCGGCGGCGCGCTCCTGCTCGGCATCCAACGCCACGGCGGCCTCGGCTCTCCGCATCCGGGAGCCGAGGCCGCGCGCCAGAATCACTGCCTGGGTGGTGCGCATTCGCGGGTGTGCCTCAGTTGGCCTCCGCCCCTTCGGTCCAGAAGCCCTGCAGCACGCGGTACACGCCGTACCCAGAGGCCGTGAACACGACGAGCGCGGCGAAGAACTGTGGCATGTGCCCGTAGAGGAAGCTTCCGACGCCGAACAGGGCGGAGTAGACGAAGCTGCAGCCCAGCACCCAGCCGAGCAGCGACTGCGGCAACCCGTCCGGAGATGAACCGACGCCCGCCTCAGCGGCGACGTGCTTCCACCCCGGACCCGTGGGGCGGACCAGCTTGTAGAACCGCAGCAGCGTCGCGTGCTCCGTTGGCGCGGTCATCAGGGTCACCGAGACCCAGATGACGGTCGTGCTCGCGACGGTGAGGAGCAGTGACGTGGTTGCCGAGATATCGTACCCCATGCGGCGCGCAATGAAGAAGCCGAGCGCCACGACGAACGAACCGATCATCGCCGCGATCTCGCTCCACGCATTCACGCGCCACCAGAACCAGCGCAGGAGATACAGCAGTCCCGTCCCCGCGCCGACCGAAAGAATCAACTCGAAGGCGGCCTTCGCGGTGCCCAGCGCGTAGGACACGCCCACGGCGCAGACCATCAGGGCCGCCGTCGTCAGTCGTCCCGCAAAGACGTAATGCTTCTCGTGTCCGTCCTTCACGAGGAAGCGGCGATAGAAGTCGTGCACCAGGTAGGACGTTCCCCAGTTGAGGTGCGTCTCGATGGTCGAGCGGTAGGCCGCGAGCGTGCCGGCCACGACCAGCCCAAGGAATCCCGCCGGGAGGAACTTCATCATCGCCGGGTAGGCCATGTCGTGGCCAATGAGCGACGGATCCACGTACGGGAAGGTCTTGCCGATGTCGCTGAGTTCCGGGTAGATGATCGTCGACGCCAGCGCGGTGAGGATCCACGGCCACGGCCGCAGGGCATAGTGCATCACGTTGAACAGCAGGGTGCCGATGACGGCGTCCTTCTCGGTCTTCGACGCCAGCATGCGTTGCGCGATATAGCTGCCGCCGCCCGGCTCCGCGCCCGGATACCAGACCGACCACCACTGGATCGTGATCGGGATGACGAACACCGTGAGCGCCGCGCCCCAATTTCCGAAATCCGGGAGCATGCGCAGCGACGAGGCCGGCACCTTGGCGAACAGTCCGCTCAGGCCGCCAATCTCCGGCTGCTGCAGCGCGAAGTACGTGACCGCAAAGGCGCCCGTCATCGTGATCGCGAACTGCAGCGAGTCGGTGACGAGCACGCCCCAGAGCCCCGATACCGAGGCGAAAAAGATGGTCATCACCGAGCAGACCAGCAGCGTCTGCCACGTTGGCCAACCGAGCACGATGTTGCCGATCTTGGCGGCGGCGAGATTCACCGTGGCCATGATGAAGCAGTTGAAAAACAGCCCGAGGTAGATGGCGCGAAAGCCGCGCAGAGCCGTCGCCGCCTTCCCCGAGTAGCGAATCTCGTAGAACTCGAGGTCGGTCAGCACGTGCGACCGACGCCACATCCGCGCGTAGAAGAAGACCGTCATCATGCCGGTCAGCAGGAACGACCACCATGCCCAGTTCTCGGCCACGCCCTTCTCGCGCACCATGTTCGTCACGAGGTTGGGCGTGTCGGTGCTGAACGTCGTCGCCACCATCGAGATGCCGACCAGCCACCAGGGCGCGGCGCGCCCCGACGTGAAGAACTCCGTGGTGTTCTGGCTCGCGCGCCGCCAAAAGAAGATCGCGGGCAGGAACGAGATGACGATGCTCGCGCTGATGATGATCCAGTCGATGCGTTGGAAGGTCATGGAGGCAAGAAAGGACGGTGGACGGTAGACGGTGGACGGTCGACGCTCGCAGTGGACGCCGACGGGTGCGCTATGACTGCCAGTTGCCGCGCGTGAAGTCGGGGAACTTCACCGGAGCGCTCCCCTTGGCCACGCTGATTTCGCTGAGCGGGAACGGCGCGCTCCACGCCGCCGAGTCGTACACATCGATGTCTGGCACCAGTCCTTCGTGGAGGCACTGCACGAGGCGCCAGGCCATCACGTAGTCCATGCCGCCGTGTCCGCCGTTGCGGGCCGCCTCGCCCAGCCTGGTCCAGAGCGGATCCTCGAACTCCTTCTTCCAGGCGTCGATCGCCCCGAAACGCTCGCCGCCGGCCTGCCCTTCGATGTAGATGCGTGCCGGATAGTCCTCGAACACGCCCTTGGTGCCCGAGAGCGCGTTCAGGCGCGAGTACGGCCGCGGATTCGAGACGTCGTGCTGCAGCAGGATCGTCCGCCCTTTCGCCGTCTTGACGAGCGACGAGTTGAGGTCCCCGGTGATGTACTTCTCCTGCCACTTCGGGTTCGCGCGGTCCTTGACCGTGGCCTCGCGATAGATATCGAGCCCGCGCTGCGGCGTGCTCATCGACACCAGATAGTCGAACCGGTCGCCCTTGTGGATGTCGAGATACCAGGCAACCGGGCCGAGCCCGTGCGTCGGATAGAGATTGGCATTGTTGGTGGTGTGCCAGCGGCGCCGCCACAGCCCCTCGTCGCGGTCCTCGAAGAGGATCTCGCGCAGGTCGTGCAGGTACGCCGCGGCGGCGTGCAATGGCTCGCCGAAGACGCCGGCGTGCACCATCCGGTTCACCAGCATCTCGTTGTAGCCGTAGTTGCAGTTCTCCAGTTGCAGGCAGTGGCGGCGAGACCTCTCGCTCGCGTCCACCAGCTCCCACAACTCCTTCAGCGTCATCCCGAACGGGCATTCGCTCGAGACGTGCTTGCCGGCCCGGAGTGCGGCAAGCATCACCGGCACGTGCCATTCCCACGGCGTGGCGGTGTGGATGAAGTCGATGTCGTCGCGCTGCACCAGCTGCTCGAACGCGAGATCGCCGTCGGTGTACAGCGCTGGTGCCGGCAGGCCGGCATCGGTCACCATCTTGGCTGCGCGCTGCGCCTTGT
>JAKAJN010000123.1 GCA_021813725.1 bacterium | reverse complement strand
TCGCTTCCTGACGCTCTGGATCTTCCTGGCGATGGCGGTCGGCGTCTCACTCGGCTCCGCGGCGCCAAACGTGGAGCAGTGGATTGAGCGCGTGCAGGTTGGCACGACCAACATTCCCATCGCCATTGGCCTCGTGTTGATGATGTATCCGCCGCTGGCCAAGGTGCGCTACGAGAAGCTTGGCGCCGCCTTCCGCAACGGACGCGTGCTGGCGCTCTCGCTCTTCCAGAACTGGGTGCTTGGGCCGCTGGTGATGTTCGGCCTCGCCGTGCTGCTCCTCCCCGACCTCCCCGGGTATGCGCAGGGGCTGATTCTCGTCGGACTCGCGCGTTGCATCGCGATGGTCCTGGTGTGGAACGACCTGGCCCGGGGTGACAAGGACCTCGTGGCGGGCCTGGTGGCGCTCAACGCGATCTTCCAGGTGCTCTTCTACGGCGTGTACGCGTGGGTCTTCCTCACGTTTCTGCCGCCGCTCTTTGGCATGCAGAGCGTGACCGTGGACGTGGCGGTGAGCGAGATCGCGAAGACGGTGGCGATCTACCTCGGCATTCCGCTCGTGGCCGGCCTGATCAGCCGGCTCACGCTCATTCGCGCCAAGGGCGAGGCATGGTACGACCACGTCTTCATTCCCCGCGTGAGTCCGATGACGCTCGTTGCGCTGCTCTTCACGATCATCGTGATGTTCTCGCTGAAGGGGAACCTGATTGTCCAGCTCCCGTTCGATGTGCTGCGGGTGGCGGCGCCGCTGACCCTGTACTTCGCCGCGATGTTCTTCATCACCTTCTTCTCGGCGAAGGCCCGCGGCGTCGGAGCGTCGTACGAGCAAAACGTGACGGTGTCGCTCACCGCGGCGAGCAATGACTTCGAGCTGGCTATCGCGGTGGCGGTGGCCGTGTTCGGCATCCAGTCCGAGCAGGCGTTCGCCACGGTCATCGGGCCGCTCGTCGAGGTTCCCGTGCTGATCGGACTCGTGAACGTCGCGCTGGCGTTCCGGCGCCGATTCTACGCGAACGCCGCAACGTGAGCACTGCCGTGCGTTTCGCCCTCATCTCCGATATTCACGCCAACCTTCCGGCGCTCGATGCCGTGCTGACCGACATCGCCGCGCGTCCCGGCGTGGGCGCGACGTATCATCTGGGCGACCTTGTGGGCTACGCACCGTGGCCCGATGACACCGTGGCACGCGTGCGCGCCGAGGGCATCCCGGGCGTCGCGGGCAACTACGATTCCACGGTGGCGACCGAGGCGGCGCACTGCGGCTGTCGATACGAAGACCCACGGCAGGAGGAGTTGTCGCACCTGTCGTATGCGTGGACGCTCGAGCACACGTCGCACGCGACCAAGGTGTGGCTCGCGACGCTTCCGTTCCGCCTCGACCTCCGTCCGTTGGGCGGTCACGCGAGCGGCCCGACGGTAACGCTGATCCATGGCAATCAGGTGCTCAACACCGTATATGTGCACGCGGAGCGCACCGACGATTTCCTCGCGAAGATGGGAGCCGCGGTGGGCGCGCGACGGGGCGACGTCGTCTGCTTTGGCCATACGCATATCCCCTGGCACCGCGTGGTCGAGGGCATTCACTACGTGAACACCGGCAGTGTCGGCCGGCCAAAGGATGGCGACCCGCGCGCCGGGTACGTGCTGCTCGATGTCACGTCAGATGCGGCGGTGCACGTCGAGATGGTGCGTGTGGCATATGACGTCGAGCAGACGTCACGCGCGATCCTTGCCAGCACACTCCCCGACGACTTTGCCGACTACCTCCGCACCGGCGGCCGGCCCCGGCATACGCCGGCTGCGCCGGAGCCCGAGGAACGACTGCAATGACCGGCCTTTCGCTGCCACCGGCGCATGCGCACGGATGGCGTGCTCACCCGCGTGCCCTGCTCGCGGCAGGCGCCGTTTCCTGGTTCGGACTGTACCGCCTGCTTGCGCCGGCATCGGAAGGGCTCGTGGGCCTGCTTCCCGTCGATCGCGCCAGTCATCTCGGGACCTCCCTCCAGTTCTTCCTCTTCGATGCGCCCAAGGTGCTCCTGCTGCTCAGCGGCATCGTCTTCGCGATGGGAATCGTCAATTCGTACTTCACGCCGGAGCGCACACGCGCGCTCTTGGCTGGCCGCCGCGAAGGCATCGCCAACGTGCTCGCGGCGAGTCTCGGTGTGGTGACTCCCTTTTGCTCGTGCTCGGCGGTGCCACTGTTCCTCGGCTTCGTGCAGGCCGGCGTTCCGCTGGGCGTGACCTTCTCGTTCCTGATCGCCGCTCCGATGGTGAATGAGATCGCGCTGACGCTGTTGTTCGGACTCTTCGGGTGGCGGATTGCCCTGCTCTACCTGTCGCTCGGACTGGGCGTCGCCATCGTCGCCGGCTGGGTGCTCGGCCGCATGCGCCTCGAGCGCCATCTCGAGGCGTGGGTGCGCGACATGCCGCGCGGCGACGCCTCGTTTGATGCGCCGCGCGTCTCGTTCGTGGATCGGATGGCGGCCGGCGGACTCGCCGTGCGCGAAATCGTCGGCCGGGTGTGGCCGTATGTGATTGTCGGCATCGCCGTGGGCGCGTTGATTCACGGCTTCGTCCCGCAGGACTATCTGGCCGGCGTGATGGGGAAGGAAGCCTGGTGGAGCGTGCCCGTCGCGGTGCTGATTGGCGTGCCGCTGTACTCCAACGCCGCCGGCGTGATTCCCGTGGTGCAGGCGCTGCTCGCCAAGGGGGCAGCGCTGGGGACGGTGCTTGCGTTCATGATGAGTGTGATCGCCCTCTCCCTGCCGGAGATCGTCATCCTGCGCAAGGTGCTCACGCCGCGACTCATCGTCGCCTTCGTGGGTGTGGTGTCGGCCGGTATCCTGCTGGTCGGCTACGTATTCAACGCCGTGCTGTAGGCAGGCGCGGAGGAGTGCATATGAAGAAGGTCCAGGTGCTCGGCGCTGGGTGCGCGAACTGCAAGCGCACCGCCGCCCTGATACAGCAGGTGGCCGACGCGCGCGGCGTGCCGATTGCGCTCGAGAAAGTGGAGGACTATCAGCAGATCGCCAGCTTCGGTGTGATGCGCACGCCGGGAGTGGTGATCGACGGGACGGTCGTGCACGCGGGCGGTGTGCCGGCGCGTGAGGAGATTGAAGGCTGGTTTCCGCAGTAAGGCGACCCAGGCGAGCGGATTACCGACTTGATCGCGTGACGGGTCGGCGACCTCATGCCGGTGCTTGGGGGGACGCTCGGCATGCCGAAGCCCGATCGCGAGCGCTCGCAGTGGCAGTTTGGCTGCAGCGCGCCGCTGGTGAACCCCAAGCGTCCGGCTGTCACCCGGTGGAATATCAGAACAGTCCGTCCACCGAGAGGTAGCGCTCGCCCGTGTCGTAGCAGAAGGTGAGGACGCGCGCTCCCTTCGGCAGTTCCTGCAGCTTCTGCGCCACGGCGGCCAGCGCGGCGCCGCTGGAGATGCCAACGAAGATTCCTTCTTCGCGCGCGCAGCGCTGCGCATAGGCGAACGCGTCGTCCTTGCCCACCTGAATCACGCCATCGAGCACGTCGCGGTGCAGGTTGGCGGGGACGAAGTTCGCACCGAGTCCCTGCAGGGGATGGGGACCCGGCTGACCACCGCTGAGGAGGGGCGACGCCGCCGGCTCGACGGCAAAGACCTTGAGTTCCGGCCAGACCGCCTTGAGCGCCTCGCCCACGCCCGTTATGTGACCGCCGGTGCCGACGCCGGTGATGAGCACATCGAGTCCGTCCGGAAAATCTTCGAGAATCTCCGCCGCCGTGGTGCGCCGGTGCGCCTCGATGTTCGCGGGATTCTCGAACTGCTGCGGAATCCACGCGCCCGCCACCGACTTGGCGAGTGCTTCGGCGCGCTCCACGGCGCCGCGCATGCCGAGTTCGCGCGGCGTCAGGTCGAGCTCGGCGCCGTAGGCCGCCATCAGCCGGCGGCGCTCGATGCTCATCGACTCGGGCATCACGAGAATGAGCCGGTATCCCTTCACCGCCGCGACCATCGCCAGCCCGATGCCGGTGTTCCCCGACGTCGGCTCGATGATCACGCTCCCGGCCGACAGGACACCGCGCCGTTCCGCGTCCTCGATCATCGCCAGCGCAATGCGGTCCTTGATGCTCGCGCCCGGGTTGGCGCGCTCAAGTTTCATCCAGACCGTCGCGCGTCCGAAGAGCCGGTTGATGCGCACGTGCGGCGTGCGTCCGATCGTATCGAGAATGCTGTTCGCTTTCATGGGAGCTCTCGGACGGGGGACTAGATGAAGTAGACGACGTCGTCGCCCTGCGGGTCCTTGGCGCGCACGGTGGTCTGCGACTCCTGCACCACCACCGACCCCGGCGGCACGCTGTGCGTGAGCCAGGCGTTGCCGCCGATGATGCTGTCGCGCCCCACCACGGTGTCGCCGCCGAGGATCACCGCCTGCGCGTAGATGACCACGTTGTCCTCAATGGTCGGGTGACGCTTGGTGCTCGCCAGCTCCTTGCGCACGCTGAGCGCGCCGAGCGTCACGCCCTGGTACAGCTTGACGTTGCTACCGATGATTGCCGACTCGCCGATCACGATTCCCGTGCCATGGTCGATGGCGAACGAGGTGCCGATGGTCGCCCCCGGGTGGATGTCGATGCCCGTGACCTGGTGCGCGTACTCACCGAGGAGGCGCGGAAAGATTGGCACCTGCAGGCGGTAGAGCTCGTGCGCGAGTCGGTGGATGGCGATGGCGGTGAACCCCGGGTACGCGAGGATGACTTCGTCGAGCGACTCGGCGGCCGGATCGCCCGCGTTGATCGCCTCCGCATCCAGCAGAAGCGCGGCGTGGATGGCCGGGAGGGCGCCGAAGAATGCGCGGACCGGTGCATCGGCTGGCGTCGCCGGAGGCAACAGGGGGCCGATCATCCGCCGGAGTTCGCGCTCGAGGTGGGCGAGCTTCGCCTCGATCTCGTACGCGGAGGCGTAGGTCTCGCGGCAGAGGTGCGGGAAAAGCACCGCCAGCAGTTGGTCGGTGAATTGCTGCGCGCTCTGCTTGAGCTGGAGCCCCACGGGGAGCGACTCGCGGCGCGCGTGGAGGTCTTCGGCGAAGGCGCGAAAGTCCGAGGAGGGAGGCGTAGGCATGACGGGACGGGGCGTGGGGGCTGCTTCAATTGTAAGCAACTCGCGCGCCGAAGTTCCGGTCCCGTCCGCTGCGGGCTGGGGAGGTGGATGCAGCACGCGGCCCCGGCCTCGACGAGGCCGGGGCCGCGCGACACACCCACGGCTACTGCTTCAGCGTGATGATGATCACCCCGTTCTTGCCGTCGTCGCCGTATTTGGCGCGGGCGGCCTCGTTCTTCAGCACCTCGACGGAGGCGATGCGGGCCTTGTCGATCTTCTTCGCCTCCTCGGCGGTCGTTCGCTTGCCGTCCACGATGTAGAGTGGGTCGGGACCCGAGGGGTAGAAGGTCATTCCAACGATGGTCCCCGTTGGATCACCCTTCAACTGATCGTTGCCGGTGACTGTCATCTCGAACGCCGTCACATCCTTGACCAGCACCAGCGAATCGACGTGCGGGGTGCTGAACGTGGCGAAGCGGTAGAGCATCTGCACCAACTGGCGCACGGGCCTCCCGCCAACCTCCGCAGGGAGGAAGTTCAGGCCGACGAAGGAGGACCTCACCGCCTCGACAAAGTCGGGGTGCGTGGCACGCACGATCTTCAGCGAAGACGCGTCGGGGTGCCCGGTTGTGTCAACCACGAACATCGCGAGTACCGAGCCGGTGACGTTCGCCTTGCGCAGTTCATTGGGATATCGAGGTACCTTTGAGCCCCTCGCCATCACCGCCGGCTTGTCGAGCTTGAACTCCTTGTACCCCTTCGCGACGGCATCCTTCTTCTCCTTCATTGCGAGGGTGTCAGCCGCCCCCTTCGTTCTGGCGGCGGCTGCCTTCCTGGCCACCGTGGCATCGAGCGCCCGCTTGGCGGAATCTGCCGATATGCCCGGCTTTGCTCTTGCCGGCTGCGGCTGCTGGGCCTGCGGCGCGGCAGGCAGGAGCGCGCTTACCGATTCGGCGAGATGCACGCTCGCGAGTGGCCGGGCAAGCACGGGACTCGCGCTGGCGCCGACGAGCGTCGCCGCGGCGAGTGTGAAAAGCGCGGCGCGCAGGGCGGGCCGTTCAGGACGAGGGGACGACATCGCAATGATCCTCGCGCGCAACGTGGAGGGAGCGCCCGCCATCATCGGCAGGAATCGCGCGTGCCCCTGCCGTTGGGCAATGAGAAGGAGGAGATGACTGTAGGTGCCCGCGTCTACCCCGCCGCGCAGGACGCGCGTGTCGCAGTCGACTTCGGCCGCGGTGCGCAGGCGCCGGGCAATCCACCAGAGCGGCGCGTTCCACGGCATCAGCGCGGCTGCCAGGTGGCTCGCGATGACAAGTTGCGCGTCGCGGGAGCGCACGTGTTCACGTTCGTGCTCAAGCACGAGCGCGCGCAGCGGGGCCTCGAGGTCGAGCATCCAGCTCGGCAAGAGTACCTGCGCACGCCACAAGGCGAAGACGGCCGGGCCGAGCGTCGGCGTGATGCGCACCGCGGTGCCGGCGAGCTCGCTCGGGGTCGCCGCCTGCGCCGTCTCACGCAGGGCCACGACGGCCCACAGCACTCTTGCCAGGAGCAGCAGCGACCCGACAATCCAGAGCAGAATCAACGGCTGGTCGAGCAGTGCGAGACGGGCCAGCACCGCCGAGAGCACGTCCTCCGGCGCCGCGGGCGCCACACCAAGCAGTTGTGAACTGGCGGTGAGCGTCCGCACCGCGACGCTCTGGACCGTCGCCGGAGCGGCGAGGGACGCCAGCACTGGCCAGGCAATGGCGGCCACCAGGGCCACGATCCACGGCGCACGCCCCTGCCAGCCGATGAGGCGCAACGCGCGCTCGAGCGCCCAGGCCGCACCGAAGAGAAGCGCGGCGAGCGCCGTGGCGGCAAGCATCCAGGTCAGGATCATCGCTTCCCTCCTTTTGCCGTGCCGCGCGCAATGCGCTCGGCCATCTCGCGCAGTTCCGCCGCGTCCACGCCGGCGTCATCCACGAGGCGGGCAAGCAGCACCTCGGGCGATCCGGCGAAGAAGCGCGAGAGGACGCGCTTGAGCGCCCCCTTCTGCGCCGTGCGCTGTGCGACGCGCGCCCGATACCGGTGGGCCCGACCGCTGACCGTGTGGCTCACGTACCCCTTCGCCTCGAGGTTGCGGAGGATGGTGAGGACCGTCGTGTACGCCAGCTCGGCCGGAAGCCGTTTCCGGACTTCGCCGACGGTGCCGTCGCCGATTTCCCAGAGGACTGCCATGACGTCGAGTTCGCGTTCGCCCAGGGCCAGATCGTCCATATGGACTCCCTTTCTACTATGTACGTAGTAGATACTAGGGGCGCTGTCCGGTTTTGTCAACTATGCTGATAGTAGACGGGAGACGGGAGATGGAAGACGGAGGACGGAGGACGGAGGACGGAGGACGGAGGACGAAACATGGCGGGGCGCACCACCATTGTCTCAGGGGGCTTGCGTACCGCGTTGAGGACATTATCTTAGTACTAAGATATAGGCATCTCGGTACCCCTCCCCTTCACCGTCGGAGGAGCCTGCCCCACCTCGACAGCCGGAGCCCCCCATGTCGCTGCGTCCCGTTGACCGCATCATC
>JAKAJN010000122.1 GCA_021813725.1 bacterium | reverse complement strand
GAGTAGACCGGGTCGTACGACTGGTATTCGTCGAGCTCATCCTTGCTGCGGTACGTCCCGCTGACGGCGTCGGACATGGAGTGGCCGCGATACCGGTAGGTTCGCACTTCGACGAGCGATGGGCGCGACTCGGTGCGCGCACGCTCAATCGCCTTCGCGGTCGCCTCGCAGACGGCGTGCACATCCATTCCGTCCACGGCAATGCCATCCAGTCCCGTGTAGCCGTCCGCGCGGCGCGATAGGTCGTCCACGGCCGCGGCGCGCTCCACCGCGGTGCCCATGCCGTAGCGGTTGTTCTCGATGACGAACAGCACCGGCAGTTTCCAGAGCGCGGCCATGTTGAGGGCCTCGTGGAACGCGCCGATGTTGACCACCGAATCGCCCATGAAGCAGACCACCACCTGGTCGCCGCCGCGATACTTGATGGCGAAGCCGACCCCCGCCGCGAGCGGCACGTGCGAGCCGACGATGCCGTGCCCGCCGAGGAAGTTCGTGTGGCGGTCGAAGAGATGCATCGAGCCGCCCTTGCCGCGTGAACAGCCGTCGATTCGGCCGAACAGTTCCGCCATCACCGCCCGCGGCGTGATCCCGCGCACGAGCGCCTGACCGTGGTCGCGGTAGGTGCCGATCACGTAGTCGTCGGGGCGAAGCTGCGAGATGATGCCGGTGGAGACCGCCTCTTGGCCGATGTAGAGATGGCAGAAGCCGCCGATCTTGCCGAGGGCGTAGGCCTCGCCCGTCTTCTCCTCGAATCGCCGCTGCAGCAGCATCGAGCGCAGCAGATCGCGGTCGACGGTTGGGTCGCCCGCTTTGCGGAGTGAGCACGGCGCATCCTTCGCGCCCGACTTCTTCCTGGTTGCCATTGGATTTGTGGGGGTCAGACGCCGGCGGCCTGGACCTGCTCCCAGGCGTGGTAGCTGGAGCGGACGAGCGGCGCGGACTCGACGTGCCGGAAGCCCATCTCCATCCCCTGGTCGTAGAACCAGCGGAATTCCTCGGGGGTGACGTAGCGGTCGAGGCCGATGTGATCATCGGACGGGCGCAGGTACTGCCCGATGGTGAGAATGTCCACGTCGACGCGCCGAAGATCCCGCATCACCTCGACCACTTCCTCGTTCGTCTCGCCCATCCCGACGATGATACCGGTCTTGGTGGGGATGTGCGGGGCGAGACGCTTGGCGAGGCGGAAGATCTCCATCACGCGCTCGTAGCGACCGCCGGGGCGCGCCTTCTTGTACAGGCGCGGCACCGTCTCGGTGTTGTGGTTGTAGATGTCGGGGCCGGCGTCGAGCACCGTGCGAATGGAGTCTTCGTTCCCCTGGAAATCGGGAACGAGAACCTCCACCGAGGTGCCCTGGTTGTCGGCCTTGATGAGCCGCACGGTCTCGGCGAAGGCCCACGCCCCGAAGTCGGGGAGATCATCGCGATCCACCGAGGTCAGCACCACGTGGCGCAGGTTCATCTTGCGCGCCGCCTCGGCGACGCGGGACGGTTCAGCCGCGTCGAACTTCGGCGGACGCCCGTGCGCGACGGCGCAGTAGGCGCAGTTGCGGGTGCACACGTCGCCGAGGATCATGAACGTGGCGGTGCCATGATGCCAGCACTCGCCAACATTCGGGCAGTGCGCCTCCTCGCAGACCGTGTTGAGCTTGAGGTCGCGCATGAGGCTCTTGAGGTGGAGGTAGTTGCCTCCACCCGGGGCCTTGACCTTCAACCACGACGGCTTCCGCTCGGGCAGCGGCTCCGCGCGGTGGCGTCCCATGATCTGGTACAGATGCTCGCTCATGCTCCGAAGGGCGAGAGGAGTCCGACACCCGGCAGTGGGGTCGGGAAGATCAACCTAGCGGGGATACAGGGCAGAAGCCAGCGAAAGTAACCAGTAAAATAACTGTTAAAGGTTAGCACGATTGTCCGAGAAGACCTGACCCTGACGGACTAGGAGGCGCTTGATGGAGATGGTAGTAGTCCGCTGCCGACAGCCCAAAGGCACCGAAACCTCGCAACGGGGCTGCGCGTATGGCATATAGCACCCGCACCGAGGATCCCATGCTTCGCACCATCTTTGGAATCGGCGCCCTGGCCCTGCTTGGCCTGTTCTTGCTGCAGGTCTTCTTTGGCCTGTTCGGTTTTCTGTTTGCGCTGCTCTGGATCCTCCTCCGCTGGGCGATCCGCATCGCGATCGTTGGCGCCGTCGTCTACCTGATCCTGCGCCTCTTCCTGCCGGAGACGGCGAAGAAGATCGAGGAGCAGTTCACGAAGTAGGGCGGAGATCGGCTGTGGGGAGAGGGACGGAAGACGGAAGACGGAAGACGGAAGACGGAAGACGGGGCGCAACCCGCGTGGATTGCGCCCCGTTTCTCATCCCCCTCAGCATACCCCTCGCCGCTCACCAAGCCCCCGCACTCCGCCCCGCTCACCCCGAGCCCAGCGCCTCCACAATCGCCCAGGTAAGCAGCGGCAGCATCAACTCGTGGTGCCCGGTGAGCTCATAGCCTGCGCCGCCGCCCATCGTCGGACGCTGCACCACGTTGACGCGCGGCCGGTAGTGGCGCTGCATGTCGATGTCGCAGGTGACGAAGCCCGTCGGGCGGCCATCGTTGAGGTTGCGCGCGACGGTGAGCGCCTTGAGGAAGACCTCGGGCATGATGACGGCGCTACCGCAGTTGAGCACCACGCCGCCGTCGTGCAGCCCTTCGATGCTGGCGGCGAGGCGGCGGAAGTCGCGGTGGCTGGTCTCGCCGATGGCGGCGCCGCTGGCGGCGGGGTGCTGATGGATGATCTCGGCGCCCAACGCGGCGTGCACGGTGACGCCGACGTCAAGCCGCTGCGCCTGCAGGATCACACTGAGTTCGGGGTGCGCGAGCGCCGGTTCGGCCGCGAGCGCGCGGGCGACGCTCTCGCCCATGCCCCAGCCCGCGGCGTGGCCGCGCGTGAAGGCGTCGTTGAGCCCGCGTCCGGTTTCCTCGGCCATGCCAAATGTGCCATCGCGCAGGCCGGCTGCCACGTCCTCACTCGTCGCGCCAAAGCGCGCAATCTCGTAGTCGTGGATGGCCGCCGAACCGTTCATCGCAATGGCGGTGATGACGCCGCGCTGCATCAACTCCACCAACAGCGGACCGATCCCGGTCTTCACCACGTGCCCGCCGAGCATCACCACGACGGCGCGCTTGCCCCGCTGGGCGTGCACGATGGCGTCCACGACGCGGCGAAAGTCGGCCGCCTTGAGCACGTCCGGGAGCGCACGCAGAAACGCGCCGAACGACCGATCGCCGGCCGGCGGCGTGGCGAACTCGCCGGCGCTCACCTTGTTGGGACGACCGGCCACCGGAATGGTGCGCACCTTGGACAGGTCGACTTCGCGCGGCGTGCTCACTTGGGCGTCTCGGTGGCGGAAGAGGCAGAGCGAAGGTACAGGTTGAGCGAGCCGAAGGGGAGCTTCGACTTCATCTGCACCATGATGCGACGCGCGTCGTCGGTCAGCCAGATCTCCGCCTGGCCGTTCTCGGAGAAGATGCCCTTGGTCTTGATGATCGGCTGCAGCACGATGCAGTCGAACTCCCCGGCCGGCACTTCGACGCGTTCGCGGCGGAGCACGCGGATCCGCACTGGATTGCGGTCGGGAATGAAGTAGCGGTTGAACTCGTACGTCCGCCCGACGACGAGCGGGACGGTGCGGATGAAGTAGAGGAAGGAGCCGTCATCGAGTGGATCGGCCACCGACGCCTTCTCCGGCTTGCCACGCTGCACGTACGCCTGGCGATCGGGGAAGATCTCGAACGACTTCTGGCGCTCACGGCCGATTTCCTTGAAGTCCTGCTCGAAGCGGAGCGACGACAACGTCCCGACGTCCATCCAGGTCTCGAGCACGTCATCCACGCGCAGCGCGAGGTAGCCGCCGTGCACGGTGAAACGCCCGTGCCACGCTGGCCGCCCGCGCACGGTCTCGATGCCCACAATGGACATCTCGCCGCTTCCCGCCTTGATGAATCCGAACTTGACGTCGTAACGCAGACGTTCGCCGACGTTCCACGGCACGTAGGTGGCGTCGGCGGGCAGCGCGGTGCCCTGCGCAGCCAGTGGTGCGGTGCGTGGCGTGGCGCCGCACACGACCGCCAGCACACTGGCGGTTGCAGAGAGGCGCCGCGCGTGTCCGACGGCGGCGCGCCACAGGGGGCGGCTGGAGATCACGCGGCGGCAACGGCGCGCCGCTTCCGGGCCGCCCAGCCGGCGCGCAGGATGGCCTTGAGATCCGGCCAGACTTGCACGCGCGTGGCGCGCGGCCGGATGTCGTAGCGCGGCTCAACGACCACCGACTCGACGCGTCGTGCGAGCCCCACCGCGCGTCGCAACAGCTCGAGATTGGCCACGCGCACGGAGCCGTCGGTGACGCCCGCGTCACCCGCCGCGCGCACGAGGTCACGCACCACGGTGATGCGGAAGATGCGGAACGTGCCAAAGGGATCGCCGACGCCGTTGACGGTCAGGTGGGCGCGCACGGGCCAGAGGCGGGCGGCGCGGCGCGCCCACGCCGCCAGTTTGCGCACCGGAGCCGGCGCTGACGGCACCACGGCCGTCTCGGCGACGACCACATCAGCTCCGCCCTCGAACCGCTTGATCAGCTCCGGCAGGTGTTCGGGCTGGTCGGTGAAGTCGGCCTGCATCAACACCACCGCGTCGCGACGCGGATAGCGTGTGCGCTGGGCCACAACGCGGAAGAGCGCATCCACGGCGCGGGCAAAGCCAACCTGGGCCTCGCCGCGGATCACCGTCAGCGGGAGCACCTTGTGATAGGGCTCGAGCACCGACGTCGTCTCATCCGTGCTCGCATCGTCGTAGACGAGGATCTCGTACTCGCGCGAGAACTCCCGGAAGACCTTCCGGATGCGCCACAGAAGGACTCCAACCGTTGGCGCCTCGTTGCGGGACGGGATGCAGATATAGAGCACGATAGTCGGGTTGGCCGGGAGGGGGGCGAATCTGGAAAATACCCCTTTGGGAGCTGGCGATCTACGGGGTCGCGTGCGTCCCGGTGCGACCGCGCGCGGCCAACACGGCTTCATACACCTGCGCGGTGCCGTTGACCATTCGATCGACGCCAAACTCGGCGGCGCGTGCGCGGCCGCCTGCGCCGAGCGCACTGCGGAGCCCGTCGTCGGTGGCAAGACGCTCCACCTCGCGGGCGAAGGCGGCGACGTCTCCGGCCGGCGCGAGCAGTCCGGACAGACCGTGCTCAACCAGTTCCGTGAGGCCGCCGGTGGCGAACGCGACGGGCGGCACCCGCAGTGCCATCGCGTCAATGACCGCCGTGCCCAGACCCTCCGCGCCCGAGGGGTGCCAGAGCATGTCGAGTCCGGCCATCGCATCGTGGATGGCGTCCACGAAGCCGGCGCGATAGGCTGCGACGCCACCGAACTCGTCCGCTCCCGTCGCCGTGCCACCGAGCAACACCAGCTTGAGCCGATGACGTATCGGCGGCGACAGGCGCTCGGCAATCTCGCGCAGCAGCGTGATGCCCTTCTCGGCGGTCATCGCTCCCACCACGCCGCAGAGCAGCGACTCCATCGGCCAGCCGGCTTCCCGCCGCCAGTCGCGGGGGTGCTCAACCGTGGGGGTCGGAACGCCGGAGTAGACGACGGTGCATCGTTGCGCGGCGACGCCACCGCTGCGCAGCGCGTCGGCGACGGCGTGGCTGATGGCGATGAAATGCGCGACGCGTGACCCGTACTTCACGCGACCCTTGGGGACGAATGGCACCCGGCGCGTCACGATGAGCGGCACCGAGGCGGCGAGGAGTGCACCCAGCGCGATGGCGTGGGCACGAGCGTCGTGCGCGTGCACGACATCGGGACGCCAGCGTGACACGAGTCGGCGCACCCGACGCATCGCGATGACATCGAAGTCGGCTCGCATCGCCACGGCCGCCGTGGCGACGCCCTGCGTCTTCAGGCGGCTGAGCAGTGGCGAATGCGGCGCCGCGACGACCAGCGGCTCGAGTCCATGCTCGCGCTGCGTGGCGGCGAGCAGGAAAACCTGCCGCTGGCCCCCGCGCCAGTGGCGGCCGCTGTCGAGATGGAGAATGCGCACACCACAAATATGGTGCGAACCGAGGTGTGTGGAGCGGGGAACAGCGTGTCGGGCAGGGGAGGAGCCCTACGCGGCGCAGGCGTCGGCGAAGGCGGCGAAGATGGCGCGGTCCCACGGCATCGGGTCATCGAGCAGCTCTTCCGGGTGCCATTGCACGGCGAGCGCCCACCACCCGTCCGTTGTCTCGACCGCCTCGATGACGCCATCGGGTGCGAATGCCGTCGCGCGCAGCATCGGAGCCAGCCGGTCGACCGCCTGATGGTGCAGCGAGTTGACGTCGATGTGCGCGTCGCCGACCACGCGGGCGATCCGACTCTCCGCGTCGAGTTGGACCGCGTGCACGCGCTTGGTGCGCGCGTGGTCGCGCGGGTGCACGATCTCGCTGGGACGTTCCATCCCGAGGTCCTGCACCAGCGTGCCACCGAGCGCGACATTGAGCAGTTGCAGACCGCGGCAGATGCCGAGGAGGGGGCGGCGGCGCAGTCGTGCCGCCTCGACGAGTGCGATCTCGGCGGCGTCTCGGGTCGGATGCGGTTTCTGGGTGGCTGGATGCCGTTGGGCGCCGTAGCGAGCCGGGTCGATGTCCTCGCCCCCCGAGAGCACGATGCCGGCCACGCCGGCGACGAGGGCGTGGGCCTCGTCGGTGGTGAGCGTCGGGGGGACAACCAGCGGCACGAGTCCCGCGCCCTGCAGGGCGCGCACGTAGGCTTCGTTGACCCGTACCCGCGCATACTTGCCGGGGCCGGAGGCCGGCTTCGACGACGCCGAGAGAGCAATCAGGAGCGGAGGCATGCCCAAAGCTAACGCGCCCCCTCCGCGCCGCGTGCGCTCCCGGTGTATTGTGCGAGCATGTGGAATGACCGATACAGCGCCCCCGGCTATGCCTACGGCACGGCACCCAACGATTTCCTTGCCGCTACCGCGGCGCGAATTCTGCCGGGGCGCGTGCTCTCTCTTGCCGACGGCGAGGGACGCAACGGCGTACACCTCGCTTCGCTCGGATATGCAGTGACCTCGGTGGATTCGTCGAGCGTGGGCCTGGCGAAAGCGCGCGCACTTGCGGCCCAGCGCGGCGTCTCCCTGGTGACCATCGAAGCCGACCTCGCCGAGTACACGATTGCTTCAGAGGCGTGGGAGGGGATCGTCTCGATCTTCTGCCACCTCCCCGGCGCGCTGCGCCGGCAGGTGCACGCGCAGGTGGTGCGCGGGCTGGTGCCGGGTGGAATCTTCATCCTCGAGGCGTATCGTCCGGAGCAGCTGGCGTTCGGCACGGGCGGGCCGACGGAGCCGGACCGGATGCCGACGCTTGCGGCCTTGCGCGAGGAGCTTGCCGGGCTCGAGTTGCTGCACGCCGCGGAGATCGAGCGCGAGGTGCGCGAGGGGGCACACCACGACGGGCGCAGCGCGGTGGTGCAGGTCGTGGCGCGACGGCCAGGGTAGCGGTGGATTGGGCGCAACTGTCTCCGCGCTGTATCGTAGTATGCGCAGGAAGGCGTGCCGCCCGAGCGGCGGCCCGCGCGAGAGCGACCCACATCCCGACGCCCCGTGTTTGAATCCCTGAAATCCACCATC
>JAKAJN010000121.1 GCA_021813725.1 bacterium | reverse complement strand
ACGGCGCACCTTGTGCGCATCGGCGGCCGGCTCGGGCGCTGGCGCCGGCGCCGGCTCCTCCGCCTTTTTCTTGGCGCGCGACTTGGAGGCGGGCTTCTTCTCTGCCACCTCTGCCGGCGCTTCCGCCGCCGCGCTGCCGCGCCGCCGGCTCTTGGCTGCCGTCGCCGGCGTCTCCACCGACTTCTGCGCGCGCACGCGCTTTTCGCGTTCCCACCGGGCACGCGCGCGCGAAATCTGGTCGTCCGTCAAGGGCGTCAGGTGGCTGCGCACAACGACATCCATGGCGCGAAGCATGGACAACACTTCGTCGCTCGAGATGCCGAACTCGGCCGCCAGGTCACTCACCCGAAGCTTCGTCAAACCGCCTCCCTCGTGCTGCTACTCGCCCGCGGGGCGGAGCGCCCCGCGAATTCCGTTCGCCAACTGCGCGTCGACGATGCCGATCACCGCCGTCGCATCCCGCCCGGCGACGCTGCCCAACTCGGCCGCCGTAAATCCATCCACCATCGTAATGCGTCGCGCCCGCAGCAGCGGGACCACCTTGTCCCGACTGTGACGCGACGCATCCCCTGCCACCAACGCCGCCTGCAGCGACCCACCCTGCGCCGCCGCCCGCACTTGATCTACTCCCACCACCGCATTGCGCGCACGCACCCCCAGCCCAGCCAGCCCCAGCAGTCGGCGTCGCAACGCGGCATCCATGATCCGCTCCCGCTTACACCGGCTCCGACGCGCCCTCGCCGCCGTCCGCCGCCTCGGCGCCGCTGTCGTCCGTCGTGAGTTCGTTGATCATCGCGATGATGCGATCGGCCTCTTCCGGCGCGATGCCCGGCAGGCGGAGGAAGTCCTCGCGCTCGAGGTCGATGATGTCGTTGAGCGTGCGGTATCCGCCGGCCTCGAGCACCGCCACCGTCGCCGGCGGCAGGCCCTCGATGGACGACAGGTGCACGTCGGCCGCCGCGTCCTCGTCGGGGAGCGGCTGGAAGAGCGGCATGTCGCCCCCGCGCTCGAGCCACTCGCGGCTCGAGTACAGGTCGATCTTCCATCCCGTGATTTCCGAGGCGAGGCGCACGTTCTGCCCGTTGCGTCCGATTGCCAGCGAGAGCTGGTCCTCGTCCACCACGGCCTGAATTGTTTTGGTGGTCGGATCGCTGAAGACGCGCGCCACCTTCGCCGGCGCGAGCGCCAGCTTGGCGAAGCGCTCCGGGTCCGGCGACCACGGCACGATGTCGATGCGCTCGCCACCGAGTTCCTGCACCACCGCCTGGACCCGCGCGCCCTTCAGGCCGACACAGGCGCCCACCGGGTCGATGGCGTCGTCCTTGGACACGACCGCGATCTTGGTGCGGCTGCCGCACTCGCGTGACGCGGCCTTGATCTCGACGATCCCCGACTGGATCTCGGGAACTTCGAGCTTGAACAGCGCCTGAACGAACATCGGATCGGCGCGCGAGAGCACGAGGCGCGGCCCCTTGGGCGTCTCCTCGATCTTCTTGAGCACCGAGCGCACCGGCTCGCCCTGCTTGTAGTCCTCGCGGTGGTTTTGTTCGCGATACGGAATGATCGCCTCCGCCTCGCGGAACTTGTTGAGCATCACGACGATCTTGCCGCGCTCAATCTGCTGGATCTCGCCCGAAAGCAGGTCGCCGACGCGCCCGGAGAACTCATCGCGAATCTTGGTGCGCTCACCCTCGCGCACGCGCTGGATGATGCGCTGCTTGGCCGCCTGCACGGCTGAGCGGCCGAATTCGGCGAACTCGACCGGCTCTTCCATGATGTCGCCGACCTGGAACTCCGGATCCTCGAACTGCGCCTCCTCGAGGCTGATTTCGCGACTCGGATCCTCGACGCTCGCCACGACGGTCTTGAGCAGGACGATGCGAATCTCGCCGCGCCCCTCGTCGATGGTGATGTCGGCCTGGACATTGGGCCCATGCTTCTTGGCCAGGGCGGCGTGAATGCCGTCCTGCAATAGGGCGTGCAGCTCCGCACGGTCGATCTGCTTGGAGTTCGACAGTTCGCGGAAGGCAGCAAGGATTTCAGCCGATCCAGACATCCAGGACCTCGTTACGGTTTCCAGTGGAACACCAGGCGGGCCTCGTCCACATCGGCCAGCCCGAGCACGTGCTCAACTCCCCTGACGTCGCGCACGCGCAGCCGCGGCGCGCCGGCGTCCAACTCGACGCCTACAATCTCCACCTCGACGCGGCCTCCGAGCGCCGCACTCTTCACACTCGCCGTGCGCCCCGCGAAGCGACGCCAGTCGCCTTCGGTGCGCAGCGGCCGTTCCATTCCCGGCGACGACACCTCGAGCACGTAGCGGTCGCCGAAGAGCGCCGGATCCGCATCCAGACGCGCCTCGATGGCCCGCGACGCCCCAGCGCAATCGTCCACCGTAACCTTCTGCAGGTCACGTCGGTCGATGCGCACGTCGAGCAGCGGACGCTGGCGCGTGCCACCGAGCCGCAACTCGACGAGGTCAAACCCAAGCGGGTCAAGTGCAGCAATGACAATCGGTTCCAACGTCTGCTTCACTTGATTTCGATCCCCCTAAAGACAAAAAAATGTGGGGGGCGACCCCACATTCCCAAGGCGGATGGTGCCCCGCCCAGCCTGAGTATTATAGATGCCGGAGAGACGAGCGTCAAGAGAGAGAGAGACTACAGAGAAGAAGCAGAGAAGAAGCAGAGAAGAAGCAGCGAAGAAGCGCAGTGAACGGTGTCCACGAATGCGGCGAGAGACCCCCTGCTTTTTCTCTGCTTTTTCTCTGCTTTTTCTCTGTTGTTTCTCTGCTCTCAAGCTGACGGCGCAATCACCGCCACCTGCCGTCCGCCGTCACCGGCGCGGTGCGAGAAGAAGCGATTATTGTGGCAGCGCGTGCAACACGCACTCACCTCCACCTGGCGGATTCCCGCGACACGCGCTTGGTCGGCGAGCAGGGCGCGCAGGTCTACCAGCGCCGGCGTTTCGCTGCGCCGTCGCATCACTTGGGCGAACACGTCGGGGCCAACTTCGTAACACGCGCCACAGATGGCCGGGCCCAGGTGCATCACGAGGTCGCGCGGATGGCACCCGATGGCCTTCAGGGCGAAGACGCCGGCGTCCAGAATACCGCTGGCGACGCCCCGCCAACCGGCGTGCAAGAGTGCCGACGCGCCGTTGGGGTGACCGAGGAAGACAGGGACGCAGTCGGCGACCGTGACCACGAGTGCGGTGTCGTGATGCGCGGTGGCGTGCCCATCCGCCGAGTCGACGCGCAACCAGCCGTCCCACCCGGACTGATGCGTCACGACGCGCGCACCGTGCACCTGGTGGGCCGACGCCAGACGGCCACCGGTGGCGCGGAGCAGCGAGAACCACCGGTCGTTGACATCCTGCACCGGGGCAGCGTCGGTAAAGCCGTAACTGCCGGCCTCGCGCGTGGTGGTAAAGGCGGCGAGTCCCAGCACGGCGAACGAGGCCACCCGCTCGCGTGGCGGGAGCGCCCCGCTCACTTGTCCTCCGGTACCCTCGTGATGCGCGCGCCGAGTGCGTTGAGCCGCTCGTCGATGCGCTCGTAGCCGCGGTCAATCTGGCCGACGTTCTTGATCGTGCTCGTCCCCTTGGCACAGAGCGCGGCGAGGAGCATCGCCATGCCGGCGCGAATGTCCGGGCTCTCGACGGTTCCGGCGCGCAGTTCGGACGGACCGGCCACGAGCGCACGGTGCGGGTCGCAGAGCACGATGCGCGCGCCCATCGAGACGAGCTTGTCCACGAAGAACATGCGCGACTCGAACATCTTCTCGTGCATCAGGATCAGTCCGTTGCACTGCGTCGCCGTGACGATGGCGATGGACATGACGTCGGCGGGGAATGCCGGCCACGGCTGGTCTTCGAGCTTCGGCACATGGCCGCCGAGGTCGTTCTGGATGACCATGGACTGCGCGGCGGGGACGATCAGGTCGTCGCCGTCGGCGCGGCACGAGATGCCGAGCCGTTCGAATCCCATCAGCACCGAGCGGAGATGTCGCACCCCGGCGTTGGCGATGCGCAGTTCGCTGCGCGTCACTGCCGCAAGGCCGATGAACGAACCGACCTCGATGTGGTCGGGGCCGATGGTGTGCGTGGCCGCGCCGAGCGTCGCACCGCCGTGCACCGTGAGCGTGTTGGTGCCGATCCCCTCGATGCGCGCGCCGAGGGCGACGAGGAACTCGCACAGATCCTGCACGTGCGGCTCGCTGGCGGCGTTGCGCAGGATGGTGGTGCCGCGCGCCGCGACGGCGGCCATCACGGCGTTCTCGGTGCCGGTGACGCTCGGCTCGTCGAGGAAAACGTCGGCGCCTGTCAGACCCTTGGTGGTGAACTCGATGCGATCGGAGAGCACGTGATCGGCGCCGAGCTGCTCGAGTGCGAGGAAGTGCGTGTCGAGGCGGCGGCGCCCGATGACGTCGCCCCCGGGCGGCGATAGCGTCACCTCGCCGCATCGGGCCAGGAGCGGCGCGGCCAGGAGGATGGACCCGCGTATGCGCTTGCACATCTCGAGGTCGAGCGAGCGCGCGGAGATGGACTTCGCGTGGACCTCGAGCGTGTTGGCGCCGGTCCAATGCGCCGCGGCGCCGGTGGTCGCGATCAACTCGACCAGGATCTCAATGT
Organism: bacterium; assembly: GCA_021813725.1. Taxonomy (GTDB): domain Bacteria; phylum Gemmatimonadota; class Gemmatimonadetes; order Gemmatimonadales; family Gemmatimonadaceae; genus PNKL01. Next base: position 3,148 of record JAKAJN010000121.1, on the reverse strand, counting down.
CCTTGATGCGCGGCACATTGCGCAGCGTCACCGGCTGCTCGGTGAGGAGCGTGGCGGCGACGATGGGGAGGGCCGCGTTCTTGTTGCCGGAGGGGCGGATGGTGCCGCTGAGCGGGCGGCCGCCTTCGACGAGGAATCGCATGACGCAAACTTACCGATGGCCCGGAGGAAATGCGACTGAGCGTGCGCACCCGGATCGCGATGCCGGATCGCGATGCCGGATCGCGATGCCGGATCGCGATGCCGGATCGCGATGCCGGCTTGCGATTCCGCAAGGCGAGGCGCGCGTGCACGATGGCGCAACCCTTGCGCATCCACTCGCGTGAAGGGATGCTACGACCATGCCGTTTCTCCTCCAGGTTTCCGTCGACACGATGCTCGTGCGGCAGGTGCCACCCGACCGCACGAGCTTCGAGCAGGTAGTCTTCGTCGCCGCCGGTGCGGCCCAGGTCGTCACGCTGGTCGTGGTGGTGCTGCTGGCGATCATCTTCTACCGGATGTGGCGCGCCCAGCTCGCCATGCAGGAGCAGCTCGGGCGCCTGAGCGAGAAGCTCGACCCGATGATTGCCAGCGCAACGATGGCGGCCGAGAACGTGCGCGCGCTCACCGACGTGGTGAAGCGCGACGCGGCGTCAGCCGCGGAGGCGCTCTCGGAGGCGACGACGCGCGTGCGCGACTCGGTGAGCGGCATCGCCGATCGCATTGACGACGTTGGCGAGCTGCTTGGCCGCGTGACGGAACGGGCGGAGGCGGTCACTGAGGTCGCCGCCGCCGCGGTGAGCACATTCAAGGCCGGGCGGCGGCTGTTCCGGTCGCGGGACGACCGGGTGCCGCGGCGCGCGCCGTCGCACGAGGACGCCGCGGCGGTGGACGATGAACTCGACGAGCCGCGACGCCTCGACGACGACGATGCCCACGAGTCCCCGTACGCGGAGGACGCGGCACCGGCGCCGCGGCATCGCCGCCGCCGTCACCGCCGCCGGCGCGGCGGACACTCCGGCGGTCCAGGTGGCGCCAGTGGCGAAGGACCCGCGGCGTAGGAGCGCGCCACGCCGCACGGCCGGCCCGAGACGCGCGTCGGCGGCGGCATTGGGCGCCGTGATGCTCGCGGTGGCGCTCCTGCTGGTCGTGACGCCGTCGGTGGCGCACGCCTGGACGCCCGGCACCCACATCCTGCTCGGCGAGGCGGTGCTGCGAGCGAGCTTCCTGCTGCCGCCGCGCATCGCCGAGCTGCTGACGGCGTTTCCGTACGACTTTCTGTACGGATCCATTGCCGCCGACACCAGCATCGCCAAGAAGTACGCGCGCTTTGGCCGCCACTGTCACCACTGGTACGTCGGGCTCGAGATCCTGGAGCGCGCGCGCGATGAGACGCTGCAGGCGTTCGCGTACGGGTACCTCGCGCACCTCGCCGCCGACGTCGTGGCGCACAACTGGTTCGTGCCGCACCAGCTCGCGGCGACGTCGAGCACCAGCGCGCTGGGCCACTCGTACTGGGAGAGCCGCTTTGAGTGGCACCTGGGGGCGCGGCACAGTCGGCGTGCGCACGAGATCATCCTGCTCGATCACGCGCGCGCCGACAGCCACCTGGACCGCATCCTGAGCCCGACGATCTTCAGCACGCACACCAACCGTCGCATCTTTCGCGGGATGGTGCGGGTGACGGACGCCGAGAGCTGGCAGCGCGTCTTCACGCTGATGGCGGAGCGGAGCCGGTGGGACCTCGAGGAGCGCGACGTCGGCGCATACCTCGGCCGCTCGTTCGACTACGTGGTGGACTTTCTCCGCCGCGTGGATGCCAGCGAGCCGTACGCGCACGATCCGTCGGGAGAGGAGCCGTTGCGGGTGGCGAAGGCAGTGCGCCGCACGGCGCTGCGGGCCGGCGACGGCGCGACGGCGCGCGCGGCAGCGCGGCGCCACTTCGGCCTGCCGGCGAGTTCGCTCGCGTTCACCGGCCAGCTCGGCGCACCGCTGTACCGGCCGGCGCGCGACTAATCATCGTCGCGCTCGAGCGCGGCGAAGGCCACCACCAACCGCTTGCGGCCCACGGCCTCGTCGTCGAACTCGATGGTCACCTTGGTGTCGCGTCCGGTGCCGCTCAACTCGAGAATGGTGCCCGCGCCAAACGCCTTGTGCCGCACTCGCGCCCCCTTCACGTAACGCGGCGCCAGCTGCGACTCCTCCTCGGCGGGCGACGGTTCCCAGACGGCGGGGCGCGTGACCGGAACGCCGGGGCGCCGCGTCGACGGCGACGAGAAGGCAAAGGCGCTCGCGGTGCCACGCAGCCGCGGCGTGACCTGCGCTTCGTACAAGTCGCGCGGCACCGGCGACAGGAATGACGAGATGATACCAGGCATCAACTCGCCGTTCCGCCGCCGCGACATTGCCCAGGTGAGCGTCAGCTTGCGCTCGGCGCGCGTGATGCCGACGTAGAGCAGACGACGCTCCTCCTCGAGCACGTCGGGATCGTCGAAGGCGCGGGCGAGCGGGAAGAGCCCGTCCTCCATCCCCGCGATGAAGACGACCGGAAACTCGAGCCCCTTGGCGGTGTGCACAGTCATCAGCGTCACCGCCTCCGCCTCGGGCCCCAACTGGTCGAGCGCGGTGACGAGCATCGCCTTCTGCAGGAAGTGATCGAGCGGGCGAAGACCGAGTTCCCCACCGTCATCCACGACGGTCTCGGCCGCGCCCTCGACCATGGCGCGCACGTTGTCGAGCCGATCGAGGCCCTCCGGCCCCTCGGACCGGAGCGCGTCCTCGTATCCCGTCGCCAGCAGGACCTCGACGATCAGGCGATCCACGCTGGCATCGGATGCACTCGCGCGGAACCGGTCGGCCAACTGCGCCACTTCGCCGAGGGCGGTCCGCGTCGCCGGGCGGATGCCGTCAATCTCCGGGGCGCGCCGTGCGGCGTCGAGCAGCGACAGACCGCGTTCCCGCGCCACCGCCGCGAGCAGTTCGACGGTGGCATCGCCAACACCGCGGCGCGGCGCGGTGATCGCCCGTCGAAAGGCCTCGTCGTCGGCGGGATTGGCCGCCAGGCGCAGCCAGGCGAGCAGATCCCGCACCTCGCGCCGGTCGTAGAACCGCACCGCGCCGACGAGCCGGTACGGGATGCCGCGGCGCCGCAGCGATTCTTCGATGGCGC
>JAKAJN010000120.1 GCA_021813725.1 bacterium | reverse complement strand
CCTTCACCGACGCCGCGCTGGCCAAGGCGGAGGTGCGTCGGCTCGGCGCACCGGTGGTCGTCAAGGCGTCGGGAATTGCCGCCGGCAAGGGCGTCATCGTGGCCCAGACGCTGGCCGAGGCCGAGATGGCCGTGGACAGCATGCTCGTGGACAACGCGTTCGGCACCGCCGGCGCCGAAGTGCTCGTCGAAGAATTCATGACCGGCGAGGAGCTCTCGGTCTTTGCACTCACTGACGGCACCCACGTGCTGCCGATGATCGCCGCGCAGGACCACAAGCGCATTGGTGAGGGCGACACGGGACCGAACACCGGCGGCATGGGAGCGTACTGTCCTGTCTCGATTGCGCCGTCGACGCTGATCGACGAGGTCGTCGCGCGCGTCTTCACGCCGACGCTCCGGGCAATGCGCGAGCAGGGACGCCCGTTCACCGGGCTCCTCTACGCCGGGTTGATGCTGACGCCGCACGGAATGAAGGTCGTCGAATTCAACTGCCGCTTTGGTGATCCCGAGACGGAGGCGATTCTGCCACTGCTCGAGTCGTCGCTCCTGGAGCCGATGCTCACGATTGCGCGCGGCGGATCGCTCGCCGGGCATCCCCCGCATCGGTGGCGCGCGGGAGCCGCCGTGACCACGGTGCTCGCGGCGCACGGGTACCCTGGAAAAGTGCGCAGCGGCGACGAGATCGCCATTTCGGCGCGCGGCGATGACGTGATCGTCTTCCACGCCGGGACCGCGCGCGACGCCGAGGGCGCCTTGCGCACCAGCGGCGGACGCGTGCTGGCGGTCACCGCGCTGGCCCCGACGCTGTCGGCCGCGTGCCGCAAGAGCGCGGCGGCCGCGTCGAACATCGCCTTCGACGGCAAGCAGTTCCGCCGCGACATCGGCTGGCGCGAACTGCAGCGCGGTGCCTGAACTCCCCGAGACGGAGACGATCGCCCGCGACCTCCATGCGACGATCGCGGGGGCGTGCGTCACCGGATTGGTCGTGCTGCGGGCCGACGTGCTGCGCCCGCCGGTTTCGACGCGCGCCGCGACCGCTCGCCTTCGCGCCAAGCTACGTGACCGCACGATCACGCGCGTCTGGCGCCGCGCAAAGAGCGTCGTGCTTTCCTTCGATGACCTGTGGCACCTGGTCGTGACCCCGCGCTTCACCGGCGCGCTGATTCTCGACACACCCGGCGCCCCGGACGACTACGCGTGCCTGCGGCTGCAACTCGGTGACGAGCGGGAATTGCGCTACACCGACGTCCGCCGGCTCGGCACCGTTGCCTTTCTCGACGCCGAAGCGTTTGCCCAGTGGAGCGAACGGCTTGGCCCGGAACCGCTTGACCCGGAGTTCACCGCCGAGCGATTTTCGGGTTGTCTTCGGGGTTCTCGTCGGGCGATCAAATCGGTGCTCATGGATCAGTCGCGGCTGGCCGGGGTCGGCAACATCTACGCCAACGAGGCGCTCTGGCGGGCTGGCATTCGCCCGGCGCGCCGCGCGTCGGCGCTGACGCGGATCGAGCGCGCGAGTCTGCACCGCGAACTGATCGCAGTTCTGCGTGAGGCGGTCGACGCACGCGGCACGTCGTTTCGCGACTATCGCGACGCGTTTGGAGCGCGCGGCGGCTATGCCTCGCAACTCAAGGCGTACGGCCGCGGCGGCCTGCCCTGTCCGCGTTGCGGCACGGCGTTGATGTCGAGCCACTCCATCGACGCGCGCGCGACTGTCTGGTGCGCGGCCTGCCAGCGATGAGACGACGCCGGCAGCGTCCGTCCTTTCTCCCGTCGCTGGCCGACGCGAAGGCGCACGCGGCGGAGATGCTCGCGCGCGTGAAGGGCGAGGCACGCGACCTTCCCGGCGTGTACGAAATGCGATCCGCCGACGGCGAGATCATATACGTCGGCAAGTCGAAGAAACTGCGCACGCGTCTGCTGAGCTACTTCCGCGCCGAGTATCCCGCCGACAAGGGGGCGCGCATCCTGCGTGAAGCCGCCGAGATTCAGTGGGAGTATGTGCCAAGCGAGTTCGCGTCGCTGCTGGAGGAACTGAAGCGCATCAAGCGATATCGCCCGCGTCACAACGTGGCCGGCAAGCGCGATGCGCGTCACTTCGCCTTCATTCGCGTGGCGCGCGGCGCGGCGGAGGCGTTCCGCGTGGTGCGGGGGGCCGGCGCTGACGAGGGTGGGGTCTTCTTCGGCCCATTTCACGGCGCCGTCCAGCTCACCGAAGCGCTGCGCGAGCTCAACGACGCCCTCGGCTTGCGCGACTGCGCGCTCGACACGCCGATGCACTTCGCCGATCAGCCCGATCTGTTTCCGGCGCCGCGCACGCCCGGGTGCATCCGGTTCGAGATCGGGAAGTGCCTCGGCCCGTGCGTCGGCGCGGTGCGGCGGGACGACTACGCGGCGCGCTTCGCCCTGGCACGCGCCTTTCTCGAGGGGACCAACGACGTGCCGGTGGCGGCGCTGCGCGGCGCGATGGAAGAGGCGAGCGATCGGCTCGAGTTCGAGCGCGCCGCCGCGTTGCGGGACAAGATTGCGCGGCTGGAATCGCTGCGCATGCAGTTTGCGCGCCTGCGCTTCGCCGTGGAGTCGCTCTCGTTCGTGTACACGCCGGAGCCGCGACACGACGACGCGATCAGCTACGTGATCCGGCGCGGCCGCGTGCACGGTGCGTTCGCGGCCCCGCGCACGGCGGACGAGCGGCGCGCGTTCGACGCGAAGGTCGCGGGCATCTTCGCCCCCGTCGAGCGTTCCGACGGGACGGTCCCGGCGCACGAGATTGACGAGCTGCTGCTCGTGACGAGCTGGTTCACGCGTTTTCCGCAGGAGATGGAGCGCACGTCGGCCGTCGCGCCGGTGCCCTCGACGCGGAGCGCGTAGCGCGCAAATTTGTCGGAGTCGCCCCGGCACGCACCATCGGTCCCACTCACCTACCCCGACGCCATGTTCTCCGGCCGCGCGATCGCGGAGCTGTTTGCCGCGATGGGCATCACCCACGTCGTGACGATCGCCGACAGCACGATTGGCGCCTGGCATCCCGCCATCGAGGCGTCACCCGACCTGCAGCTCGTGCGTGTCTGCCGCGAGGGTGAGGCGTGGGCCGTCGCCGCCGGACTCTATCTGGGCGGTGCCACGCCGCTCGTACTGATTCAGTGCACGGGGTTGTTCGAGTCTGGCGATTCGCTGCGCAATATCCTGCACGACTGGCGGATGCCCATCTTCGCCGTCATCGGGTATCGCAGCTACCTCAATCAGTCCACATTGCCAGGGGATACCTGTCTGGTCTTCACCGAGCCCGTGCTCGACGCGTGGAACCTCGACTATCGACTGATCACGTCGTCCGCGCAGCTCAGTGAAATTCGCGAGCACTACGACGCGTGCCGCCTGGCGGGCAAGCCGGGCGTTGCGTTGGTCGCGGAGGGCAAGGCATGAATCAGCCGGCGCTTCAAATGCCGCTCCACGATGCGCTCCTCGCCCTTCACCGCGCCCGCGCGCCGGAAGACGTGGTGATCACGAGCATGGGAGCGGCCCGCGAGTGGATGGCGCTCGGCGCCGGTCCGCTCGACCTGCCGCTGGTGCCATCGAGCATGGGCACCGCGCCTTCGATCGGCCTCGGTCTGGCACTCGCGCAGCCCGGACGCCGCGTGATCGTGGTGAATGGAGACGGCGCGACACTCATGCACCTCGGCGCACTCGTCTCCATCACCGCGGCGGCACCGGCCAACCTCACGCTGATCGTGCAGGACAACGGCGTGTACGAAGTGACCGGCGCGCAACCGACCCCGGGCGCGGCGCGCGCGCGCGCTGATGGATCCAGTGTGGACTTCATCGGCATGGCGCGGGCCTGCGGCTTCCGTTCGATCTTCCGGTTCAGCGACGCCGGTCAGTGGGCGCGGGAGGTTGACCGAATTCTCGCGACAGAGGGGCCCAATTTCGTCCTGCTTGATGTTAGCCCCGTCCCGGGAGCGGTGGGCCCCCGGTCCCCCGGTCCTGCCGCCGCGCGAGCACGCGATCTGCACCGTGCCCTCAGTCGGGAAGCATCACGAGACTAATCGCGACCGTGGCGGCTTCGACCTTCAGCCGCGCCACGCTCGGCTGAAGATCGAAGCGGCGGGGACCCGCCGCACCGGGGTTCACGACGAGCACACTCCCCACCCGTTCGACCTTCTGCACGTGCGTGTGGCCATAGACAAGCACGTCGAAGTCGGGATAGCGCTCGATGAGCCGCGCGGCATTCGGGCGACCGACTTCGTGCCCGTGCGAGACGTGAATGCGTACCCCCTCGACCGCCACGACCCGCTCCGCCGCGAGTCCCGGATCCCACGGGGCGTCGCAGTTGCCGTAGACTGCCTGCACGGGCGCGATGAGCGCCAATTCATCGAGAATCGTGTCGCTGCACACGTCGCCGGCGTGCAGGATCATCGCGACCCCGGCGAGCGCCTCGTGCACCGCCGGCCGCAGCATCCCGTGCGTGTCGGCGATCAGTCCTATCTCTATCACTCCACGTTACCTATCACTTCAGCGAGCATCACAGCACGCGACGCGACACAACGCTGAAGATCGTCAACGCCACGGCCACCGTGACAATCTCGGCACCAAGCATGCCGGTCATTCCCCACGCGTCGTGTGCCCAGCCGGCACCCTTCACCAACCCGAGCGAGCCGAGCGTGTTGAAGGCGATGAAGAGACTGACCTTGGTCGACGCCGCGCCGCCTTTGGCGAGCGCGAGCGCCATGCCGGTGAGTGCCGCGGTGCAGGAGCCGAGCGTGGCCGTGTAGGTCGCTGTCAGCACGGCAAAGGCCCACGGTTCGCGCGGCGAGTAGAGGAGCAGCAGGGCCAGCAGCCCCTGCGCGGCGCACGCCCAGAAGTACGCACGCCGGTGCGGCACGCGGTCCGACAACCAGCCGCCGCCCAGCGTCCCGGCCGTAATGGCGATGCCGGCCACAATGCCCAGCACCAGCGACACAAAGTCGGCCGACGCCTTCCACTCCGACGCGACCGCTGAAAAGAGGAACTGCGCATTGCCCGTGCCGATGGGAAGGAAGGCCAGCAGCAATGCGAGTCGTCCGTCCACCTTCGACAGCATCGCGCGCAATTCTCCCCACACCTCGCGGGCGCGCGCGCCGAGCGTTCCGGTCCCCACGCGTGGCGGTTCACGCAATGCGAGCAGGGGCAGGTTGCAGCAGAGCACGACGCCGGAGATCACTGCGCCACCGAGCGCCGGCGTGGGCATGTGGCGCACCAGATAGAGCGCCACGCCGCCGCCAAGGGTCTGCCCGAGCATGTTGCCGGTCTGATAGAAGCCGGCGGCGTGACCGATCAGCGCCGGATCGCAGTTGTGCAGCAGCAACCCCTGCAGGGCGAACGCAAGGAAGGTCGCCGCGACGGCACCGGTGAGCACCAGTCCGGTAATGGCCGGCAGCGTCGCTGCGCTCATCGGGATGGTGCACATCCCGAAGAAGACCGCCGCGCACGTGACGTTGGCGATGACGTACCAGCGCTTGCGCGTCAGCGTCAGGTCGCCAATGGGCGCCCAGAGGAACTTGAACGCCGCCGGCGCGAACGCCGTCCCCACGATGGTCGCCGCGGCGCTCACCGGCAGTCCCGCGCGCGTGGCCAGCCAGCCAAGCATCACGGCGGGCACGCCGACCATCAGGCCATACGGGAAGTACAGAATCCCGAACAGGGAGGGATGGGTCACGGGAGATTCAGGATGGGGAACCCGGAATGCGATCGAGGATCACGATTCCGGAGTGCGATGGGCGATTGAACCGCACGAGTCGCCCGAAGATGCAGCCCGGCAACGCGAAGGGCCAGCACGCGCCGGCCCCTTCGAACCCCCCGTTCCCCTGCACCACACCGTGCCCGTGCCCCTGCACCTACGTGGGCTCTCCCCACCTCGGCGCCAGCGCGTTTTCCACCCCCAGGTGGTCGAGCACGCGAGCGACCATGAAATCCACCAGGTCCTCAATGCGCGTGGGCTTGTGGTAGAACCCGGGGGCCGCCGGCATCACCACCGCCCCCGCATGTGTCACGCGCAGCATGTTCTCCAAGTGGATGCTCGACAGCGGCGTCTCGCGCGTCACCAGCACGAGCGGTCGCCGCTCCTTGAGCGTGACGTCCGCCGCGCGTTCCACCAGCGACCGGCTGGTCCCCGCCGCAATCGCCGCCAGAGTCCCCATCGAGCATGGACAGACGACCATCGCGCGGGCGCGGTGCGACCCGCTGGCCGGACCCGCGCCGCGGTCGGCATCGTCGTACAGCGTCACCCACCGATCCCACGCCGCGGCGCCGAGGTGCGCGCGCAGGCCAGCCACCGAGCCGAGCGACGTCTCCGTCTGGATCAACCGCAGGCCGTGACTGCTGAGGATCAGCGACACCGGCTGCTCCGCCTCCACCAGCGCCTGCAGCAACCGCACGCCGTACGGCGCGCCCGAGGCGCCCGTGACCGCCACGATGATCGGTCGCGCACCATCCATCAGAACACCCGCTCAGCGAGCACGAAGAGGAAGAACGTCACGCTCAGGATGCCATTCACGCTGAAGAAGGCGGCGTCGAGCTTCGAAAGGTCATCCGACGAGACGAGCGAATGCTCCCACCCGAGGATGCCAGCCGCCACCACCACTCCGGCAAAGTAGAGCACCCCCGACCCCGACGCCACGCCCGCGGCGGCCAGCGAGAGTACGGTCAGCGCATGCAGCGCGCGCGCCACCCGCAGCGACGTGCGCGTCCCCATGGTCGCCGGCACCGAGTGCAGCCCCTGCGATCGGTCGAAGTCGGCGTCGGGAAGCGAGTACAGAATGTCGAACCCGCCCACCCAGCTCATCACCGCGACCGCGAGGGTGGGGAGCAGCCACCATGGATCACTCCACGTTCCCGTCACGGCGAGGTAGCCGCCGGCCGGTGCAATGCCGAGCCCGAGGCCGAGCACCAGGTGCGCCCATCGCGTGAAGCGCTTCGTGTAGCTGTAGAAGAGCACCCAGCCCAGCGCGACCGGCGAGAGCGAAAAGCAGAGCGGGTTGATGCGCCACGCCGCAAAGAAGAAGACGAGCGACGCGACCATCACGCTCGCCGCCGCCTCCGGCACGCTCAGCGTGCCACTCGGTATCTCGCGCATCGCCGTGCGCGGATTGAGCGCGTCGAACCGACGGTCGGCAATCCGATTGAACCCCATGGCGGCAAAGCGCGCCGCCGTGAACGCAATCACCACCCAGATCACGAGCGCGGCCGTGACCGGTGCAATCCAGCTGGCCAGCGTCACCCCTACCAGGGCAAACGGCAGCGCAAAAACTGTGTGGGGCAGCTTCACGAGGTTCACGTAGCGCACCAGCCGCGAAACGCCGGCATACGTCTGCCCCTCGCGCGAGGTCGCGCTCACTTCGCGAGCCCCAGCCTCGCCCAGACGGCGTCCATCTTCGCCTTCGTCGCCTCGTCCATTTCGATCACCCGAGGCCAGACGCGCGTGAAGCCCTCTTCTGGCATCTTCCTGGTGGCGTCGAACCCCATCTTCGACCCGAAGGTGAACGCGCGGCTCGAATGGTCGAGCACATCCACCGGACCGAGCGTGAAGCGCACGTCGCGCTCGGGATCAATGTTGTTGAGCGCCACCCACCACGCTTCCTGCGTGTTGCGCACGTTCACCCAGTCGTCCACCACCACGATGACCTTGGCGAGCGACATCAGCCCCATCCCCCACAGCGCGTTCATCACTTTGTACGCCTGCCCCGGATAGCTCTTCTTGATCGAGACGAAGACGAGGTTGTGGAACCCGCCCTCGGCCGGCATGTGATAATCCACGATCTCGGGGACGGTGAGTTTGAGCAGCGGGAGGAAGATCCGTTCCGTAGCG
>JAKAJN010000119.1 GCA_021813725.1 bacterium | reverse complement strand
GTCGTGCCGCACGACGGCGGCATCCCGTCCGGTGACCTCCGCCGCCTCCTTGAGTTCGCGAATGCCACCGTAGTTGTCGTGGCCGATGAACAGGCCGCGGCGACCGCCGCTGGAGACACTGACGGACCCTGCGTCGTGATTCACGACTTGAACGGCACGCGAGTCCTGCAGACGCTGCACCTGTTCGAGGACCGTCCCAACGTGCGGCACGTGGCGCTCACGCGCGGACGCCGCCGAGCAGAGCGCATCAATGTGCCAAACCTGGTGTCGCTCGATATGGAGCTGCTCCGCGGGCGGCGGCTGATCCGCGCCGTCGCCGTGGCCGCCGGCCGCGCATCACCCGAGATCTACCGCGAACCGGATTCCGGAGAGCCCACGCCAGTGCCGCCGCACCAGGCCGCACCTGTCCATTTGACGGTGGAGGAGGCCCGCGCCGCCGGGCGGCTGATTCTCGTCGCCGAGGACGATAGCACCAACCAGAAGGTGATTCTGCAGCAGCTGCACCTGCTCGGTCACACCGCGGAGATCGTCTCCAACGGCGCCGAGGCGCTCGCGAAGTGGCGCGCCGGCCCGCGCTACGCGCTGCTCCTGAGCGACCTGCATATGCCCGAGCTCGACGGCTACGCCCTCACGCAGGCCATTCGCGGCGAGGAACGCATCGGCGAGCACCTGCCGATCGTGGCGCTCACGGCCAATGCGCTGCGCGGCGAGGGTGCTCGCGCAAACGTCGTGGGCATGGATGGCTACCTCACCAAGCCGGTGCCATTGAAGGCGCTGCGCGAGTTGGTCAACCGCTACGTCACGCCGCGCGATGTGACACGTGTCAGCAGAGACGTCAATCTCGATCTCGCCAGCAGCGCTGCCGCTGCCACGCCATCCGTTCCCGCAACCTCCGCTTCCATGACCCCAGAATCGCAGTTCACGCCGGGAGAGGTTCGGCGTGCGGTGCTCGCGAACCTGGTCGGCGACGACGAACAGGTGATCCGCGAGTTTCTCGCCGATTTCCAGTTGTCGGCACGCACGCTTGCCGCGGACATACGGGCGGCCCACGAGGCGGGCAATCTGGTCCAGGTCGGCGCGCTGGCCCATCGGCTCAAGTCCTCCGCCCGCTCCGTCGGCGCGCTCCTGCTTGGCGAGCTGTGCGCCGAACTCGAGCGGGCGGGCAAACTGGGCCAGGCGGCGCTGGTGGACGACGCGCGCCGGCAGTTCGATGCCGAACTCGCGCTGGTGGATGCCGAATTGAACCGCCAGCTCTCGGACGGCTGATGCCCACGCGCCTGCCCCGGACGGCACCGGCATGAAGATCCTCGTCATTGACGACGAGCCCTTCGCGCTCCGTCTCGTCACACGCCAGCTCCAGACACTCGGCTTCACCGACGTCACGACGCACGAGCACGCGACCGATGCGGTGCGCACGCTCGAGCGCGATGCCGCAGCCGCGGACCTGATCCTGCTCGACCTGCAGATGCCGGAAATGGACGGCATCGAGTTCGTGCGGCATCTCGCGCGCCTCGGCTTCGCGGGCGGACTCGTGTTCGTCAGTGGCGAGGACCAGCGCATCGTCCGGACCGCCTCCACGCTGGCCCGGGCATACGCGCTCGAAGTGCGCGGCCTGATCTCCAAGCCCGCCGACCCCGAACAGCTGCGCGCCCTGCTCGAAGCGCCCGCCCCGGGACCAAAGGCGCCGCCCGCGCGGCAATTCAAACTGTACGCGCCGCGCGAGATCGAGGGGGCAATGTCACGCGGCGAACTCGTGAATCACTATCAGCCGCAGGTCGAGTTCGCGAGCGGCACGGTGGTGGGGGTCGAGACGCTGGTGCGCTGGAATCATCCGACGGACGGACTGGTGCTGCCGGAGCAGTTCGTGGGCGTCGCCGAGGAGCACGGCCTCATTCATCGCCTCACGCGCCTTGTGCTCGCTGAGGCGCTGCGTCAAGCGCGACGCTGGCAGGATGAGGGATCGCCGATCGTCGTGGCCGTCAACGCCTCGATGGAGAACTTCAGCGCGCTCGATTTTCCCGAGTTCATCGAGAGCGCCGTGCGCGCCGCCGGGGTTGCGAATCGCCAGCTTGTCCTCGAAGTCACCGAGAGCCGGCTCGCCGGCGACGACCTGATGGCGCTCGACATCTTCACGCGACTGCGGCTGAAGCACTTCGGGTTGTCCATTGACGACTTCGGCACGGGCCACTCGTCGTTGGCGCAGCTGCGCAACATCCCGTTCGACGAACTCAAGATCGACCAGGGGTTCGTGCACGGTGCCGACCGCGACCCCTCGGCGCTGGCGATCGTCGAGGCCAGTCTGGGCATGGCCCGCCAGTTGGGCCTGACCACGGTGGCCGAGGGGATCGAGGACTACGCCGACTGGCGGCACCTGCGGCGACTGGGCTGCGAGGTCGGTCAGGGGTTCTTCATTGCGCGACCGATGCCCGCCGATACGTTCGATGTCTGGCATCGCGGCTGGCGACAGCACCTGCACGCCCTGATCCCGACGTGACGTCCCCGACGCCGGCGCGGCTCTCTTAAATGGTCATTACACCACGTAACGTCTTAATTGCTACGCGCGATTCCGACGCCATCGCCGCCGCCATTCAGGCCGCGCGTCCCGCGCTCGCCCTGCGCGCGACGCTCCCGCCGCAGGTCACCGCCGACGATCTCCATTGGGCCGAGGCGTATGTCGGCTTCAAGCGCCCCCCCGACGCCACGACGCTCGGCCGCGTGCGCTGGGTGCACTGCACGGGAGCAGGCATTGACGCGTGGCTCGCGCCGCCGGGACTCGACACCGGCATCCTGCTCACGCGCACGCCGGAGTCGTTCGGGCCAGCGATCGCGGAGTGGGCCGTGGCGCGGGTCTTCGCCGTGCAGCAGCAGCTCCTCGACCTCGCGGCCGCGCAGCGCGACCACCGCTGGGCGCCGCGCGACCTGCCGCTCGTCGCCGGTACGCGCGCCGTCGTCGTTGGCATCGGCGACGTGGGGGGCGCGATCGCGACGAAGCTCGCGGCCCTCGGCGTGCTCGTCCACGGCGTCTCGCGCACCGGCGCCAGCGCCGCGCCACGCGTGCAGCCCGACGGAACCCCGGTCTTTCAGGCGATCTACCCGATCACCGCGCTCGGCGATCTCGTCGGCGACGCCGACTGGATCGTCCTCGCGCTCCCCGACACGCCACGCTCGCGCGGGGTGTTCTCCCGCGAGGTAATGGCGCGCTGCCGCGGCGCGCTGCTCTTGAATGCCGGTCGCGGGTCCGTGCTCGACGAAGGAGCGCTCCCCGAGGCGCTCGAGCGCGGTTGGCTGCGCGGTGCCGCGCTCGACGTCTTCGCCACGGAGCCGCTCCCCGTGGCGTCACCGCTCTGGGATGACTCGCGCGTGCTCATCTCGCCTCATTGCTCCGGCCCCACGACGGTCGAGGGCGCCGCGAGCGGCTTTCTGGAATGCCTGGCCGACCTGGAGCAGGGGCGCGTGCCGCGCTGGGCCGTGGACCGCGAGCGCGGATACTGAGCCACCCCGTGTAGGACAGCGGCTGACACGCCGCTCGGACACGCGCCGATGGGACGCGCCACGGGGAGGGGCCAAGTTGTCGGCAGAGGATGCCGCGCGGCGTTGAGCCAGTCCTGCCGCGACGGTGTCGGCCCCCCAACCCGAGGTGGACATGCGTCAGCGCACGCTCCACGCCCGCGCCGCGGCGCTCAGCAGCTTTGCACTGGTCGTCCTGGTCTTCGGCATGACGAGTCGCGTCGCCGCCCAGCAGGTCGTCACGCAGTTCAGCGCCGCGGCCGGATCCTCCACCGATGCGCGCGGCATTCGGTCCAATACGGTCACCGCCGCGCCAGGCCTCGTCTTCTTCCCGCAGTCGCGGGTCAGTCTGGCACTGTCGGCCTCCGGGAGTCGCTTCGCGGGCAACGCCTGGCAGGCGGGCGGAAGCGCGGGGGTCTCGGCGCGATCGCCCGAGCGCGCCCGCACCGCCCTGACGCTGAATGGCGGCGCCGAATACGTGCGCACGTCGTACGACTTCACGTTCTCGACGCTCGATGCGACACCGGCGCTGGAGATGCGCCTCGGGCCCGTGATCGCGTTTGGCGGGGCACACGTCGCATCGGCGCGCACGGCGGTGCGCGGCGCCGGCGCGATGGCGACGCCCCAGGTGCCGGTGGTGCTCACTTCGATCACGCGATCCGCGCGCGGCCCGGTCTTTGGTGCCCAGTGGCAGGTCTCGAACGCGCCCGCGCCCCTGCAACTGTCGTATCGCGAGGAACGCAATCGCGTCCTCGGCACCATCGTGCTCGACCGAAGCGCAAGCGCGGAACTCGCGCTCGGTCCGCTGGTGCTCGCCGGAAGCGCCGGCCGGCGGCTCTCGCCAATGGAGCGGCTCACCTTCGCCAGCGGCACGGCGGTGCTGTCGCTGGGCCAGTCCGTCTCACTGCAGGGGAGTGCCGGGCGGTATCCGAGTTCGTATCTCACCGGCGCGTCGGGCGGTCGTTTCATCAGCGTCGGCGTGGTGCTGCGTGCCGCCCGGCCACGCGCGCCGCAGTTGCCGCGCGTGCACGGCGTCCCCGCCGTTCGCGGCGGCGCCACGCGGCTCTCGCTCCGCGCGCCTGACGCAACCCGAGTGGAACTCGCCGGCGACTGGAACGGATGGAAACCGGTGCCCGCCAAACGGGCCGCCAATGGGGTCTGGTACGCCGACGTCCGGCTGCAACCAGGAGAGTATCGGTACGCCTTCCGCGTCGACGGCGGCGCTTGGCGCGTACCGGAAGGGGCGGTGACCTCCGACGACGGATTCGGCGGCAAGTCCGCCTACATCACCGTTGCCACGGCGGCCAACCGCCGATCCAACCATCATCAGGAGGAGCGATGAAATCGTTCACGTTCGCAGCGGTACTGCTCGTCCCCGCGGTGCTCGTCGCGCAAGTCGGCGCCAAGGGCAAGGCAGAGGTTCAGTCGACGGTGAAGGCCGCCGTGCCGGCACCGCAGGCTTCGGCCGAGGCGCGCGCCCATGCAAATGCCAACGCCGCCTTCAACGCGCCGGAGCGCTTCAGCGCGAGTGGCAAAGCCCGGCTCGAGGCCGCCTTTGCCGCGGCCCGCGCGCGCGGCCTGCCGGAGGAACCGATGGCGCGTCGCGTCGCGGAAGGTGAGGCGAAGGGCGCGGCCGAGGCAGACATCATCGCCGCGGCCAGCGAGGTGAAGGCGCAGATGGAGATCACGCAGGAAGCGATGCTCGCCGCCGGGCGGACGCATCCGAGCGGCGACGAGATCTCACGCGGCGCGATGCTGATGGCGCACGGCGTGACGTCGACGCAAATCGAGACGATGGCCCGGCGCACGCCGAGCAACCGCTCGCTCGTCGTCGCCTTCGACGTCGTCTCGCAGCTCTCCGCGCAGGGGATGCCAGTCGGTCAGGCGCTGTCGCGCGTGCAGGCCAAGCTGGACGCGCGGGCCTCCGATGCCGCCATCCGCGCACTCTCGCCGAGCGCGACGTTGGGCGCGGGCGCCGCGGCGAACGGTCGGGTGCCGGCCGTCGGGGCAAACGCCGCGGCGCAGGGCACGGCCAACGCGGCCGCGAAGGGCGCGGTTCCCGGAGTGGCGGGGAGCGTGACCGGCGCGGTGACCGGCGTCATCAAGAAGCCGTAACGACGCACCTGTCGCGTTGTCGGGCGGGGCGCACCGCGGTCGGGTGCGCCCCGTCTGCTACAACTCCTGCCCTGAGCGCTGCTCCGCCGGCAGGGCTTGGCGACGTCGGTCAGACTCGGCCATGAGCTGCGTCACGAACCGCTGGCCCTCGCCCACGCGCTCGACCTCGATGGCCACCGCCTCGATGCCGCGCTCCAGATTCGACATGCGATCGTGGAACTCCGGCGGCAGCTCACGCGGTGCGGCGCTGCGTCGCCAGATGCGGCGCGCGTACGCCACGGAGAGCGGAAAGAGTAGCACGAGCGAGAAGCCCATGGACATCCCGATGATGTCCTCCGTGTCGGGCCCGCTACTGGGCGGGTTCACGACCACTCCGGGAACGGCGGCGCGCGTCGCGACCATCGCGTCGGCGGAAGCAAGCTGCTTCTCTACATCGGTGATGCGCTGGTCGATCACCGCCAGTCGCCCTTCCAGCCCCTTGATATCGGCGGCGTTCTTGGTGGTCTGCAGCTGTTCCTGAATGCGCCGTCGTTCCGAAAGCAGTTCCGACTGCTGCGAGCGCAATTCGCGGCGGGCGAGTCGGGCCGCGTCGTACATCTCGGTGGCCGTCGGGGCGGGCGGCGCGGGCGTTCCGGGCTGCACGGTCGAGGCGGTGGGCTGTGGCATGGAGGACTCGAGGAGGTCGGAGCGCGCTGATCAGCTCATTACGCGGTGGGCGCGCCGGGCGTTTCGCCCCGGCCGCCCCGGCCGCGACGCGTTGGGCGCTGGACGATTATACTCTGGGGCACCCCCGCTCGCTTCGCCCCACGCTCGTCCGCGCCGCCACCCGTCGCCGATGCCACACGACGTCTTCGAACTGCCCCGCGAGATCGGTACTGCCGATATTGACGACCTCGGCCACGTGAACAACGTCGTCTATCTCCGATGGATCCAGGACGTCGCCATTGCGCACTGGACGTCGGCGGCGACCGCGGCGCAACAGGGCGAGGTCGCGTGGGTCGCGGTGCGTCACGAGATTGACTACAAGCATCCCGCCCTTCCCGGCGATGGCATCGTCGCGCGCACCTGGGTGGGCACCGCCGACGCGCACCGCTTCGAGCGCCTTACCGAGATCGTGCGAGCGGCCGATCGCAAGGTCCTCGCGCGGGCTCGCACACTGTGGTGTCCCATCAACCGCTCCACCGGGCGGCTGACGCGGGTGAGCGACGCCATCCGCGCCGTGTTTTCCACCGGTCCGGCACCCGAATAGCGTGTCGTCTGAGCGGTTCCGCGCCCGCTGCGGTCGCGCTGCGCACGGGGGAGTGTGGCTCGGCGCCGCACTCCTCGCCGCGTGCGCGGACGCGCCATCCGGACCCGGCACCCCTGCCGTCGGCGTCAGCGCGCTGGCGGCGCGACGCGGCGCGGATGGCGTGAGCGCAGCCGAGTTCGCGCGTCAGCTCGGCATCGTTGCCGATGACTCGATGCGGGGACGTGGCACGCCCAGCCGGGAACTCGAGCTGACGGCGGCATACATCGCGGCGACTTTCTCGGCGGTGGGACTCACGCCCGGCGGGGACGCGGGGACGTATGTCCGGCGTTACACGCTCAGCGCCTTCGCCGCCGACCCGACCGCCACCGCTCCGAACGTGATCGGCATCCTCGAGGGGAGCGATCCACTGCTGCGCGCGGAGCACGTGCTGGTCACGTCGCACATGGACGCCGTCGGCATGGCCGGTGGCGGGCAGAACTGCGTGGCAAGTGGCGCCGACTCCGTCTGCAACGGCGCCAACGACAACGGCTCGGGAACCGTGGCGGTGCTGCAACTCGCGCGCGCCTTCGCGGGACTGCCGACGCGCCCGCGCCGCACGCTCGTCTTCGCGACGTTCTCAGGCGAGGAGCGGGGCCTCTGGGGCAGTCTCGCGTACGCGCGGGCGCCGGCGCTGCCGCTCCCGCAGACGGCCGCGGCGATCAACATTGACATGATTGGACGCAATGCCACGGACAGCCTCTTCGTCGTCGGCAAGACCTACAGCACGCTGGGTGACGCAGTGGAACGTGTGAACCGGGCCCACCCTGAGACGGGCATGCGCCTCGTGAACGACGCGTGGGACGGCCTCTACTTCGGCCGTTCCGACCACTACAGCTTCGCGCGGCTTGGCGTACCGTCGCTCTTCTTTTTCAACGGACCGCACAGCGACGTGCACACCGCGCGCGACGCGCTGAACTTGATGAACGTCGACAGATCG
>JAKAJN010000118.1:1462-7856 GCA_021813725.1 bacterium | reverse complement strand
TGCAGAAGCGGTTCAAGCTGTCGGAGAAGCAGGCCGAGGCGATCCTCAACATGCGCCTCGCCAAGCTCACCGGACTCGAGCGCGAGAAGCTGGAAGAGGAGCTCAAGGAAGTCCGCGCGATCATCAAGGAGTTGGCGGCGCTGCTCGACAGCAAGCCGGCGCGCATGACGCTGATGAAGGAGGAACTCACGCGGGTCGCCGAGACCTTCGGCGACGACCGCCGCACGGCGATTATCGCCGACGAGGGCGAGTTCTCGATCGAGGACCTGATCGCCAACGAGGAGGTGCTCGTCACCATCTCGCACGCCGGCTACATCAAGCGCACGTCCATCGCCACGTACCGCAAGCAGAAGCGGGGTGGGCAGGGGCTCAAGGGAACCGAGCTCAAGACGGACGACTTTGTCGAGCACTTCTTCACCGCCAAGACGCACGACTACCTGCTCGTCTTCACCAACGACGGGCGGTGCTTCTGGCTCAAGGTGCACGAGATCCCGGAGGGCGGGCGCGCCGCGAAGGGGAAGCCGATTCCCAACCTGATCAACGTCTCGGCCGAAACCGCCGTCTCGGCCGTGGTGCAGGTGAAGAAGTTCAGCGATGACGAGTTCCTGCTGTTCTGCACGCGCAACGGCACCGTGAAGAAAACGGCGCTGAGTGAGTACTCCAACGTGCGCAGCACCGGCATCAAGGCGATCAAGATCGAGGCGGACGATCAGCTCATTGACGTGCAGATCACGAGTGGCACCAATGACGTGGTGCTCGTGGCGCGGCACGGGCTGTCCATCCGATTCCACGAGCAGGACGTGCGCGCGATGGGGCGCGACACGACCGGCGTGAAGGGGATTGCACTTGGTGAGGGCGACCACGTGGTGGGCATGGTGGTGGTGAAGCGCGAGGCCTCCTTGCTCGTCGTCACCGAGCACGGACTCGGCAAGCTGACCAACGTCGACGAATACCGGGTGCAGGGACGCGGCGGGAAGGGTATTCTCACCGTGAAGCGCACCGAGCGCACCGGCGACGTGGTGGGACTGCTCGAGGTGCTGTCAGAGGACGAGATGATGCTTATCACCCGCGGTGGACAGACGCTGCGGTGCGCGGTGAAGGATATCCGCGAGACCGGACGCGTGGCGCAGGGGGTGCAGCTCAAGAAGCTCGACATGGGCGACGTCGTGGCGGCCATCGCCCGCCTCGTGGCCGAAGACAAGGACGTCGAGGGTGGTGAAGAAGACGGCACCGCCGAGGCGCAGATGGAGCTGACCGAGGGCGGCGAGGAGTAGCTCGCTCCTGCCGCCCCGGCGGGGGTGCCGCCCGCACGTTGGTCGTGATCTGTCCCTCGTGTCCGTCAACCGACACTCTCACGTACGACGTTCGAGCAGCGAGAGCAGGGTGGCGGAAATGAGGGTAGGCATCGCGCGGCCTCCACCACGATCTGCTGCGCCAGGGACCGGAAGCCAGTCTCCCTCCGCCCAGCGAGGTGGCGGGAGGCCGAATGGCGGAGTAGTATCTGCCGAGCGACTCCGGTGCCGGGGTGCGGCGGGGTCGCGTTGTGGCTGGTGCGTGACGTCCGGCAGCGGGTTCCCAATTTCGCGAGCTCATGCCCCCCAAGTCTGCGGGATCGCGGTCCGTGGTCCTCCTGTCGGATCACGTTGCCATGAAGCTGCGGCTGCGTGACGCCATGGCGCCGTACGCGCGGGTGGAGTGCGTCTCGACCGAGCACGAGCTCCTGCAGCGGCTCGCGCGACCCGTGGGGCTCATCATCATTCACGGTGTGCCGCCATTCGCCGACGCGCGCCTCCCCGCGCGGCTGCGTCACGCGCTGCGCGACGACGCGGTCTCCCTCGTGGTGGTGACCCACTCCCGAGAACCGGCCTGGCAGCTCGGCCGCGCGCTGATCGCCACCGGGCAGGTGGAAGACGTCATTTATACCGACGTGGAGCGCGTCGATGGCCTGGTTGCGGCTTGGAGCCTCGACAGCGACCGATGCCGACAGAAGGTCGAGGCGTTGCGGCTGGCGCACCAAAGCGCACCGGAGAACTTGCATCCGTTCCTCGAGGATCTGCTGCTCAACAACACCGGCGACCTCTCCGTCAGTGCCTGGGCCGCGAAGAAGCCCGAGGGGTCTCGCTTTGCCCTGCACCGGGAGCTCGCGAAGATCGGCGTCGCACCCTCCACGCTGGTGGACGTCGCGCGAGTGCTGAATGTCGTGACCCGCATGCTGGTGCGCGGCGGAACCCGCCTGAAAGGCCGGATCCCGGCGCTGCCGGACGTGCGCTCGGCGCGGCGCCTGCTGGCGCGAACGCTTGGCATGTCGCCCAGCGACGTGACGCACTTGGCCCGCGACCACGGCGCTGACGCGGTGCGCGACCGGACGCGACGAGCGATCGCCGCGATGCTCGAGCGCCAAGGAGACTCGGCGGGACCAGGCGCCGCGTCGCCGACGAAGCCGTGACAGCTCCGGCAATCGTCGCCCTCGCGGCGGGAAGTTCCCTGCCGATGAGTCAGCGCTTTCCCGATGGTGCGACGCTCGCCAGCGTGGAAATTCGCGCGAGACGGCGCGCGACCTCGCGCCACCCACTTGAGAGCAACCCAATGCCTGCTTCGTTCAAGCGTTTCCTGGCTTTTTCCCTGCTGATTACGCCCGCGACCATGCCAGCCCAGGGAGCACAGCGCACTTTCGTCGTGGTGGCCGACTCGATTCCGGGGACGGTTCCCGCGGCGGCGGCGGCCATCGCATCAGCCTTGGGGCGCAGCGGCTGGACAGTGCTGGCGGACCATCCCGTGGGCGTGGACGCAGCGCGTTGCGCCTACGCCGGTCGCGTGGTCGTGGCCGCCCACCCGGGGCACACCGCGGCCCTCTTCGCGAAGGGCGCGACCGCCGCCTTCGCCGCCCCAGTACGGTTGGCCGTCTTTGAGGATGAACGCGGCGTGCACGCCGCCGTCGTGAATCCTCTGTCGCTCGAACGGACGATGGTTGCGGAGGCCGGCTTGGAAGGATCCGGTCGCTCGCTCGTCGCTGACCTGTCTGGAGTCGTGGCCAGTGCCACCAAGGGGCGGGCAACTCACCGGCCGTACGGGCAGTCCCGCGACCGGGGTCTGATAGGCAAGACGATGGGTGTGATGGCTGGCGGACCCTTTGCGGGTCAGCTCGAGACGCTGCTGACTGCGCCGGGGAGCACGCCCGAGGATGTGCGTCGCGTGGCGGACGGCATCGCGCAGCGGCTGCAGCGGCCGGCGGAGGGCGAGTGGAAGCTGCGCCAGGTGTATCGGCTGGACCTGCCTGCGCAGGGAGCCGTCGTCTTCGGGGTGAGCGGCGCCCCGATGGAAGCGAAAGCCTTCTCGATCGTGGGGGCCGGCGACGATGACGCGCGCAGCGGGTTCAAGTGCCCCGGCCTGGCGTATGCCGCGGCGTTCCCAGTCGAGGTGGTCGTCCGAAGGGACCAGGGGATGGTTCGCGTGGAGGCGATCAACGCGATGTTCCGCATGAAGATGTACTTCGAGGACGCCGGTCGGATGAAGTTCGCACGGAACATGATGATGCCGGGGTCGATCGCCAAGGAACTGAAGGCCGCGGTCGCTCCCTAGCGATGGGCTGTGGCTGTGACGTTGCGGAACCCATTGCGCTGGAGCAGATTAGTCGCGATCCATCGCGCATTCCGCATGCTTCTGCGGCACCCTCTCCATTTATAGTTGGAGATCCGTTCATATGGCGCTCGAGTCCCGCGAGTCGACTAACACGCGAGGCGGCAGCCTGGCACACATGGCGCGCGGCATCGGTCGCGCCGCCGTTGGCGCCATCGCGCTCCTCGGATTGACGGCCGCGCTCGGCGCACAGGGCGCCGACAAGGCCAAGGTCGCCGAGGCGGTCAAGGCCGATCTTACCAAGCTCGTCGATCTCGAGCGCAGCTGGTTCGAGAAGAACCGCACGTTCACCACGGATTTGCGAGCGCTCGGCTTTGCGCCGACGAGCGGCGCCAACGTGACGATGGCATACGCGTCGGCCCGCTCGTGGGCGGCCAACGCGACGCACGCCCAGTTGCAGCCGACAACGTGTTTCATCGTCGTGTCGCAGCCGGGCGGCGTCTCGAACGACCGGCCATTTTGCTCGGAATCAACGGGCGGAGCCGTTGCGGCTACCCCTCAGCAGGGCGCCGCGGCGCCGGCGCGCGTAGCGACGCAAGCGCCCGTGAAGACGGCACAAGCGAAGCCGGTGGCTCCGCCGCCCACATCGACTCGCCGCCCCGTGCGCCGTCCGGCGGCGCCGTCTGTGCCGACGACGGTCGTCGAACTGCCGGCCCGTGCGCCATCCAGCAACGCCGCGTTGATGTCCACGCGCGCCGCTGGTGGCGTCGTGGACGCCGCGGTAACGGAAGCGGTCACGCCCTCGCAGTTCACCGAACGCCTCAACGCCATCGTCGCCAGTGCACTCGACGTGTCGAACGCCAAGATGCCGGACGTGGCGCGGGACCCCTACGAAAGCACCACGGAGTATCAGGCGCGTGTGGCGCAGGCGTATGCCGCGTTCCAGCGCCGCGAGACGGAGTTCTACGCGCGCAACACGCGCACGTACGTGGTGTCCATCCCGGTGAAGGGTGCGAAATACGACGCGGACCGCGAGGTCGTGGAGTTCACGGTGGATCCCATCGGCCTGCCGACGGCGCGTTCGTTCTCGTCCACCGAAGGCGCACGCCTCAGCGTCGCGTGCTATACGCGTCCGTACTTCTGGTGCAGTCCCGAGTCCGGAATGCAGTACGACGGCACCGACCTCTGGCGCATTCCGCGGGCGACAGCGCGTTCGGCGGACGTGCTGAACGCGCCGCTGACCCTGATGGCCCGGTTCGTGGTTGGGCGCCGCGACGATGCGCGCTCCCCCGCGGTCTCGCTCGTTTCGATGGAGTTGCAGGCCAAGGGTGCCGCCATTTCGCGCTGGGATTCCACGGCGCGCTGACCAGGCGCCACGAGGGGCATTCACCATGGCAGGGTGCCAATGACCGCCGGGCCATCGCTCGTCGGGCTTGCTGACGTTCGCCGTGCCGCCGCCGTGCTGCGCGGCGTCGCCGTTCGCACACCGCTCCTGCGGTCCGACGCGCTGGCCACCGAGTTCGGCGTTCCCGTCTGGCTCAAGCCGGAACAACTGCAGCGTGGCGGTGCCTTCAAGTTCCGCGGGGCGTACACGTACCTCGCCGGGCTAAGCGACGAAGCGCGCGCGCGTGGCGTTGTCACCGGATCGAGCGGCAACCACGGCGCGGCGGTGGCGCTGGCGGCGCGGATGTTCGGCGTGTCGGCGACGATCGTGATGCCCACCACGGTGCCGCGCGCCAAGCGCGCCGCTGCCGAGCGGTTGGGCGCGCGATGCTTCTACATCGGCACCACGACGGCGGAGCGCCTCGCCAAGGCGGAGGAGCTGTGCGCCTCCGAGGGACTCACCTTCGTGCCGCCGTTCGACGACCTGACCATCATCGCGGGACAGGCCACCGTGGGCCTGGAGATCGCCGAGGACCTGCCGGCGGTGGGGACGGTGCTGGTGCAGGTCGGCGGCGGCGGCTTGTCCGCCGGCGTGGCGGTCGCGATCAAGGCGATGGTGCCAACGGCGCGCGTTGTCGGCGTGGAGCCCGCGGGGTCTCCCAAGCTGACCAAGGCGCGCGAGGCGGGGCACCCGGTGACGATTCCCGCAAACCCCGTGGGACTCGCCGACGGCCTGCTGGCGGTGAAGATCGGCGCGCGCAACTACGACCACCTCGATGCCGCACTCGACGAAGTGGTGACGGTGCCGGACGCGGCCCTCGCCGAGGCGATGCGCTTCCTGCTCGACCGCCACAAGCTGGTGACGGAGCCGAGCGGTGCCATCACGGTCGCCGCGCTGCAGGCCGGGCTGGTGACACCGCGCGGCGACACGGTGTGCATTCTGAGCGGCGGCAACATCGAGTGGGACGGGCTGCAAGAACTGCTTGCCGATGGCTAACGCGCGCGTCCTCGTGGTGGACGACGACGAGGGCGTGTGCCAGGCACTGGCGACCTCACTCGGCGACATCGGCTGCGATGTGCGCACGGCGATGAACGCCGCCACGATGCGGCGCGTGCTGGACGAGTGGGAGCCCAACCTGCTGCTCCTCGATGCGTCGCTCCCCGATGCCGACGGCGTGACACTGCTGCAGGAACTCAAGGCGGGTGACGACACCCGGGATCTGCCGGTGGTGATGCTGGCGTCGCGGCTGCCCGACGAACTCACGGAGCTGACGCTCGGCCTCGGCGCCGTCGATGTGATGCGCAAGCCGTTCCGCGTCCGCGAAGTTGTGGCGCGCGTGCAGGCGCAACTGCGCGTGCACGCGCGGCTGCGAACCACGCAGGAGGCGTTGCAGCGCGCCGAGGAGGAGGTCGGCCGGGTGCGCGAGGACTCGGA
>JAKAJN010000118.1:0-1362 GCA_021813725.1 bacterium | reverse complement strand
CGGCTCGAAGTGCTGGCACACACCGACCCGCTCACGCAGGTGCTCAACCGCCGCGCGCTCACCGTGCGGCTGGCGTCGGAACTGGAACGCGCCCGCCGCTACGACTCGGTGCTGACGCTGCTGATGGTGGACCTTGACCACTTCAAGAAGGTGAACGACACGTACGGGCACCTCGTGGGCGACGAGGTGCTGCGCGAGGTGGCGACGCTGCTGCAGAACGAGGTGCGCAGCGTGGACGTCGTGGCGCGTTACGGCGGCGAGGAGTTCGTGGCCGTGCTGCCGGAGACGTCGCTGGCTGGCGCGATGATCTTCGCCGAGCGCATCCGGGAGCACGTGGCGGCAACGCCGTTCGCCAGTTCGCTGGTGGAGCCGCTGCGGCTCACCGCGAGCATCGGTGTCAGCTCGTATCCCTCGGCGACCATCAGCACCGTGGACGATCTCTTTGCCCGGGCCGACGAGGCGCTCTATCGCGCCAAGGCGGACGGGCGCAACCGGGTCTGCCTATGAGCATGCGCTGTCCGTCCTGCGGCACCCAGTATGCCGACGATGCGAAGTTCTGCACGCGCGACGGCTCGCGGTTGCAACCGGTGGTCGCAACCGCAGCGCCGGCCGCGGCCGTCGGTTCTGACGGGGCGTCCGCGTCGAGCACCACGCCGCGCGCGATGACACCGCCGGTTGGCGTCGCGAAACAGTTCAACCCCGCGGCATTGGCCGGGCAGGTGCTCGAGGGGCGCTACAACATCATCAAGAAGCTGGGCGAAGGGGGGATGTCCTACGTCTACCTCGGCGAGGATATCGCGACCAAGGAACAGTTTGCCATCAAGGTGCTGTCGCCCTCCCTGGTGAAGGATGGCAATGCGATGGCGCGCCTGCGCCGCGAGGCGGCGCTCGGGATGCGCCTCGAACACCCGAACGTCTGCCACATCGTCCGCCTCGGCGAGACCGAGGATGGTATCGTGTACGTGGTGATGCCGTTCGTGCAGGGGGAGATTCTCAGCGACCGGAACAATCGCCGCGGCCAGCTGCCGCTGGCGGAGGTGGTGCCGTTCGTGCAGCAGATTGCGGCCGGGCTGCAGGTGGCGCACGAACTGAAGATCATCCACCGCGACCTGAAGCCGGAGAACATCATGATCACGAAGGGTGCCGACGGCACCGAGAAGGCGGTCGTGATGGACTTCGGACTCGCGAAGGAGCGCCGTGCCGGAGCGGAGCTGGAGAAGCTGACCGCAACGGGGATCATCCTGGGCACGCCGGAGTTCATGAGTCCTGAGCAGCTGCGCGGCAAGCCGCTCGATCCGCGCACCGACGTGTATTCCCTCACGCTGATGACGTACGAGATGCTGACCGGGAAGCTGCCGTTCG
>JAKAJN010000019.1 GCA_021813725.1 bacterium | reverse complement strand
GCTGCGCACGACGGCACCCCGCGCATCGAGGAACTCGAGCGTGAGCGCCGTCGCGGTGTCGGGCGCGCTGGCGAGCGAGTAGTAGATGTTCGCCCCCGGCGGCGCGTTGCGCCCCGCGTCACGCACCGGCGGGTTCGCACCGGGGACCTCCAGCGCGGCGCGCGGCGCGAAGAGGTGCGCCGGCGCCTTCGCGATGCTGTCGGCGAGCTGCCGCACCGCGCTCAGGTCATCCAGCACCCAGAAGGCGCGCCCCTCGGTGCTCGCGTAGAGGTTGTCGTGCCGCACCGCGAGATCGGTGACCGGCGTGACCGGCAGGTTCTGCGAGAACGGCTGCCAGAGCCCGCCGTCGTTGAACGACACGTAGACGCCGGTCTCCGTGGCGGCATAGAGCAGGCCGGCGCGCGAGGGATCGGCGCGCAGGCTGCGCACCGGCTCGCCATCGCGCAGGCCGGTGGAGATTCGCGTCCAGGTCCGGCCGTAGTCGGTTGTCTTGAAGGCGTACGGCGTGTACTCGCCACGCCGGTCACGGCGGAAGGCGAGGTAGGCGGTGGCCGCATCGTGCGGCGAGGCTTCGAGGTGGTTGGCGAGCCCCTCGCCAACGTTACTTGGCGTAACATTCGCCCACGTCTGCCCACCGTCCCGCGTCACCTGCACCAGGCCGTCGTCCGTCCCCACCCACAGGACGCCGGCATCCTTCGGTGACTCGCTGATCGTCACGATGGTGTTGTAGATCTCGCCCCCCGCCCCCTCGTTGGTGATCGGGCCGCCGCCGCGCCCCTGCGTCGCCTTGTCGTTGCGCGTAAGGTCCGGCGAGATGGGCGTCCAGTGCTTGCCGCGATCGCTCGTCCGGAACAGCACGTTGCCGCCGTGGTACACCACGCGGCCGTCGTGCTGCGACACGACGATCGGCGCCGTCCAGTTGTAGCGGTATCTGGTCTGGTCGGACGGCTCCGTGAGGTTGAGCGCCGGATACGGCATCACCTGCCGCGACAAACCGGTCTGCACGTCGAGCTCGTCGATGATCCCCTGGTAACAGCCACCGTACACGTAGCGCGGGTGCGCGCGGTCCACCCCGACATTGGCGCTCTCGCAGCCAGGACCGGGATACCAGTCGTTCACGTCAAGGGACGCACCGTCGCTGCGGCTCTTGATGATCACCGACGTGTTGTCCTGCTGGCCGGCGTACAGGCGATACGGATACACGTCGTCCACGGCGACGTGGTAGAACTGCGCCGTCGGCTGGTTGTCCTGCGTGCTCCAGCTCTTGCCGCCGTCGAGCGAGATCGTGGCGCCGCCGTCGTTGGCATTGGCCACGTAGCGCGGGTCGGCCGGGTTGATCCACAGCCCGTGGTTGTCGCCGTGCCTGGCCGGTACCGTCGCAAAGGTCGCGCCGCCATCGATGGACCGCAGGATCGGCGCGTTCATCACCCACACGACATCCGCGTTCTTCGGATCGGCCGTGACGTTCATGTAGTACCACGACCGCGTCTGGATCAGCCGGTCCTCGCTCAACAGTCTCCACGACTTGCCGGCGTCGTCCGAGCGGTAGAGTCCGCCCTTCTCGGCCTCGACGATCGCGAATACCCGGTCGGGGTTTGCCGGCGAAACATCCACGCCGATCTTCCCCATCAGCTTGGGAAGGCCGGTGGTCAGTCGACTCCACGTGTCGCCGCCATCCGTGCTCTTCCAGATGCCGCTCCCCGCCCCACCGGAGCGAACCATCCACGGCAGGCGCTGGTGGTCCCAGAACGCCGCATACAGCATGCGCGGATTCGTCGGATCCATCGAGAGCGCGCTCGCACCGCTGGTCGCGTTCTCCCCCTTCAGCACGAGCATCCAGGTTTTGCCGCCGTCGGTCGAGCGGTAGATGCCCCGGTCCGGCGTGCCGGTCCACCGGTCGCCTTGCGCCGCCACGTACACCAAGTCCGCGTTGCGCGGGTGCACGCGAATGGCGGAGATCTGCCGCGTCAACTCGAGTCCGACGCGCGTCCAGGTCCGGCCAGCATCCGTCGACTTATAGACGCCATCGCCAAACGACGACGACTGGCCGCGGACGGCGTGCTCGCCGGTGCCGACGTAGACCACGTTCGGGTCCGACTCCGCCACCGCAATTGCCCCGATCGAACTGGTGTGGAAGAACCCGTCGGAGATGTTCTTCCAGTTGATGCCGGCATCTTCCGTCTTCCACACGCCGCCGCCGGTGTAGCCGGCGTAGTACGTGAGCGGCTGCGTCGTCACGCCGCTCACCGCCACCGCGCGGCCACCGCGAAACGGGCCGATGTTGCGCCACTGCAGCGCACGGAAGAGCGACGAGTCGTACACGGCCGGCATCGCCGTCGCGGCGGTCGCGGGCTTGGGTCGCTGCGCCGCGAGCGGCAGCGCGAGCAGGAGCGAGAGGGGGAGCGAGGCGCGCATTGGGGGTCCGGTGGGAGGTCCGGGGCGAAATTTGCTTCGTGGCGCGTCCACGGCTAGCGGGGGGAACAACTCCAACGGTCGCGCCACGCCCGGCGTACCTCTACGATAGCTCCGCCCCATCTCGCCCGAGGACCCTCATGCGATTCCGTTTGGCACTCCTCCTCTGTGGTGCTGCGGCCTCCGCGCACGCGCAGGCGCTCGATTCGTCCGCCACCGCCGCGCTGAAGTGGCGCAATGTCGGACCGGCGAATTTCATGGGCCGCCTCTCCGACGTCGTCGGCATTCCCGGCCCCAGCAAGACCCTCTTCGTCGCCGCCGCCGCGGGCGGCGTTTGGAAGACCACGAACAACGGACAGACCTGGCGCCCGGTCTTCGATGACAAGCGCGTGGCCTCGATGGGCGTGATGGCCATCGCCCCGTCCGACACGCAGCAGGTCTGGCTCGGCACCGGTGAACCACATTCGCGCAACAGCATCGAGCCCGGTGCGGGCATTTTCAAGTCCACCGATGGCGGCATCACCTGGAAGGCGATGGGCCTCGAGAAGACGCAGCACATCGGCCGCATTGCCGTTGACCCGCGCAATCCGAACGTCGTCTGGGTGGCGGCTCTCGGCGCGGCGTGGACGAGCAACCCCGACCGCGGCCTGTACAAGACCACCGACGGCGGCGCGACGTGGCAGCTGGTGAAGTTCATCAGTGACAAGGCCGGCTTCGTGGATGTCGCGCTCGACCCTCGCAGTCCGGACGTCGTCTACGCGGCCTCGTACGAACGACTCCGGACGCCGTACTCGCTCAGGAGCGGCGGCCCCGGTTCGGCCCTCTGGAAGTCGACCGACGGCGGCAAGAGCTGGACAGAGATCACGGGCAACGGATTCCCGACCGGGGCCAAGGGACGCATCGGGCTTTCCGTGTCGCTGAGCAACCCCGACATCGTGTACGCGATGGTCGAGGCCGCCCGGTCCAGCAAGGATGGCGCGTTCGCCGCCGAGCGCGTGCCGCCGGACAACGGCCTGTATCGCTCGGCTGATGCCGGCAAAACGTGGGTGAAGACGAACAACGCCAACGTGCGCCCATTCTATTACTCGCAGGTGCGCGTGGATCCGAAGAACCCTGACCGGGTCTATTTCTCGTCCACCCAGCTCCAGGTGTCGGACGACGGCGGCAAGACGTCGCGCCCGGCCGCGCAGGCCGTGCACGTGGACGACCACGGCATGTGGATCGACCCCAACGATCCCGAGCGCCTCGTCATCGCCAATGACGGCGGCATCGCGATCTCGTTCGACAAGGGCGGCAATTACATCCAGCCGCAGAACCTGCCGCTCGCGCAGTTCTACGAAGTCAGCTACGACATGAACGTGCCGTACGCCGTCTGCGCCGGCGCGCAGGACAACGGCACGTGGTGCGGTCCGAGCCGCAGCAAGAACGGCTCGGTGAATCTCGCGTACTGGTTCACCATTGCGGGCGGCGACGGTTTCTACACGGCGCAGGACCCGACCAACCCCGACATCGCCTTTGGCGAATCGCAGGGTGGCAACGTGTCGCGCGTGAACGTGCGCACCGGCGAACGCACTGGCCTGCGCAAGCCGTCGTGGCAGGATCAGTACAAGCGCTGGGAGGACTCCATCGCCATCGTGCGCGGCGACATCACCAAGCCGGCCAGCAAGGAGGTCACGGCAGCGGTCAACGCACTCAAGGCGAAGCAGAAGCAGGATTCCGTCGCGCTGGCCCTGCGCTTCAACTGGAATTCGCCGTTCTTCCTGTCGCCGCACAATCCGCAGACGTTCTACTTCGGCGGCAACCGCGTGCTCAAGAGCACCAAGCAGGGGGACGACCTCTTCCTGATCTCGCCTGATCTGTCGAAGCAGCTCGCGGCAAAGATCGACACATCCATGAATCTCACCGGCGGCATCACGCTGGATGCCACCGGCGCGGAGACGTACGGCACGGTCGTCGCGCTCGCCGAGTCGTACGTGAAGCCCGGCCTGCTGTACGCCGGCACCGACGACGGCAACGTCTGGACGTCGAGCAACGACGGCGCGTCGTGGGAGAACCTGACGGCGATGCCGGCGGCGCCGCGGAAGGGGGCGAAGGCGGCGCCGGCGAGCCGATTCCCGGGCTTGCCGCACACGGAGATCTACGTCACGCGCATCGAGCCGTCGCACGTTGACTCGCTGACGTTCTACGTGGCGTTCGACAACCACCGCAACAACGACTTCACGCCGTATCTGTACGTGACCAACGACGGCGGCAAGACGTTCCGCTCGATCGTGAACAACCTCCCGAAGGACATGCCGGGCGACTACCTGCACGTCATCCGCGAGGATCCGACCAACGCGAATCTCCTCTTCGTGGGTTCGTCCGTGGCGGTGTACGCGTCCATTGACAAGGGCGCCACCTGGTCGCGGTTCATGAGCGGCATGCCGACGGTGCCCGTGTACGACCTCAAGATCCATCCACGCGATCACGAACTCATCGCGGCGACGCACGGGCGCGGCATCTGGATTGCCGACATCACCCCCTTGCAACAGCTGAATGCCGACGTGCTTGCGGCGGGGGCGCATCTCTTTGCGCCACGCACGGCCTATCAGTGGGGCGAAGGGCCGGCCCGGATGGCGAGCGGCAACGGCAATGCGCAGGCCTTCTTTGCCACGCCGAGTCCTCCCTACGGCGCGGAGATTTTCTACCGGCTCGGCGCCAACGCGCCATCGTCGGTGCGGGTAACCGTCTCCGATGCCTCGGGAGAGGAACTCGCGACGCTCAACGGTACCGGGGGCACTGGACTCCGTTCGGTGTCCTGGAACTACCGCAGCACGGCGCGGCCGGCCGCCACGCCGGCCGCGCTGTCGCCGTCGGAGAAGCGCGATTCCATTCTCAAGGCGACGCGCGGTCCGGCGGTGCTCGACTCGCTCACGAAGGCCGGCTATGACAGCGCAGCCATTGCGCGCGTCAAGCAGCTGCTCAACCCGCCGGCCGGCGGCGGCTCTGGCGGACGCTTCGGTGGCGGTGGCGGCGGCGGACGCGGAGCGGTCGGCTGCGAGCGTCCGCTCACACAGTGGGACGCATTCTGCGCGCGCCCGGGCGAAGGTCAGGTTCCGCGTGCGGGAACAGCGGCCGCGGGCGAAGGCGGCCCGCCAGCGCGCGGCCCCGAGCCGGAGAACGTGCGCAAGATCTTCGACCTGATCGGCCTCAAGGTGCCGGCGCCGGCCGGACGCGGCTTCGGCGGCTTCGGCGCCGGCGGCGGCGAAGTCGGCACGGGGTCGTACCTCGTGACGCTCAAGGTCGGCGACAAGACGTACAAGCAGGTCCTGCGCGTCGAGCGCGTGAGCGGCGGCGACGCAGGATTCTCCCCGTTCGGCGAGGACGATGATCGGTAGCACGCCCGCGACGGCGTACCGTGCACGGGGGATGGCGTCACCGCCGTCCCCCGTGCCACGTCCGTCGTCATCGCTGGCAGGCGCCTCGCGATTGCGCGAGCTTCAGTCCTGCCGTTCGTTCGCACGGCTCCAGCTCTTCACCCTGGCCTTCCCATGACGCGCCCACTGATTGCCTCACTTCGCAGTCTTCTCGTTGCCGCACCGCTCGCGATGTTCGCGCAGGGCCCGACGCCCGCCAAGCAGGCACCCGGCAAGCCGGCCGAGAAGGCCGCACCCGCCGTCCCTGCCAAGTCCGCCGCGCCCAAGGGCGCCGCACAGAAGGCCGCGCCGGTCGACACCACTCCCAAGTCGCCCTTCACCACCGACGCCTTCGGCGGACTGCGCGCGCGCAGCATCGGCCCGGCGATGACCTCGGGACGCATCGCGGCGCTCGCGGTGCATCCGACGAACCCGGCAATCATTTACGTGGGCGCCGCCTCGGGCAACCTGTGGAAATCCGTGAATGGCGGTGCCACCTGGCAGCCGATCATGGATCGCGAGGGGGCGTACTCGATCTCGTACATCGCCATCGACCAGCGCAATCCGAATGTCGTCTGGGTCGGCACCGGCGAGAACAATTCGCAGCGCTCGGTGGCATACGGCGACGGCGTCTACAAGTCCGAGGACAACGGACGCACGTGGAAGAACGTCGGGCTCAAGCAGTCCGAGCACATCGGCAAGATCGTGGTGGATCCGAGCAACAGCGACATCGTCTACGTCGCGGCGCAGGGCCCGCTGTGGAACGCCGGTGGC
Source organism: bacterium (assembly GCA_021813725.1). GTDB lineage: Bacteria > Gemmatimonadota > Gemmatimonadetes > Gemmatimonadales > Gemmatimonadaceae > PNKL01. Next base: position 28,321 of record JAKAJN010000019.1, on the reverse strand, counting down.
GATCGCGGTCTCTACAAGTCGACCGACGGCGGCAAGACCTGGGAGCAGGCACTCAAGATCAGCGACAACACCGGCGTGACCGATGTCGCCGTGGACCCGCGCCACCCCAACGTCGTGATCGCCACGTCGTACCAGCGCCGCCGCCACTTCTTCACGCTCATCGACGGCGGACCGGAAAGCGCCATCCATCGCAGCACCGACGGCGGCAAGACCTGGACCAAGGTCAACACGGGCCTGCCGGGTGAGGAGCTGGGGCGCATCGGCATCGCGATGTCAGCGGTGAATCCGGACATCGTCTATGCCAACGTCGAAGCGGCCAACCGCAAGGGTGGCATCTATCGTTCGTCGGACAATGGCGTCACCTGGGAGAAGCGCGCCGACTACAACCAGGGCTCGATGTACTACGGCCTCGTCTGGACCGACCCGGTGGACGTCGATCGCATCTACATCCCCGACGTGATCTTCCAGGTCTCGGACGACGGCGGCCGCACCCTGCGCGCGCTGGGCCAGCGCAGCATGCACGTGGACAACCACGTGATCTGGGTGGATCCGAAGAACACCGACCACCTCCTCGTCGGCAATGATGGCGGACTGTATCGCAGTTGGGACCGCGGCGGCACGTGGACGTTCTTCGAGAACCTGCCGGTCACGCAGTTCTATGACGTGGACGTGGACAACGACCTGCCGTTCTACAACATCGCCGGCGGCACGCAGGACAATTACTCGCTCCACGGCCCGTCGCGCACGCGCTCCGATCACGGCATCCTGAACCAGGACTGGGTGGTGACGCAGGGCGGCGACGGTTTCGTCTCGCGTCTCGACCCGGAAGACCCCAACACCATCTACGCCGAGGCACAGCACGGCGCGATGGTGCGCGTCGATCGTCGCACCGGCCAGCGCGTCGGCATCCAGCCCTCCACGGAGCCGGGCGAGCCGCCGGCCCGCTGGAACTGGGACACACCCATTCTGATCTCGCCGCACCTGCACACGCGGCTCTACACGGCGTCGCAGCGACTCTACCGCTCCGATGACCGCGGCAACACCTGGACTGCCATCTCGGGCGACCTGTCTCGGCAGGTCAACCGCAACGCGCTCCCCGTGATGGGAAAGATCTGGGGCCCGGATGCCGTGGCGAAGAATCAGTCGACGGCGCTTTATGGCAACATCAGCGCCATCGCCGAGTCACCGAAGGTCGCGGGACTGCTCTACGTCGGCACGGATGACGGGTTGATTCAGGTGAGCGAGGACGGCGGCCAGGCATGGCGCCGCGTCGATTCGCTTCCCGGGGTGCCGAAGGACGCGTATGTCGCCCGCGTGAAGGCGTCGCAGCACGACGCGAAGACAGTGTACGTGGCAGTGGAGAATCACCAGAACGGCGACTTCAAGCCGTACCTGCTCCGGAGCACGGACGCGGGACGCACCTGGAGCGCCATCACCGGCGACCTGCCGGCCCGCGGCTCCACGTATGCGTTCGCGGAAGATTTTGCCGATCCCAACCTGCTTTTCGCCGGCACCGAGTTCGGCGCCTGGGCAAGCAAGGACGGTGGCAAGCACTGGTTCAAGCTGCCGGGACTCCCGACCATCGCGGTGCGCGACCTCGTGGTGCAAAAGCGCGAGAGCGACCTCGTGATCGCCACCTTCGGCCGCGGCTTTTACGTGCTGGACGACTACTCGCCTCTGCGGCGCGCCACGTCGGCGTCGCTCAAGGTCGCGGGCGTCGAGCCGGTGCGCCGCACCTGGCTGTACATGACGACGCAGAACTACGGCGGCCGCGGCAAGTCGTTCCAGGGGGAGAATTTCTACACGGCCGACAATCCGCCGTATGGCGCAGTCGTCACCTATTTCCTTCCCGAGGCGCTCAAGACGAAGCAGGCGAAGCGTGTCGAGGCGGAAAAGGCCGCGGAGAAGGCGGGCAAGGCGATCAGCTATCCGTCGAACGAGGCGTTGAAGGCGGAAGCCGTGGAAGAGGCGCCAACCGTGAATATCACGATCTTCGATTCCACCGGCGCCGCCATCCGCACGCTCACCGGCCCAGTGGCGAAGGGTTTCCAGCGCGTCGCGTGGGATCTGCGCCTCTCCGCGCCAACGCTCGGGCGCGCGCGCCCCGCCGGCGGCGAAGGCGAGGGCGAGGGAGGCGGGTTCGGCCCGAGCGGCCCGTACGTGATTCCCGGCACCTACACCGTCACGGTGGCGCAGAAGGTGGACGGCGTCGTGACGCCGATCGGCGCCAAGCAGACGATCGCGGTGCTCAACGACCCGGCGGGCACCGTGACGATGGCCGACCACGCGGCGCGGGGCGCATTCATGGCCCGCCAGCGCGAGTTGCAGCGGCAGGTGAGCGGCGCCGTCGAACTGGCCAACGCGACGATGACGCGCCTCGATGCCATGCGGCGCGCGGCGGCGCAGGGACCGGCGGTGCCGGTGGCGGTGCAGCTCGCGATTCCGACGGCCGTCCAGGCCCTGCGCGGCATCCTCGAGGCGCTGCGCGGCGACGACATCCTGGCGGCGCGCAACGAAGGCACGCCGCCCTCGATCAGCGACCGCGTCAGTGTGGACATGGGGCGCACGCTCGGGCCGCCGACCACGACCATGTTACGTGATGTCACGTATGCGGAACAACTGTTCGCCCCGCAGCGGGCCGCACTGCGCACCCTGGTGCAGGAGACCATTCCCGGGATCGAGGCGGCGCTCGAGAAGGCGGGGGCGCCGTATACGCCGGGTCGGATACCGTAACGAGCGACGGAGGGAAGGCGAAGGACGGAGGGGGCCGTTGGTCACCCCCGGCGCGCCACGCGGATCTCGCGTGGCGCGCGCTCGATTACACGCCGATCAGTTGGCCGTACCCGCGTCCGCGCGCCTCCACCGGCCACGACGTCACCACGTCGCCGCCCCGGACGCCGAAGATGACGTCGTTGAGGTGCGTCACGATGCAGACGTGGTTGGGCACCACGCGCACCTGCTCGCCGACCTGCGGACGCCAGTCGCTGCCCGAAAGATCCAGGATGCCGTGCTCCTCACTCATGCGCGACACCACCACGTGCGGCCGGTCGAGGAGTGCCCCCCACCCTTCCCCGCTCGCCCCGCGCATCGGCTCGCGACCCAGGGCCTTCGTACCGGCGTCGATGACGGCCTGCCCGGGCACGCTCGTGCTCACCACCGTCGCCAGCACGCTGAATGCGCAGTCCTGCCAGGCGCACGCGCCAATCTCCGCCGTTGTGCGATCGTTGTACACATACGTTCCGGGGCGGATTTCGGTGATGCCGGTTATCTCATGCGAGCGCCACATTGTCGGCGTTGAACCACCGCTCACCACCGCCGGCGGCATTCCCGCCTCGGTGAACGCCTCGATCGCCTCCGCCACGCGATGCCGCAGCCGCTCGAGTGCGGCGTCCTGCGAGGTGACCGGCTCACGGATGTGCCCGGGATAGAACGCGATCCCCGAAAACTCGAGGGGCGGGTTGGCGTGCACGTGCCGCGCCAGCGCGACCGCGTCGTCGAGCGACGGCACACCGACCCGGTGCATCCCGGCATCAAACTCCACCGTCACCGCCACCGCGCGATCGTGCCGCACCGCCGCGGCGGCCAGCTCGTCAATGGCGTGCGACGAGTCGAGCTGCACCCGCAGCGCCACGTCTTCGCGTACCGAGAAGAGGCGATCGAGCTTGGCGTGGCCGACCACCGGATACGCCACCAGCAAGTCGTCCGTCGCCTGCTGCATCACGGTCGCTTCGTGTGGCGTGGCACAGGTGAGCCCTGCCGCCCCGCGCCGGACCTGCTCGCGTCCGACGTGCACCGACTTGTGCGTCTTGGTGTGCGGCCGGAGCGCCAGGCCGTGCCGGTCGGCGTAGCCCTGCATCGCGTCCAGGTTGTGCGCCATCACGTCGAGGTCGACGAGCGGCACCGGGGTCTCGAGCTGATCGAACGTCATGCGCTCACCGGCGGAAGAGGTAGCTCGCCTTGAGGAAGAAGGCGTCGTCGCGCCGCACGAGGTGCTCGAACCGCATCGGTTCGGGCTCGGTCATGCGGGCGCCGTATCCAACATAGAACAACGTCCCTGGTTGTGGCTGGTACTTCACCAGCCAGTCGGCGCGGAAGGAGTTGGAGCGGTACCCGACGACCGGAGCCCACGCGCCGTTCGCCCGGCGCAGGAGCGGATACCCCGTGCGCCCCTCGTCGCGCAAGTCGAGCACCGATTCGCTGAAGTACTCGCCGATGATGCGGGCCGACAGCGCGCGCGTCACCTGATACTCCATCTTCAGCCGCGGATTCCGGAGGATGCCCACGGTGCCGCCGCCGTGCTTGCGGTCGTATTCCTGCAGCTGATACGTCGCGCTCCATCGCAGCTGCTCCGAGGCGCGCAGATCCACGCCGACCTGGAAATAGACGATGTCGGCCGACGCCCATTCGTAGAAGTTCTCGTCCTGCCCCCAGAGCAGGATCGTGTTCGCGCTGATCCAGCTGAACTGCGGCGACGCCAGTCGGATGGCATAGTCCCGGTTGGGCAGGCGCGGCGTCCCGGTAAACGGGAGCGTGTCCACACCGCCACCCGGACGCGGCGAGGCAATGCGGTACAGCGCGCCGTAGTAGCCGGGATCGTAGCCGAACGACTCCACGAGAAACGCCAACCCGGCATTCCAGCCGCCGCGCAGGTTCGCATCGAGGTTGAAGTGCAGCTGCTTGTCGCGCGCGTCGCCGCGCTCGAGGAAGCGGTCGTAGAACCAGCGGCCGCCAATCTCCATGTTCGGCGTCACATTCTCGACGAACGCCCCCTGCTTCATGAAGAGGGTATAGCGGGGGTGCACGCTCAGGTGCGTCTCTCCAACGCGCGAGATGAACCCGCTCTCCGTGCGGAAATCGGGATGGACACCCGTGAGCGCCGTAGTGAAGCCGAAGGCGCGCCCGTTGCGTGAGAGTCGCAGGTCCCACAGCGGCGCGCGGAGCGTTTGGCCGGCGCGTGCGGTGCGCGAGCCGGCCACCTGCACGCTCCCCGCGTAAATGCGCGCGCGCTGCACGTTCAGGTCCACGTCGAGCACCCGATTGCTGTTCTCGCCATCCACGCGATCCGTGTAGAGCATGCCGACGCGCCCCTGCGCACCGAGGTCGCGCGTCAGCCGGAGGATATTGAACAGCGGCCGGTCGCGGCCAGTCGTGCTCGCCACGCGGTCGTCAAGCGCCGAGAGAAACCCGACATTCATCGCGCCCGCCTTGCCCGCCAGCTTCAGGGCGGCCACCGGCTGCACCATCCGCCGCGTGTACACGAGTCCGGACGGCGCGCGCAGCTGCTCGATGCCGTCCAGGAAGAACGGCCGCTTCTCAGGGTAGGAGAGCGCCTGGCGCGGGTCGAACGAGAACTGTCCGGCGTCGGCCTCGACCTGGGAGAAGTCGGGGTTCACCGTCCCGTTCAGCGTGAGATTGTTGGTGAGGCCCCAGCGCACGTTCGCGCCCAGCTCGGGGGTGCGCGTCGTGTACGCCCAGCGGTTGTCGCTCGCGCGCGGCGTGCCGTCGACGCGGTCCGTAAGCTCCGGCGCCACGTCGAGCACGAGCCCCCGTCGCAAGTCGGACAGTCCCGTGAGCGTTCCCGACTGCGCCAGGAACGACGCGTTGGCGCGCTGCGCCGGCGTCCAGCTGTCCTCGTACCCGGCGTGCTGCACCCGCCGCGTCACGTTGAAGCCCCACGTCTGCGACGCGGCCGACTGGTACCGCAGCGACTTGAACGGAATCCGCACCTCCACCTCGTAGCCCCATGCGGTCGTGCGCCCCTTCGACTGAAAGACGAAGTCGGGGCTGAGGTCCACGCTCTCGCGCACCTGCACCCGATCCATGAAACTGCTGGCGGCGAGCTGGCCGGCTTCCTTGAGCACGCCGTCGGCCTGCACGCCCAGCGGGTTCACCATGATTACGGTTGCCTGTCGACCGTCATTGAACGTTCCGAGCAGCAGCTGCACATAGTCGTCATTCTGAATCTTGTCTCGCTCGGCAAGCGTGGCGCGCACCTCCCCGTGGGACTCGTAGGCGCGCACGCCGAAGTGGATGGCCGTGGCCGAGTACCAGACCAGCACCTCCGTGCTGTCCAGCGCTGCGATGCCGTCCTTCGGCGAGAACTGCGAGAAGCCCGTCAGCACGGCGGCCCGCGCCCAGACGGACTCGGTGAGGGCGCCGTCCACGGCGACCGTCGCGTCGATGCGTGGCGGCGCCACCGCCACCTCACCGCGCCGTCCGTTGTACACAATCGAATCCGGCGGCCGCCCGGAGAGCGTGGCGACGGCGGTGAGAATGGCGAGGCAGGCTGACAGCATGATCCGGAAGGTGGAGGGGACGTCCGTCCCCTACGCAAGCGGCGCGCGTGGCGTTTCCCTAAGTTAGCACCCCATGGAGACCATGAACTACGCCGCCGTCCCCTCGGCGAAAGGCCCGGAGGAAAAGGGCGACCTCGGCTTTGGCGCCGTCGTGTCGTCGGCCAGTGGCCGTCGACTGCTCAACCCGGACGGGTCCTTCAACGTCCGGCGCGTCGGCCTGCCGTGGACCGAAGTCGTCAGTCTCTACCACAGCGCCCTCACCCTCCGCTGGCCCGCCTTCTTCGGGTGGGTCGTCCTCATCTACCTCGGCATCAACGTCGCGTTCGCGCTTGCCTACCTGGCGTGCGGCGTAGCCGCCATTCACGGTCCGGACCCCGTGACGATGGGCGGACTCTTCGGGCGCGCATTCTTCTTCTCCGTCGAGACGTTCGCCACCATCGGCTACGGCAACATCAGCCCGTCCGGGCTGCTGCCGCACCTGATCATGACCGTCGAGGCGCTGGTCGGCGTGCTCGCGCAGGCGCTGATCACCGGTCTCTTCTTTGCCCGCTTCGCCCGTCCCAGTGCGCAGGTCACCTTCAGTCGCCGCGCCGTGGTTGCGCCATTCAAGGGCGGCAAGGCACTGATGATTCGCATGGCCAACCGGCGCAAGAACGAGCTGATCGAGCTCAAGGCGTCACTCGCGTTCTCGTTCGTGGACAATTCGAGCGGCGTTGCCGTGCGCCGCTTCCGGCCGCTCGCACTCGACCGCGCCGAGGTGACCTTCTTCCCGCTCGCCTGGACCATCGTCCACCCCATCACGCCGGCCAGCCCGCTGTGGGGGCTCGACGGGGCGGCTCTGCGCGAGAAGGACGCCGAGATGCTGCTCCTGCTCTCCGGGACGGACGACACGTTTGCCACCACGGTGCACGCCCGCACGTCGTACAAGCCCGATCAGATCCTGTGGGACAGCACGTTCACCAACATCTTCAACCCGCCCGATGCAGCGGGGGTGATGTCGCTCGACATCAGCCGCCTCGACGAGGTGCAGGCCGCCAACTGACCGCGCGCGTCAGGCGCCGCGGTGCTTGTCGGTGTGCCGCGCGACGGCATGATGCGGGAGGCGATGGTCGGGCTTGCGCGGCGCGAGGATCGTCCCGCGACACCGCGCTGTCCCGCAGCGGCAGGCATAGCGGGCCTCGTCCTCCGACGTCTCGGTCCCGTCACGCTCGTAGGCGTAGTCGTAGAACAGTTCCTCGCCCGCCGCGATGGGGCGTCTCGCGTAGATGAAGACGCGACTACGCTCGATGACCGCCTCGCAGTTGGGATCGCACGAGTGATTGATGAAGCGGGCGTCGTTGCCGCCCACCGAGGCGTCAATCACCGTGCGCCGCGAGACCGAGAAGAGGAACGTGTGGTGCGACCGCATCGTCTCGTCCTCATAGCGCGCGTCCGCCGTGGCGTGGGAAATGCGCTCGCCGAGATACTCGATGAGGCGCTCACCCTTCTTGATGTCGCGCCGTGCGAAGGCGCCGCGTCCGGCGACGGCAGAGCGGCGAACGATGAACGGGACGGCGGCGGCGGGGCGTGGCGGCATCGACGAGGGGGCTAGGGCTGGCTCAAGTTAATCGCGCGCACCCAGCGCTCAAACGCGACCGGCGCCGCGCGCGGCTCCCTATGGATGAGACTGGCGCTCGTCACCCGCGCCGTGCATCGTGCCCATATGCCGCAATCCAGCGTGAATCCCGCTACGGGCGACGTGCTCGCCACCATCGCCGACCATACCGACGAAGAACTCGAACGCCTTGTCTCGCGCGCCGCGCGTGCTACGCGCGCCTGGCGCGACACACCACTCGCGCAGCGCACGGCGATGCTGCGTCGCGTTGCCGACTTGCTCGATGCCGAGCGCGAGTCGCTCGCACGACTGGCCACGCTCGAGATGGGCAAGCCCATCGAAGCCGCCCGTCAGGAGGTGGCCAAGTGCGCCGGCGCCTGTCGTTACTACGCTGACGAGGCGCCGGCGATGCTGGCCGCCGAACGCGTGCGTCGCGACGGCCACGAGGACGGTGCGGTGCATTTCCGGCCACTCGGCGTGCTGCTCGCGATCATGCCGTGGAACTTCCCGTACTGGCAGGCCATTCGCGCCGCCGCTCCGGCGCTCGCCGCCGGCAACGTGGTGCTGCTCAAGCATGCGTCCAACGTGCCGCAGTGCGCGCTCGCCATCGAGCGACTCTTCACCACCGCCGGTGCACGCGAGGGCGCGTTCACGACCCTGCTCATCACCTCCTCGCGCGCTGGAGGCCTCATCGCTGACCCGCGCGTCGCGGCGATCACGCTCACCGGCTCCGAGGGCGCCGGGCGCGACGTCGGCGCGCGCGCGGGGCGCGCCATCAAACCGTGCGTCCTCGAACTCGGCGGCAGCGACCCGTTCATCGTCCTGGCCAGCGCGGACGTGGAGACGGCGGCGCTGACCGCCGCCCGCGCTCGCTGCATCAACAACGGTCAGTCGTGCATCGCCGCCAAGCGCTTCATCGTCCACACCGACGTATTCGACGCCTTCGCCGAGCGCTTCACGGCGCACATGCACGCGATGCAGGTCGGCGATCCCTTGCTCGACGCCACCGATATCGGCCCACTTGCCACCGCGACTATTCGCGCCGAGGTGGACGACCAGGTGCGCCGCACGCTTGCCGCCGGAGCGCGCGCCCTCTGCGGCGGCACGGTCCCGGCCGGCCCCGGGCACTACTATCCGCCCACGGTGCTGGTCGATGTGCCGCGCGACTCGGCCGCCGCGCGCGAGGAAGTCTTTGGTCCCGTGGCGCCGCTCTTCCGCGTCGCCAGCGCGGACGAGGCGCTCGCCGTCGCCAACGACTCCGCATTCGGACTCGGCGCCTCCGTCTGGACGACCGACGCAGGCGAGGCACGCCGTTTCGCCGCCGAGATCGAGAGCGGCTCGGTGTTCATCAACGCCCTCGTGGCCAGCGACCCGCGCTTCCCGTTCGGCGGCGTGAAGGCGAGCGGTGTGGGGCGCGAGCTCGCGCGTGAGGGGTTGCGGTCGTTCGTGAACGTGAAGACCGTGCGCGGCTCGGCCTAGCGACGCCGCAGACGGAAAAAGCGCCGCGTCGCCAGCCACCAACGCGTCCAGCGCGTGGCCCGGCGCTCCTGACGCGCCAGTTCGCGCGTGAGCGCACGCCACGCGGAGCGCATCGTCGCGGCATCGCGGAATCGGCGTTCGGGGTCGGCGGAGAGCCCTTTTGCCAGCCACTCGGCCAACTCGGGTGGAAAGTCGGTCAAGTCCACCTTCCCCGAAAGTTGCTGCGCCAGAATCGCCCGGGCGTCGCCACCACCGAATGGCAGACGGCCAGTGAGTGCAAACACCACAATTCCCGCCACGGCGAACAGGTCGGCCGCAACGCCCTGCGGCTCCCCGAGCAACTGTTCGGGCGCGGCGAAGGCTGGCGTTCCCGACGCACCCATCTTGTCGTCGCCCAGCGCGTTGGCGATGCCGAAGTCGGACAGCCGCCATTGGCGGTACCGGTCGATGAGGATGTTCTCGGGCTTGATGTCGCGATGGATGATGCCGTTGGCGTGCGCCTGGGCGAGTCCGTCGAGGATGGCGTCCACGCGCGGCGCAATCTCGCCGATCGTACGCGGCCCCTGCCGCGCCACGAGGTCGGCCACCGACCCTTCCTCCTGCACCTCCATGATGTACCACGACACGTCGCCCTTGGAGTCCCAGGAATAGATGGGGACGATCGCCGGATGCTTGAGCTGGGCCGCCAATCGCGCTTCGCGGCGGAATCGCGCCACCGCGTCCTCGTTTCGCGCGATGTTGGGGTGCAACATCTTCAGCGCCACTTCGCGCTCGAGCGAGAGGTCGCGCACGCGCCAGACCGAACCAAATTGGCCGGTGCCGAGCGAAGCCAGCACTTCGTAGTCGTCGCCAGTCGCCCAGCGCAGGCGGTCCTCCTCGGACACCGCGCGATACTCACCCGACGACTGGTCCACGCCGACGAGCAGCGGCGTGCCCGTGCCGGAGATGCGCTCGATCTGCCGCAACATCGCCGCGAGGTTGAAGAACCGGTCGCCGGGCTCAGGCGCGAGCGCGCGGTCGATGAGGTCGGCCACACTCGCCGGCACCTCGGGGCGGACGAAGCGGATCGGCGGCACACCATCGCGCGGCGGAAGTTCGCCGGCAAGGATGGCGAAGCAAACCGCGCCGAGTTGCCATTGATCGCTCGCCGGCGTTGGCTGCCAGGCTCCCGTCGCCAGTTCGTTGGGCGTCGGAACCCACTTCGGATCCGGGCGCAGCCCCGCCGGACGCTCCTCCGGCGACACGGCCCACTGCCAGCCGAGCAGATAGAGTCGCCCCGCGGGCGTCGTGTAGATGTTGTCGGGTGACATGGCGCCGTGCGTCGCCCCGGCGTCATGCAGATAGGCGAGTGCCGAACCCGCGGCGCGCAGCACGCGTAGCATGTACGGCACGGTCTCCGTCCCAATGCGGCGCAGGCGCGCCCCGACGGTCTCGCCGGTGACCCAGCGACGCAGGTAACCCGGACCGCGCCGACTCTCGCGATACCAGCGCCAGTAGTGGTACGTCGTCGGGATGTTGGGGTGATTGCGATGTGCCAACTGCCGCGCTTCGGCGAACAGCCAGCTCTCGTGCGCCGGGTCGGGCACGGTCACCAGGGCAAGCGACCGATCGAATGCGTCGATCACCTGCATCGCGTGCCGATGCGGCGTGGCCACCCCCTCGTCGCCCCAACGCCAGCCGGGTGGAAGCTCCCAGCGGTCGAGGTGCGCCGGAATCCCCTTCAGTCGCGCTTGGGGCGGAGAAGCGGCGAGTTCGTTCATGGACAGTGAAATGTGTCAGGCCGACGCGCGACCGACCAGCCGAATCGTCACCACGGTTCCCTCGCCCGCGGCGCTCACCACCTCGATGCCGCCCCCCCAACCCTCAATGAGTCGCCGGCTGATGGCCAACCCGAGTCCACTCCCGCTGGTGCGCGTGGAGAAGTGCGGCTCGAAGATCCGCGGCAGCACATCGGGCGGGATGCCGTGTCCGTCGTCGCGCACGACGATGCGCACGGCCCCTTCGCCCTTGCCCAGCGACACCTGCACGCGTCGCGCCCCCGCGTGTCGCGCATTCTCGAGCACGTTCAGCAGGGCCTCGCGCAATTCGGCCTCGCGCGCCAGCGCCATCACCGAGGACGATGCACCGTCCACATGCCACCCCACCTCGCCGGCGCCGAGTTGCTCGAGCCGCACCACGTCCATCACGATCGCCGCCACATCAACCGCCCCGGCGGGCGCCTGTTCCTCCGGCAGCATGCCGTAGCGGCTGAACGCGCGCGCAATCTCGTCAAGGCGGTCGATCTCGGCCAGCATCCGGGCGACGTTCTCGTCGAGCACCTCGTCGAAGTCCACGCGCGCGTCGCGTCGCGCCCGACGCAGGTGCTGCATGCCGAGGCGCATGGGCGTGAGCGGATTCTTGATCTCGTGCGCCACCTGGCGCGCCATCTCGCCCCACGCGAGCACGCGTTGGGCGCGCGCGAGTTCGCTCAGGTCATCGAGCGTCACCACCGCGCCGCGCGCGCCGCGCAGCAGGCGCGTCATGCGGGCGTGCAGTTGCACCCCGCCCGGGCGTTCAATGTCGAACTCCTCCTGCTCCGCCATTCCCGAGAGGAATCGGCGCAGGCGCTCGGCGAGCGGCGTGTCGAGCACGTCATCGGCGACGGCCCCCGGCACGGCACCCGCGGGGAGCAGGGCGACGGCACGCGGGTTGATCATTGAAATGCGGCCGTCGGCGTCCACAGCCACTACGCCGCTCGCCACGTCGCGCAGCACCGCCGCGAGGCGCCGCTCTGCCGCCTCGAGCGCGTCGCGGCTTGCGCCTAGATCCGACGCCATTTGACGGAACGCGTCGAAGACGGGTTCGAACTCCACCGGCGGTCGTCCCTCCGGCAGCGGCTCGCGCACGCCCCCCGCCACGGCGAGCGCGCCGCGCCGCAGCGCGTCAATGGGACGTGCGAAGGTTCGCGCCGCCAATCCGCTGAGCCAGAAGGCGGCGAGCGCGCCCAGCGCGGTCACCACAAGCACCAGCACGGTCACGTCGCGGCGACGACGATCGAGCGCCAACTCGTCGCTGCGCGCCGGCGCGGACAGCACCAGACGGACTCCGTTCGGATCGATCGCGGCCCGGTACCCGAAGCGCACGGCGTTGTCGCCCACCTTCTCGTCCATGCCGGCGAGCAAGTCGTCATTGTCGCCCAGTGCGCGCACCACCTCCGGCGGGAGCATCCGACCCACCGGAGCAAGCACGTCATACAGCGGATCGCTCGTCCCGAGCAACAACCCGTCGGCATACAGCAGGAGCGGCGTGTCGAAGCGTGCCGCCGCCTCCCCCAGTTGCACACTGTCCGACGATGCTGCGACGCCGCGCAGTGTCTCGCGTACCAGCAGGTCGCGACTTTGTCGGTCGTCGGCCTGCAGTCGCCGATAGCTCCACGCCGCAAATCCGCCGGCCGGCAGCACGAAGAACGCGAAGAGCGCCAGCGACAGCCGCAGGCGATAGCTGCGCGGCCACCCACGTGCGTAGGCGCGCAGCCAGCGCAGTCCCGTCCCCTCCGCCGCGAAGAGCAGGCCCCAGATGCACAGCACCAGCAGCAGGTCAACCATCACCAGCAGCGCGCCGCGCGGCGCGAGCACCTCGACACCGCGCAGGTCCACGCGCGCGTGGATGCGCGACGCACCCGCATCGCCGACCGGCACCATCCAATCGCCGTGCAACTCGTCGCCGCGGCGCACCCAGCGCTGGACGCCGGCACTCGACTCGTGCGTGTCGCCCTCCTGCAGCGTGTACGGCGGCTCGGCCGACGGCGGCTGCCCCAGCCCGATCAGCGCCGTGAACGGATCGGCGGGCACCAGCTTGGTGCGCGGTGAGATAACCACGGTCGTCACCGCCCCGCCGGCGTGCGGCACCGCCAGCACGAGCTGCGTCACGGGGGCGGCGATGGTCTGCCGCAGGACCGGTTCGCGCACCCGCCGCGCCTCCGCGGCAAACGTCTCGAGTCCGGTCGTGAGACCGGCCGCCATCGCCACCCGGAGGTCAGCCACCGGCCGGCCTAGCGAGTCCCACGAGGTCAGCTCAGCGGGGAATCCGGCCGCGCCCAACTCCGTGGCGGCGTACCGCGCGAGCAGGCCGGCGCGGTTCGGCACCGGCGGATCCTGCATCAAGTCAGCGGCGAGCCGCTGGAGGAGCGCGGCCGCATCGGGGTCGGCCACGCCAAGGCCAGCCACGTCACGCTCCGCGAGCTGCACGCGTTCTCGCACCGCCGCCGCCCAGACGAGCGTCGTCGCACCGCACGCCGCCACGAACGCCGTGCGCAGCACCGCGCGCCGAGCCCGCCGCGCTGTCGCCAGTGCCGCGATCGCCGCGATCCACAGCACCGGGTACCAGCCAGGGAGTCGCGCCGGTGCCTCGAGCAGCGCTGGCGCCATCAGCGCCGACGCACTGGCCAGCACCGGCGCGAGCCAGGCCGGCAGACCGCGGCGACCTCCGATTGCCGCCTGCCCCGCGGTGACACCGAGCAGCAAGACGGCGAAGGCAGCCAGGAAGACCGACAGCTCCCAGGCCAGCCACAGGGCCGTGGTCATGCCGCCAGTCGGCACGCGGATGCCGCGCGCCACATCGCGCAGGAAGAAGGGCCCCACCGAGGCGACGATCACGAGCACCGCCGCCCACACCCAGCGACCGCGCCGCGAACGCCGCTGCCGCTGCGTCGCGAATAGGGCCATCAAGGCGAGCGCACCGACCATCGCCAAGGCCGCGACATTGGCCGTGAGCGGCCCAAGCGTCGGTGCCCAGTAGAGACCGGCGTCGAACCACCGCGAGTAATTGGAGTACGCGCCGAGTGGCAGCACCGCGACCGCGACTGCGACGGTCGCGATCGTCGCCAGCCGGGTGCGCACCGGATGCTCGCGCCGCCACGCCGTCGCGATGAACAAGAGCGCGAGCAAGGCGAGCAGCGCGCCGCTCCGCAGGATGGCACGCTCCGTCATTTCGAGCGCCACCACTTCGGGCGGCGCAACGATGGCGCGCACGGCGAGCACGGCATCGCCGTCCACCACGACGCGTCGCACCACCGGTCCCGCCACGTCGGCCGTCCCGAAGGCGTACCCGGCGATCCCGGGCGGCCGCGTCCCGTGCGAATCGAGCGGTGTGGAGAGGTTGTCCGCCGGCGGCTCGGCGTGCAGCAGGGTCGTGGCGATGGCGGTCACGTCGCCCTGCGATGCGGCGACGTAGAGCGCGAGGTAGAACGGCGTCGCCATCACGCCGTGCGTGCCGGGAAGCGAGTCGATGGGCAGGTAGATGCGGCCCGCCCAGATCTCCGGGTGCCCACGACGCGCCCGCAGCACCGCACGATCGGGGTGGCCGCGCACCAGCGACTGCAGCGTCGCCCATGCGGCGGCGCCACTGTCCGCCACCGCCGATGACGCGGCCGTCGTCGCCGCTGCCTTCAGCTGCACCGCCGCCTTCTCGATGCGCGAGGCGAATTCTTCAGTGGCCCGGTCGGCCGCGCGCTGGCTCCACGCCGGCCAATTGGCCTCTCGCCGCACGCGCTCCGTGCGCGCCCAGATGCCGTCGGCCACGAACAGCACGGCCATCGCCAGGAATACCGCCTCGCGTCCGCGCCGACTGCGCCGGCCGAGCGCGGGGATGGCCACGAGGACGAACAGGCCGCACAGCCACAGCCAGACCGGCGCTTGCGTGCGAATCCACGCCGCCGCCGTCAGCACCACCGCCGCCGCCGATGGCATCCACGCCCAGCGAGGCAGGGAGGCAAACACCGCCCTGCCACCGGCGCGCTTCGGGGCAATCAACGAGGTCACTGGCGAGGATAATACCCCGCGGACGTCCCTGCGGCGATCCGGCAGGCACCCCCCGACCACGTGCAGGGTACGAATCGTCAGTCTAGTTTTATGGATTGGCCATGAAGCACGCTCCGCTCCTCCTCGCCCTGCTCGTTGCCGCGCGCGCGGCACTGGCGCAGACCACCGTCGTCGACGACGGCAGCCTGACCATCACGCGCGCCGGCAATCGCATTGGCCGCGAGGACTTTTCGATCCGCCACGTCCCCACCACCGCCGGCGCGTACGAAACGCTGACGCGCGGCATCGTCGTGATGGGCTCGCACCGCCTGACGGTGGACCTCAGCGCCGACTCCACCGGCCTCCCCGTCCGGTTCCAGTCCAAGTCCACCGACGACGGCCGGGTGAGCGAGAGCTATCGAGCCGAGGTCTCAGGGCGGCGCTACAGCGCCCGTTCGGTGCGTGCCACCGGAGAGTCCGCACGCGAGTTGCTGCTGCCGCCGGGCACGCTCATCGTCGAGGACGACGTGCTGCACCCGCTGGAATTCGTCGTGGCCCGCGGCGCGGGCGCCGTCTCTGCGGTCGTGCCGTCACGCGGCGTGCTCGTGACGCTCGCCATCGAAGACGCAGGTGACGACCGCGTCTCCATCGCACTGCAGGCCATTCCGGCGCGCAAGTACGTGATCCGGGAAGGCGGCAGTGGCCTGGTTCGCGAAGTCTGGGTGGACGGCGCCGGCCGACTGCTCAAGGTCGTCATTCCGGCTCGTCAACTCGTCGCGCTGCGCGACGACGCGCCGCGATCCACCGCGAGATAGCGCGCGATGCCTCATCTGCATCCGACCAGGGGCCCGACGCCGGACCGCTGGTCATGTCTCGTGCCCTGAAACTCCCTTCGCCGCAACGCCGTACGGCCTGACGGACCCAACAATTGGATGCCTTGGACATGCGTCAAATTCTGACCGCCCTCGTCGTTTCGGGAGTCGCCCTATCGGCCGCCGCCCAGGCGGCACCGGCCACGCTGACTCTGGATGACGCCATCGGGATCGCGAAGAAGAACAATCCCGTCTATCAGCAGCAGCTCAGTACGCGCACGCGCGCCGCACTCGCCCTGCGCTCGGCCTATGGCGCGTTCCTGCCCGGCGCCGATGCGTCGTTCGGCACCGGCTATCGTCAGGGCAAGCAGGAGTTCTTCGGCGGCGTGGCCTTCGGTGCGACGTCCGACATCATCTCGAGCAACTGGGGACTGAACTTCAACGCCCGCTTCTCCGCCTCGACGATGACCGAAGTGCGTCGGGCCCGCGCCAACGTGGACGCGGCCGAAGCCGATGTCGCCGCGGCCGATGTCGCGCTGCGCGCAGCGGTGGTCAATCAGTTTCTGACCGCACTGCAGAGCGGCGCGAACGCGGAACTGCAGGACTCGCTGCTCAAGAAGGTCCAGCTCGACCTCGATCTCGCCAGGGCGAAAGTCGGCGTGGGCTCCGGCACGTCGCTCGACGTCAAGCGCGCCGAGGTGGCCGTCGGCCAACAGCAGGTGACCGCGCTGCGGGCGCGAAACACCGCCGAGGTGGACCAGCTCAAGCTCTTCCAGCAGCTCGGCGTCGCACGCTCCGGCCCGGTGACGCTCGTCCCAATGACGTCGGTTGCCGCGCCGGCCTTCGAGATCAGCCAACTGCTCGATGTCGCGCGCAAGAACAACCCGACGCTGCAGGGCTACCAGTCGCGACAGAGTGCCGCGGCCCAGGGCGTGCGTTCGGCACGCGGGGCCTACACCCCCACCGTATCGCTGGGCGCACAGCTCGGCGGCTACACCACGCAGTACAAGAACGCCGACTATCTGGTGGCGCAGGCGCAGAACCAGATGCTCGGCAGTCAAGCCGGCTGCTTCACCACCGACTCCATTCGCAAGGGCGCCGGGCTCAGCTCGATCGGCGCCAAGTGCAGCGCAATGACGTGGACGCCGGCCGCCGCGCAGGCCGTTCGTGACGGCAACAAGACCTTCCCGTTCGACTTTACGTCGAGCCCGTACAATCTGTCGCTCACCGTCTCGCTGCCGCTCTTCGACAAGTTCGGGCGCGAACAGCGCCTGCAGGAGGCACAGATCGCGCGCGACAACGCGCGCTACGACGTGCGCAAGCAGGAGCTGCAGCTCACCGCCGATGTCACTTCGGCCTGGACCTCGCTGCAGGCGGCGTATCGTACGGTCGGGTTGCAGGAGCAGAATGCGTCGGCGGCGCAGGAGGCCCTCACGTTGGCGCAGGAGCGCTACCGCGTGGGCGTCAGTTCCTTCGTCGAGCTGGTCCAGGCCCGCAATGACTATGAGCGGGCGTCGACCGACCGGATCGGCGCCATCTATGATTATCACCGTGCCTGGGCCGCGCTCGAGAACGCGGTGGGCCGTCCCCTCCGCTAACAGAGACAGACCATGACCAAGCGTACCAAGTGGATTGTCATCGGCGTCGGCGTCGTGGCCGTGGGCGCCATCGGCTACCTGCAGTTCACGAAGTCGAAGAAGAAGGGGACCGAAGTGCGCATCGAGAACGTGCAGAAGCGCGATCTCGTGGCGTCGGTCACCGCCAGCGGCCAGGTGACCCCGCGCACCAAGGTGGACCTCTCCGCCGACATCACCGGCAAGATCGTCGCGCTCAACGTCAAGATGGGCGACATGGTGAAGAAGGGGCAGCTGGTGCTGCAGATCGACCCGCAGCAGTTCGAGAGCCAGGTGCAGCGCGCCGAAGCCGCGCTTGCCAATGCCCGCGCGGGACTGGCCCAGGCCAACGCCAACCTCTCTCAGGCGACGAAGAACTACCAGCGCTCCGCCGAGATCAAGAAGAGCAACGCCACCTTGATCAGCGACGAACAGCTGGAACAGCTCAAGACGAGCATGGAAGTCAGCCAGGCGCTCTATGAAGCGGCGCACGAGTCGGTGAAACAGGCCGAGGCGTCGCTCAAGGACGCGCGCTGGCAGCTGTCGCGCACCAACATCTACGCGCCCATGTCGGGGCGGGTCACGCGCCTCAACGTCGAGAATGGCGAGACGGCGGTCCAGGGCACGTTCAACAAGGACGCCGCGACGCTAATGACGATTGCCGACATGAGCGTGCTGGAGACCAAGGTGAAGGTGGACGAGACCGACGTGTCGCGCATCTCGCTGGGCGACTCGGCGGTCATTCAGATTGACGCGTTCCCCGACACGACGTTCATCGGACGTGTCGCCGAGATCTCGCAGAGTTCCGTGCGCGGCACCACGACCACGACCGGCGACCAAGCCATCGACTACGAGGTCAAGATCCGCCTCGTCAACCCGCCGGCTGACACGCGGCAGGACTTCTCGGCCACCGCCAAGGTGATCACCGACACGCGCACGCAGGTGCTCGCAATTCCGATCATCGCGCTCACGGTCCGGGAGAACGAGGAGCTCAAGAACACCGACTCCGTGCCGAGCAGCAAGGCGCCCGTGAAGCAGGTCGGCAAGAAGGACGTCGAGGGGGTGTTCGTCGTGGACGGCACCAACAAAGTCACCTTCCGGCCCGTAAAGGTAGGGATCGCCGGCGAGAAGTACTTCGAGGTCCTGTCCGGCGTGAAAGCGGACGAACGCATCGTGGGCGGCACCTACCAGGCCATCCGCGAGCTCAAGGATGGCGCCATCGTGCGCGAAGCCAAGCAGCCGGTGCAGAAGCCCGGGGAGAAGAAGTCGTGAGCGACACCACGCACGCAGAAGCGCCGCTGAGCACCACGGCGGAGCGCCAGGCGGTCACCTCGCAGGCCGGGGTGACCCCGAGCCGCGACTGGGTCATCGTGACGCGCGGCATCAAGCGCGAATACGACATGGGCGGCGAGATCGTGCGCGCCCTGCGCGGCGTGGACGTCGCCATTCGGCGCAACGAGTACGTCGCCATCATGGGACCGTCGGGTTCGGGCAAGTCCACGCTGATGAACATTGTTGGTTGCCTCGACACCCCGACGGGGGGCGAGTACTGGCTGAACGGCACGCTCGTCTCGTCCATGAAGGACGATGAGCTGGCGCGCATCCGCAACAAGGAGATCGGGTTCGTCTTCCAGACCTTCAACCTGCTCCCGCGCGCCACGGCGTTGCACAACGTCGAGCTCCCGCTGGTCTACGCCGGCATGTCGGCCAAGCAGCGGCGCGAGACGGCCGCCTACGCGCTCGAACGGGTGCAGTTGACGAGCCGCATGCACCACAAGCCCAACGAACTGTCGGGCGGCCAGCGCCAGCGCGTCGCCATCGCGCGCGCCCTGGTGAACAACCCGTCCATCCTGCTCGCCGACGAGCCGACCGGCAACCTCGATTCGACGACGTCCGCGGAAATCATGAAGGTGTTCGAGGAACTCGCTGACCAGGGCCAGACCGTCATCATGGTCACGCACGAAGCGGACATCGCCGCGCACGCGCGGCGCGTGGTCGCGCTGCACGACGGCCAGGTGTCCAGCGACACGCGCCGCGAGCATTTTGTGCGGGAGAACGAGCAGATCATCGCGGCGAAGCAACACTGATTGGCGATCGGGACCTCGGATTGGGATTCACGATCACGAGTCGCGATGTCGAGTGCGCTGGAAGGGCGGCCCACCAAAGGGGCCGCCCTTTGCGTACGGGCGAACGGCCGTGATTCACCATCGTGATCGTCATCGCGGATCCCCATCGCACCCCCCGTCTGAGCGCCCAAGCCCCCATCGTCCCAGAAACCTCCGCCCAAACGTCGGCGTAGGGACTGCATGCTCTTCATCGAATCCATCCGCCTCGCCCTGGCCACCATCCGGGCGCAGAAACTGAAGAGCTTCTTCACCCTGCTCGGCGTCTGCATCGGGGTGATGTTCCTCATCGCCGTCGTCTCGATCGTCGAGGGGATGGGGCGATACATGGAGCAGGACCTGATCGGCAAGCTCATCGGGGTCAACTCGTTCGAGTTGCGCCACCGCCCCAACATCAACATGGGCGACGTGGACCCGTCGGTCTGGGAGTCGTATCGCCGGCGGCCACGGCTGTACCACGACGACGTGGCGCCCGTCGTCGAGGCGCTCCCGGCCGGCACCCGGTGGGCCGTCGTCAGCGACAACACTCTCCCCGTGTCGTCGCGCTACTCGGGCGGCCCGCGCAACGCGCAGATCAGCGCCATCGAGGGCGACTTCTTCGCCATCCGCAAGTTCGTCGTCACCGAGGGACGCGAGTTCACGCCGCAGGAGCTGGAGATGGGGACGCCGGTCGTGATCGTCGGTCCCGACGTCGTGAAGCGCCTCTTCCCGGGGCTCAACCCGATCGGCCGCGAACTGCGAATGGGCGGACTCCCCTATACCGTCATCGGCGTCCTGGAGACGCAGGGCAGCGCGTTCGGCCTGTCGTTCGACAACCAGGTCTTCGCGCCGTGGCAGTCGCCGGTGCGCCGCCAGCTGAATGTCGTCCCGTCCATCGTCGACGCCGTCATCATCCAGGTGCCCTCGGCGGCACAGATGACGGAGACGCAGGAGCGCGTGCGGCAGGTGATGCGCGTGCGGCACAAGCTGCGCCCGGCCCAACCCGACAACTTCTCGCTGCAGACCTCGGAAAGCGCACTCGCGTTCTGGAACAAG
Organism: bacterium; assembly: GCA_021813725.1. GTDB lineage: Bacteria > Gemmatimonadota > Gemmatimonadetes > Gemmatimonadales > Gemmatimonadaceae > PNKL01. The sequence goes on along the minus strand of JAKAJN010000019.1, from coordinate 7,592 downwards.
CTCAAGCGCTACCTGGTGCTCGCCGGAATCGCGCTTCCGGCCATCGGACTTGTGGTCGGCGCCATCGTCATCATGAACATCATGCTCGTCGCGGTCGCGGAGCGCACGCGCGAGATCGGCATCCGCAAGGCGCTGGGCGCGCGGCGCGCCGACATCCTGAGCCAGTTCCTGGTCGAGGCGGCGACGTTGAGCACGGTCGGCGCGGCCTTCGGCATTGCGCTGGGCGTCGGGCTGGCCAAGCTGATTGCCGCCGTCAGTCCGCTCCCGGCCAGCGTCGCCCCCTGGTCGGTGGTGGTCGGTGTCGCGCTGGGGGCCGGTGTCGGGATCCTCAGCGGCGTCTATCCGGCCAGCCGCGCCTCGATGCTCGACCCGATCGCCGCCCTGCGACAGGAGTAGGCGTGACCTGGCTCGCCGCCCGCACCTCCCAGATCCTCGAGGGTATTCGCATCGCCCTCGAAGCGCTGCGCGCCAACCGCGTGCGCGCCGGCCTCACGATCCTCGGCATTGCCGTCGGCGTCTTCGTCGTGGTCGTCATCTCGGCGGCCGTGCACGGCATCAACCAGAGCGTGGCCCGCGACCTCGAGTCCACCGGCCCGACCACCTTCTTCGTGCAGCGGTATCCGATCACCTTCGAGGCCTGCGACGGGACGGGCGACACCTGCAAGTGGCTCTCCAACCCGCCCATCACCTTCGCCGAGATGGACGCGCTCAACCGGCTCGAGGGAGCGGCGACGGTGGGCGCGGCAATGTACTGGGGCGGCGCGGTGCGCTACCGTGATCGCAGCCTTCCGTCGGCATCCATCGAGTCGTACACGGGCAACTGGAGCATCCTCGGCGCGCCCGAGATGGTGGACGGACGCGCGTTCACCGACCAGGAGGCGCGCAGCGCGGCGCGCGTGGTGGTGCTGACCACCGTGACCCGCGAGCGGCTGTTCGGCGAGGCCGACCCAATCGGCAAGGAGATCATGGTGAACGGCACGCCGTTCACGGTGATTGGTGTCTATCGCGACAACGCGAGCTTCCTGTCGGGGGGCGGCGACCGCGCAAAGGTCGTGATGCCCATCCAGTCACTCGGCCGGCACCTGAATGTGCGCATCCGCGACATGGGCCTGGCGGTGAAGCCGCGCGCGGGCTACCAGCCGGCGGAGCTCATCGACGACGTGACGGCCACCCTGCGCGGACTCCGCGGCCTGCGCCCGGGGCGGGAGTCGAACTTCGCGATCATCACGCAGGACAAGATCATGGACACCTACAACAAGATCTTCGGGATGTTCTTCCTGGTGATGATCGCGTTGTCGGCGGTGGGGCTGATCGTGGGCGGCGTCGGCGTCGTGGCCATCATGATGATCTCGGTGACGGAGCGCACCCGCGAAATCGGGGTGCGCAAGGCGCTTGGCGCGACGCGCGCAAACATCCTGCTGCAGTTCCTGATCGAGGCGGTGACGCTGACCGGCATCGGCGGCGCCCTCGGCCTGTTCGTCGGGTGGGGGGTGGCACTGCTCGTGCGCCAGTACAGCCCCATCGCCGCCTCCGTGCCACCGGCAGCTGTCGTGGCGGCACTCGGCGCGAGCGCGGTGACGGGCGTGCTCTTCGGCATGCTTCCGGCGGCGCGGGCATCGCGATTGGATCCGGTGGATGCGCTGCGGTACGAGTGAGGGAGCGGTGTGGGGAGGGTGAAGGCAGACGGTAGACGGTCGACGGTCGATCTGGCTTCACATCCACCGTCTACCGTCGACCGTCTACCGTCTAATCGAAACCCACCCGGTTCCCCGCCCGTAGATAGCCCGTGCCCTTCCTCGAAGCCGTCCGCCTGGCCCTGAACACCATCCGGGTCCAGAAGCTCAAGAGTTTCTTCACGCTCCTTGGCGTAATGATCGGCGTGATGTTCCTCATCGCGGTCATTTCGATCGTCGAGGGCATGGGCAACTACGTCGAGAACGACTTCGCCGGCAAGATCATCGGCGTGAACACGTACAACCTGCGGCGGCGCCCGGAGTTCACGCCCAACGAGAGCGAGGCGCAGTGGCGCGAGTACATGCGCCGACCGCGGCTCGCGATGAGCGAGGTGGAACTGGTGCGCGGCACCATTCCCCCCGGCTCACACGCCGCGCTCGTCAACGAGAACTTCCTGTACGCAGTCGGCGGCCAGGGGCGCCCACGCCAGGTACAGGCGGTGGCCACCGAGGCGGACTACTTCACCATCAAGAAGTTCGGCATCACGCTCGGGCGCGCCTTTAGCCAGCAGGAAGTGCTGGCGGGGTCGCGCGTCGTGGTCATCGGCACCGAGGTCGCGGAGCACTTCTTCCCCGGTCTTGATCCGATTGGCCGCGAGTTGCGGATCGCCGGCAGTCCCTACGAGGTGATTGGCACCATCGAAAAGCAGGGCACGGTGTTCGGCTTCTCGATGGACCGACTTGCGATCGTCCCGTACACCACGCCGCTCTACCGTGCCCTCCGTCCGCGCGGAGATCCGGAGACGCTCCTCGTGCAGGCGCCGTCCCTCGAACTGGTCGGCGAGGGGATCGAGACGGCCCGTGAGGCGATGCGCAGCGTGCGTCACCTTCCGCCGGGCAAGGCCGACAACTTCGCGCTCGAGACGCAGGACTCCGCCATGGAGTTCTTCCGCGGCCTGAAGTCGAAGATGGTCGTGTTCGGCACGGCACTACCCGCCATCGGCCTCATCGTCGGCGCGCTCGTCATCATGAACATCATGCTCGTGGCCGTCGCCGAGCGCACACGCGAGATCGGCATTCGCAAGGCGCTGGGCGCGACGCGCGGCAACATCCTGTCGCAGTTTCTCATCGAGGCGGCCACGCTGTCGGTGATCGGCGCGGCGATTGGCATCGCCGGCGGCATCGGCCTCGCCAAGCTCGTGCAGGCGACGACCCCGCTGCCGGCGGCGGTCGCCCTCTGGTCGATCTTCGCCGCGCTCGCCCTCGGCGCCGGCGTCGGCATCGTCGCCGGCGTTTATCCGGCCAGCCGCGCGGCGCGGCTCGATCCGATCGCCGCGCTGCGCCAGGAGTAACGATGCGCTTCTGGGACCAGGTCAAGATGTCGCTGGAGGGCGTGGTGATCGCCCTCGACGCCATCCGCGCCAACAAGGTGCGGGCCACGCTGACCATCTCGGGCGTCGCCGTCGGCGTGTTCGTCGTGGTGGCGATGGGCGCCACGATTCACGGCATCCGGCAGAGCTTCCAGCAGGATCTCGAGGAGTTTGGCGCCAACACCTTCCAGGTGCGGCGCCGCGGCGTCGGCTTCAACTCGTGCGATGGCACCGACGAGAACTGCCCCGAGCGGCGCAATCCGCGCATCACGCTGGATGACTGGACGGCGATCCGCCGCCTGGGGGAAGTCGGCTCCGCGATGGCGTGGATGTTCGGGCAGGGCGACATGACCTACCGGAACCGCACCGTCCGCAATGTCGGTTACGACGCGCAGAGCGCCGACTGGATCAAGACCGACATCGCCGACGTCTCGCCAGGCCGGTCGTTCTCGGAGTCCGAGCACGACGCCGCCGCGCCGGTGATCGTGATCAACGATTCCCTCAAGAGCCAGCTCTTCGGCGACAGCGATCCGATCGGCAAACAGATCGCCGTGGGCGCGATGCAAATGACGGTGATCGGCGTGTACCACACCAAGGCCGGATTCCTCAAGGCGATGGATGGCCGCGGGCCGGACCGGCCGCGCGCCGTCGTGCCGATGATGACCGCCTGGCGACGGATGCCCGTCTGGCGCAACATGCTCATCATGGTGCGCCCCCGCCCGGAAGTGACGCGCGAGGAGGCGATGGACGCGGTGACGGCGCTGCTGCGCGGCCGGCGCGGGCTGCACCCCACGCAGCCCAACAACTTCGCGCTCGTCGGCATGGAGCGCATGCTCGAAGTCTTCAACCAGCTCTTCGGCGCCATCTTCGTCGTTGGCCTGGCGCTCTCGGCCGTCGGCCTGCTGGTCGGCGGCGTGGGTGTCGTGGCCATCATGATGATCTCGGTGACCGAACGCACCCGCGAGATCGGCGTGCGCAAGGCGCTTGGCGCGACCCGGGGCACCATCCTCTGGCAGTTCCTCGTCGAGGCCTCCACGCTGACCAGTCTTGGGGCGGTGATCGGGCTGCTGATCGGCGCGGGCATGGCCGCGCTGATCAAGGCGAACTTCCCGTCCATTCCGGCGTCGGTGCCGATCGCCAGCGTCGTGGCGGCGCTGATCGTCGCCATCCTCACCGGTGTCGGGTTCGGCATGCTCCCGGCCATGCGGGCGGCGAAGCTCGACCCGGTCGAGGCGCTGCGGTACGAGTAGACGGCAGACGGAAGACGGGAGACGGGAGACGGGAGACGGGAGACGGAAGACGGTGGACGGGCGGGGGACGAGCAGCGAGTCGACGCAGGTGCCGCGGTGCGTGCGACCCCGTAGTTTTGACGGGATGGCGTCCTCCCCTGCCCCTCGCACGAGCCGGCGCGCCCTGACCTTCATCTTCATCACGATCCTGCTCGACGTCATGGGAGCCGGAATCATGATGCCGGTGGTGCCGTATATCGTGCGCCCCTACAGCGCCGACGCGCTCACCATCGGCCTGTTGGCGGTGACGTTCTCCGTGGCGCAGTTCTTTGCCGCGCCCTTGCTGGGAGCCCTGTCGGACCGACATGGACGGCGCCCGGTGCTCGTGATGAGCATGTTCGGCGCATCCATCGGCTACGCATTCTTCGGCATCGGCGGCGCGCTCTGGATCTTCTTTGTCTCGCGCCTCGTGGCCGGCTTCACGGGTGGCAACCTCACCGCGGCGCAGGCGTACATCGCCGACGTCTCCGGCCCCGCGGACCGCGCGAAGAACTTCGGACTGGTCGGTGCCGCGTTCGGCCTGGGGTTCATCCTCGGCCCCTCCATCGGTGGCGCACTCGCCAAGATCAGTCTCTCGGCGCCCGCGTGGGCGTCGGCTGGCGTCGCACTGTTGACCGCCTCGTTCGGCTGGTTCGTGCTCCCGGAATCCCTGGCTCCCGAACTGCGCCGCCCGCGTCCGCTGCACGGCGGCGACTTCAACCCGTTCCGGTTGCTGCACAAGGCGACGAGCGCGCCGCGGCTGCGCGCGCTCTTCCTCGGCATCTTCCTCACGCGCTTCGCGCACATGGGACTGCAGACGAACTTTGCGATCTACACACTCGACCGCTTCAAGTTCACGCCGTCGCAGAATGCCGTGGTCTTCACCGTGCTCGGGGTGACGTCCACCGTGGTGCAGGGTTTTCTCATCCGGCGCATCGCGGGGCGCGTGTCGGACCGCAGTCTGCTGCTCGTCGGACTGCTGATCATGGTCGCCGGCTTTGCGGCGATCGCCGCGGTTCCGAGCGGCTGGATGCTGTCGCCGGCCATTGCCGTGCTCGCACTCGGCACCGGCCTCGTAACGCCGACCCTGCAGAGTCTCATCTCGCAGGCCGGTACCGCCGAGGAGCAAGGACTCCTGTTTGGCGCCAATGGCGCCATCACGAGTCTCACGGCGATCCTTGGCCCGGCGTATGCCGGTGCAGTGTTCGATCACGTCGCCTTCACGGCGCCCTACTGGTCGGGCGCGGTGCTCATTGTCGCCGCCTGGTGGTCGATGCGGCGCGCGCTGCCGGAGTAGCCCGTGCTGCGCTCCGCCGATGTGCTCGGCATGGCCGTGGGACAGGTCACCGCAAACAAACTGCGGTCGTTCTTCACCCTGCTCGGCATCATCGTCTCCGTCGCCTTCCTCGTCGCGGTGGTCGCGATCATCGAGGGAATGAACGCATACGTGAAGGAGAACATTGCCGGCGCCGTCGTGGGGTCCAACGCCTTTCAGGTGCGCCGCACGCCGCTGCAGATCGGCATGTTCGACGATGAGAGCTGGAAGCGCGTCTCGCGCCGCCCGCGGGTCACGGCCGACGACGCCGACGCGGTGCGCGCGGCGCTGCCTGATGCGCAGGCGGTGGCGCTCACCTCCGGATGGCCGACACCGATGAGCGACGTGATCTGGCGCGACCAGGTGGTGGGCGACGCGCTCGTCTTCGGCATCACCCCCGACTACCAGATGGTGCAGGATTACCGGTTTGCCCTCGGGCGCGGCATCTCGGAGGTGGACGTGCTCCAGCGCCGTCCCGTTTGCGTGCTGGGGCACGACATCGCGAAGAAGCTGTTCGGCGAGCGTGGGCTCGAGCCAGTCGGACAGTCGGTGCGCGTGGCCGGCCAGCGTTGCGAGATCATCGGCGTCGCTTCGCCGAAGGGCAAGGTGCTCGGCCAGTCGTTCGATGGCTTCGTGCTGCTTCCCGTGAGCTACCATGAGATGCTGTACGGACGCCGTCTCACCGCGACCGTCAGCGTGAAGATGTACGAAGCGGCCGACGTCGCGTCGGGCATGGCGCGCGCCGAGGAGGCGCTGCGTGTCGCGCGGCGCCTGCGGCCGGGCCAGGAGAGCAACTTCTCCGTGGAGACGGCCGAGGCGCTCGTGGCGTTCTGGAAGAACTTGACGCGCGTGCTCTTCAGCATCATTCCGGCCATGGTCGGCATCGGTATCGTGGTGGGCGGCATCGTCATCATGAACATCATGCTGATGAGCGTGAGCGAGCGGACGCGCGAGATCGGCATCCGCAAGGCGATCGGCGCCCGCGCCCGCGACATCGAGCGGCAGTTCCTCGCCGAGGCGATCCTGCTGTCGAGCCTTGGCGGCGTGCTCGGCGTCCTGGGCGGCTGGCTCTTCGCGACGCTCGTCGCCGCCGTCTCCCCGCTTCCGGCGCGCATCACGGGATGGTCGGTCGCGGTCGCAATGCTGCTCGGCGCGGGCGTCGGCGTCCTCTTCGGCGTCTATCCGGCGCGACGCGCCGCGATGCTTGACCCGATCACAGCCATGCGGCAGGAGTGACGCATGCTGCTCGAACGACTCCTGCGCCACACAACGGTCGACGAGAACCTCGCCATTGCGTTCGACAACCTGCGTGCCAACAAGCTGCGCTCAGCGCTGACGATGCTTGGCGTCGTGATCGGCGTCGCCACCGTGATGACGATGGCGAGCATCGTGCGCGGCGTCCGTGAGCAGATCGTGCACACGCTCGAGGTGGCCGGGCCGACGACGTTCTACGTGATGAAGGTCTTCTCGCAGCAGCCGCTGAATCCCGAAGCGCTTCCCAAGTGGGTGCGCATCCGTCCGGATCTGTCCGCGGCGGAGGCGGCCGCCATCCATCGTCTTCCCGAGGTGAAGTACGGCGCCATCTGGAATCAGATCATGGGGCGCATCGACTACCAGGGCACGCGTACGCAGATGACCTCCGTCTACGGAGCCGATGCCGGCTTTACGGAGCTGATGGGCGGCGAGCTCACGGTGGGCCGCTGGTTCACGCCGGCGGAGGAGCGGGCTGGAGCAGCCGTCGCCGTGATACTCGACTCACACGCCCGCCGCCTGTTCGGCCGGGTGGATCCGATCGGCAAGACGCTGTTGATTGCCGGAAAGCCCGTGACCGTCATCGGGCTATATGAACCGCCGGCCAATATCTTCACGCCGCCAGGCGCCGAGACCGGCGGCGTGGTGCCGTATCGGTTCGCCGATCGGGCCTATTTCATCGACAAGACCAACATGCTGTTTATCGGCGTGAAGC